>JBFGCA010000106.1:0-16970 GCA_041567315.1 Thermoanaerobaculia bacterium | reverse complement strand
GCCGACCAGGTTGAAGCGTCCGTTGGTGGCGTCCGAGGTCAGGGGGAAGTTGATGACGCCGTAGGCGCCGTCGCCGAAGTCCAGGTTGGCGGCGTTTCGCGACCGGATCCAGTAGCCGCGCCCCTGGACGAGCGAGCTGGTGAGGGTCAGTTCGGTGTAGGTCTGGGTGGTCGGGTCCCATTCGAAGACCACCCAGTCCGCGTCATAGGTCCCCGAGACGTCGTCCCCCAGCACGTCGCCAACCGTGTCGGCGGCGCCGGGATCGCACGCCAGGGCGAACTGCTGCCAGGGTCCGGGGGCTCCCCCGGTGCCCCCGGCGAGCGCGTACTCGTCGTCGCAGGCGGCGAAGACGACGTCCACCCAGTAGTTTGTCGAGGTGAACGAACCGGTAGGAAACGTGGGGTTATCTGAGTATGCGGCGATGCCGTTGCTCCCGCCAAGCTCGCCGTCCTCCAGGGCGCGCAGCGGCGGGTTGTCCACGGCGCCGACGGGCGCTACGTAGAAAGCGGGCGGGAACCCCGGGTCAGTGGGGTCGCAGACCCCGGATGGGGCTGCCGGGTCATCAAAGTAGCACTGGTCGAAGGCGTAGCCGTCGGTCTCGGAGTGGTAGGAAGCCACGTAGTTGGTGTCGGCCTCGAGTGTCGCGGCGGTCGCGAAGTCGACCTGCTGCCAGCCCGACGTGGTCTCGTTGGTGAAGGTCGCCTGGGCGAGGGGGGTGCCCGGCGCCGACGGATCCCAGACGCTGCCGATATGGGGGCCGCTGTTCTGCGCGCCGCCACGGTAGTATCTGACCCCGGTGGCGAATCCGTCGACGCTGCTCCGGAAGGTGACGCCGAGCTCGACGCCTCCGTTGTTGCCGACGTTGTTGTCGGTTGCCGAGGCGGTCGTCGGCGTATCGGTGGGGACCCATATCGAGCACGGGCATCCCCACGGCTGGGCAATTGCCGGCGCGGCGTAGAGCGTGACGGTGACCAAGACAGCCGCCGTGATGAGACGCTGAGCGATGTGTTTCATCTCCGTAGTCTCCTGGAGAGCAGATAAAGCCCGACCCGGTATTCGGTTCCGGGACAACCGCAGCAGGCTATTAATCCCGCCTTTTGCCACGATAGAGAACACCCGTCAGGAGATCGTCAGGAAGACGCCGTGCCGCTCCCGCCGGGAGGCTCCGGTGACGGGAGAACTGGAGGAGCCAGCAGATCGACCCCGATCTATGTGCCGATTACGCTCCGTTCATAACATCCGGCAGGTCTTCCGGGCGGTCCCCCGGTGGCCGCGAGGCGACCTGGGAGCAAGACTGGTCGAGGCGGCGCGGAACTCGGGGTGTCAGCCGGTGGGGTCGGCCGCAGGGCCGCCCCGGCCCCCCTCGTCGCGGCCCGCCTCCCCCCGCTCGCGCCGCACCACCGCCGGGCTGCCGGCGACGACGCGATAGGCGGGCACCGGCCGGGTCACCACGCTCCCCGCTCCCACCACCGCGCCCTCGCCGACGTCCTCCATCACCACCGAGTGGGAGGCGATCCAGGCGTCGCGCCCGATCGAGATCCGCTTCATCTGGCCGCCCTGGAGGGCCATGGGGACGTCGCGGCGCTCGAAGCGATGCTGGCGGGCGCCGCTGAGGAAGGTGCACCGCTCCCCGGTCAGCACCCAGTCGCCGAAGTCGCAGTGATGGATCACGTTGTAGCGGCCGATGAGGACGTTGTCGCCGATCTCGACGTCGCGGTGGATGAAGACGGTGCCGTACTCGATGAAGACGTTGCGGCCGCAGCGCCTGAGCGCGAAACGGTAGAACTCCTGGCGGACGACCACGCCGAAGACGTAGGGCGCGCCGGCGAACAGCTCGGAGAGGGTGCGGAAGACGGTCGGCGAGACCCGCGCCAGCATCCCCAGCGGCCAGGTCACCGGCCAGGTCAGCACCCCCAGCACCCGCCGGGTGGCGCGCAGGGCACCGCCGGACCGGAACTGCTGGTACTCGACCTCGGCGTACTCGGCCGTGAGCCGTCCGGGCATTTCTCAGCCGGGTCCCCGCCGGCCGGAGGTCTCATATTCGAGGACCACGCCGTAGTAGCTTCGCAGAAAGCGCCACAGCCGCCTGGCGATGGGATCGCGGGTAGGGCGGGTGGTCATCGTCGTCAGGTCCAGCAGGATCGCCGGCCCGGCCCCGGGCGGTGGACCCCAGCCGGGCCGTGTGACCAGGGCGATCCAGCGGTCGGCGGCCGCTCCGGCGGCCTCCGCGGTCGCTCCGTCGGACGGCACCAGCGAGACCCGGTAGCTCCGTCCCCGGTGGCGGAAACTCAGCTCGCCGGCTGTGGGCGAGGCCACTTCCAGGCCCAGCCCCCGCTCGAGCACCGACTGGCGGAAGCGCTCCAGCATCTGCCGGGCCGCGGCGTCCAGGCGCGCCGGAGTCATCCGCCGCTTGAGCGCGTCGGTGGCGGCGATCGGTGCCGCCGGCTGCCCCTCCACCACCCGGCCGGGCTCGACGTCGCGGGTGACGACCGCCCCCGAGTTGACGAACACGTGGTCGCCGACCGTGACGCCCGGATGGATGAAGACCCCGGCCGCCACCCACACCCGCTCGCCGAGGCTGACGGGGCCGAAACGCACCCAGTAGCCCTCGGTGTAGGGCAGGAAGGCGCCGTGCGTGTAGACCATGCACCGCGGACCGAGCGCCGACAGGTTCCCCAGGCTGACGTCCTCGTCGGCGTTGATCAGGCACTGCGGGCCGACGTAGCAGCGGTCGCCGACCCGGAAGCTGGCCGAGCCGTAGACCAGCACCAGGTTGCTGATCGCCGAGTAGGCGCCGATCTCGACCGCGCCGTCGCAGCGGACGAGCGACAGGGCGCGGATCTCGCAGTAGTCGCCGAGACGGACGCTCCGCCCGGTGACCGCCGACAGCCAGCCGATCCTCACGCCCCGGCCGACCCGGGCCCCCAGCAGCCACCTCAGGATGACGGGCTTGAGAACAGGCGGCGAGACGACGAGGAGCAGCAGGGTGAGCGTTCTCACGGCGCCTCGCTCACCCCGTCAGGCCCTGGCTGCGCTCGCCCAGCAGCCGGTCGCGTTCGATCCAGTGTGCCGCCACCTCGCCCGGGGTCGCGAACCAGAAGTCGGAGCGCTCGCGGAGGTGCCGCCACAGGCCCAGGTAGGCGCTCCGCCAGCCGGGGAAGAGCACCTCGTCCCAGACGTAGTCGTGGACGTCGATCAGCAGGCAGCCGCCCTGCTCGGCGGCGGTGTCGGCGAGGCCCTCGAGCAGCTCGCGTGGGGGGTCGGGGTTGTGACGCCGGTGGCCGAACAGGTGGTCGTCCATCCAGGCGGTCTGGATCTGCAGGGTCGCGAGCTGCCGCCGCTCCCCCCGGTGGAACGGATAGAAGGGCCAGCTCACCGACCGCCGCCATCCCGCGTAGCGCTCGTGGGTCAGGGAGGTATCGTAACGCAGCCCCACGCGCTCGTGGAGCCGCAGGGTCGACTCCGGGCTTCGCGGACCGAGGTGCCAGTAGTGGTGGCGGTTGCCGGCCACCTCGACGCCGCTGGCCTCCTCGAGCCGGCGCTTTTCGGCCGCCAGCCGCTCCTCGCCGAGGTAGGCCCGGTAGCTGGCGTGGAGACCGATCTCGAAGCCCTCGCCGGCGAGCCGACGGAACAGCCGCCGGAATCGCGGCGACCGCACGTCGTAGAAGGGGTCCGGGGTACCGCGGGCATATTCGACGAGGGACCCCCGTCGGGCGACGAAGAAGAAGGCCGATCGCGTCTCGAGCCGCTTCTCGTCCGCGGCCCAAGAGTCGAAGTGCCAGTGGGTGCGGCGGCCGGTGAGGACGGCCACCGCCGCGGCCAGGCCCGCCGGGCCGCGGCGCCGCACGATCCGCAAGGGCTCCAGCCAGCGGATGACCTCCGGGTAGTCGACGTCGTGCCCCACGCAGGCCGCCGCCCGCCGGCCTCGGGGCCACCGGGCCAGCGGCGGGCCCGCCCCGAGGGCGGTGAGCCGGCCTTCCAGGAAGACCCCGAGAGCCGAGGCCAGCGCCAGACGCGGCAGCCGCCGGGCGGGTGGGTCGGCCCCGGCGCCTTCGAAGAGCAGGTGCCCGTGGCGGTCGGTGGGCCAGTGTGCCTCCTCCTGGCCGGTGACCAGCCAGAACAGATCGAAAAGGAGGTCACGCCGGCAGAGCAGGCGGCCGTCCACCACCTCGACGAGCGGCGCGCCGGGGCTCTCGCCCTCGTAGAGCGGATGGGGACACTCGACGCCTTCGGCGATCCCCCCTAGGCGCAGCCCGGGCCGCCGCCAGCGCTCAGGATCGGCCAGGACGACGAGGCGCGCGCCCCCGGCCCGCGCCGGATCGCCCACGTAGGCGATGTCGCAGGAGGGGTCGCCGGCCGGCACCTCGCGCCAGGGCAGGCCGATGCCGGTGAGCAGCAGACGCCAGCTCCAGCAGACCTCCGGGCGGTGCTCGCCGAGCAGCGCGGGCTCGATGGCGACTCGAACCTGCCGCATCTCCGACGCCGGCCGCGCCTCAGCCGTCCGGCGCCCGCCCGGACGGGCGTTTCGCGGGTGCCGCCTCGTCGCCGCCCTGCCGGGCCCGCCGCTTCTTGAACCGCGAGGAGTACTGCTCCTCGCTGGTGATCTCCACCCGCGCGGGGATCTTGTACGGCGCCAGCCGGTCCCGGCAGAAGGCGCGGATCCGCTTCTTGAGGTCGCGGACCGCCTCCGGACGCTCGAGGTTGACGCGGGCGGCGACGACGCTGCCGGTGATCGGGTTGCGCTCGCCGTAGACGGTGACGTCGCGGACGTTGTCGAGCCCGAGGAGCACGCCCTCGACCTCGGCGGGGTAGACCTTCTGTCCGCCGACGTTGATGATCTCCGTCTTGCGGCCGAGGATGCGGATGTAGTCGCCATCGACCTCGACGGCGTCGTCGGTGTTCATCCACCCCTCCTCGTCGAACGGGCTCGGCGCGTTGAGGTAGCCGAGCATCGCCGAGCGGGCGCGGATCCACAGGGTGCCGTCCCGCACCTGGGTCTCGAAGCCCTCGCCGCCGACCTTGACCCACAGCGAGTCCGAGCCCCGGGACTTCGAGCGCAGGATGCCCAGCTCCGAGAGGCCGTAGGTCTGCTGCAGCCGGACGTCGGGGAACAGCTCGTGGAGGCGCCGCAGGGTGGCCTCGGGCATGACCTCGGTGCCGTAGGTGATGAGCTCGAGCGAGGACAGGTCGTACCGGCGGTAGGCCTCGGAGATGAGCAGCAGGTTGAGGAAGGTCGGCGAGGTCGGCAGCAGCTGGACCCGGAAGCGCTCGATCGCCCGGCAGACCTCCTCCGGATCGCGGCTGTCGAGGGCCACGACGGTACCGCCGTTGGACACCGTGTAGAGCAGCGTGTTGATCCCCCCGATGTGGTCCAGCAGCAGGAAGGTGACGGTGGTCAGGGCGTGGCGCTGCACCTCGAACTTCTCGAGCAGGGCCCAGAAGTCGTGGAGCGCGGCCTTGCTCTTGCCGGTCGAGCCGGAGGAGAAGAGCACCAGCCCCGGGGCCCGGCGCTCGGCCAGGCGGCCGATCAGCGGATGGGTGGTCTCGCCCGGCCGCTCCTCGATCCGCCAGCCGCCGGCCTCCTCGAAGCTCACCACGAAGCGGACCTGGGCGACGTCCAGGAACTCCTCGCGGTGGGCGGCGGCGGCCTCGGTGAGCGGCACCACGACGACCCGCCGACCGATCAGCGCCAGCAGCAGGGCGCAGGCGCTCGGCGAGTAGTCGCCCTCGAGCGCCACCACCTGCCCGGACGCGATCCCGCGCTCGCTCAGGCGTCCGTTCCACTCCTCCCAGCGACGCAGCAGGTCGTCGTACGAGAACGCTTCGCCGAGCCAGACGATGGCGGGCCGCTCGCCGAAACCGGCCATGCGCTCGCGTAGCCAGTCGCTGCTCACTCAGACGCCTCCCAGGTAGAGGACCTGGCCGGTCACGTAGCCGCTCTCCGGCCTGACGAAGAAGTCGACGGCGTTGGCGACGTCGTCGAAGGTCCCGAGTCGCTTGATGGCCAGCCTCTGGACGAGGCGGTCGATCTTCTCCCTGGGCACCGCCCGGATGAGGTCGGTGTCGACGGGGGAGGGCCCCACGGCGTTGCAGGTGATGCCGAACTCGGCCAGCTCGCGGGCAAGGACGCGGGTCAGGGCTTCGACCGCGCTCTTGGAGGCCACGTAGACCGATTCGCCTTCGAGGTTGAGCGGCACCGCCACGGTGGTGAGGTTGACGATTCGCCCGTAGCGCCGGGCCTTCATCAGCTTGGCCGCCTCGCGGCTGACCAGGAAGGTGCCGCGGAAGTTGGTGGCCATGACGCCGTCGACGGTGGCGGCGGGCGTCAGCAGGAAGTGGTTCATCTTCGCCGTTCCGGCGTTGTTGACCACCGCGTCGAGGCGGCCGTGGCGCTTGCGGATCGACGAGATCATCGTCTTGACCTTCCGCTCCTCGGCGACGTCGACCTGGTGATGGGTGTAGCCCTCGCGCTGCCACTCGGCGGGATTCCGGCTGCAGCCCTCGACCAGGCGGCCGGCGTCCAGGAAGTGCTCGGCCAGGAAGCGTCCGATGCCGCGGCCGGCGCCGGTGATCAGCGCCACCTCGCGCTCACCCATTCCCGGTCTCCTCGCGGATCAGCCCCCAGGCATACGCCGCCAGGGTCTCGACGGTGCGAAACGGACTGTGCCGCTGCGACATGGCCCGCTCGTCGGCCACCGTGATCGAGACCTCCCACTCGTCTTCGAGGGTCTGTTCGAGGTCCACCAGCAGGGTCACCAGACCGATCGAGTCGATCGCCGCACCGCGCCCTATCAGCCGGGTGGAGCCGGTCAGCGGCTCGGCGGCCGGCGTCCCGCGGGCGGCGAGCACGCTGTCGAGCCCGCCGACGATCAGGTCGACGACGGCGGCTTCGGTCAGCTCACGGGCGGTGGGCATCGGCTCTCCTGAGGTTTGGGGGGCCTTGCAGGTGCCGGCCCGCGGTGGCGGGCGCGGCAGGTCTCGCTACCGGCCGCTACGGGAGATCCACTCGAAGACGTGGCGGGTCCCCGGCGGGGTGAAGGCGTAGCTCTCCCCCGGCCGCACCCGCACCACCCGCCCCAGGGACCGGTCGACGAGCCGCATCCCGGCGAGGTGCTCGGGGGCTCCCTGCCAGCTGAGGACCACCTCCTGCCCCGGTGCCGAGGTGCGCAGCTCGAACCGCCACCGGTCGCCGGAGCGGCCCGGCGACGGCGGGCGGAAGTCGGTGGCGTAGTCCCCGGCGTGCTGCCCCCACTCGGGATGAGGGAAGACCAGGGTCAGGTAGGGGCTGGCGTAGGGCGGCAGCTCGCGGAGATCGTGCCGGTCGTGGCCGTGCCGGCTGCCCGGCAGCTGGCCGAGCACCGTGGCGGCGTCCCGCAGCTCGCCGGCGCTGGCGATCAGCCGCACGTGCCAGCCCCGCCGCGCCCCGGCCTCGCCGGCGCCCCCGGCCTCGGCAGTGCAGCCGCTGCCCGGGGTCTGCGGGATCCGCAGGGCGATCCCCGGGCGGAAGGCCTGGACCCACAGCCCCGCCAGCGGCAGCAGGCTCCCCTCCGAGCCCGGCGTCTCGCCGTCGAAGGTCGCGTAGGAGCCGCCGGTCCACTGGTACATCTGCCGGGACATCACGCAGTTGGCGCCCGGGGGAGTGAGCGAGCACTCGCGGTCGCCGTTGCCGTCCAGCGGGTCGGCCTGGTCGAGCGTCAGCACCGAGCCGCCGTCGACCACCCGGGCGTCGGCCCAGCAGACCTCGAAGTCGAACGGATGACCGGCGAGGTTGAAGCGGCCGACCGCCGGATCGGCGGTCAGCGGGATGTCCATCGCTCCGTTGAGACCGTCCCCGACCTGCGCCGTCATCCCGGCGTCGAGGGTCTTGAGCCAGTAGCTCCGCCCCTCCTCGAGCGCGTCGGTCAGCCCGAGCGCGAGGTAGCTCTGGGCTACCGGGTCCCACGAGTAGACGATCCACCGGCTGCCGTAGTCGGCCGGCGCCAGGTCGTCGCCGAGAACGTCTTCCACCCGGTCGCGCGACCCGGCGTTGCAAGACAGCGAGATCATCCGCCACAGACCCGCCACCAGGGCCTGGCTCACCGAGCACTCGCTGTCGGTCCGCCAGTTGAAGCGGTGCTCGGTGGCGACCATGGTGGTGGTGTAGGTGCCACCCACCACCGGCTGGACGGTCTCGCCGGTCTCCACGTTCTCCAGCGTCGAGCGGGCGAGGATGCCCGCCAGCCGATCGGCCGGCCCCTGCCAGCTGAGGGTGATCTGGCGGGGGACGTCGGAATCCACCACGAAGTCCCAGCTGTTGCCGCGTCCGGGCTGCGCCTCGCGATAGTCGGTGGTGTAGTTCCCCGCCTGGTCGCCCCATTCCGGGTGGGGGAAGACGATGGTCAGCCAGGGCGGCGCGAAGGGCGGCAGCTCCTCGAGATCGTGGAAGTCGGGGCCGTCCACGCTGTCGTCCAGGAGTCCGAACAGGTTGCCCCGGTCCTCGAGGGCGCCGGCCTGCACGATCAGCCGGACGTACCATTCGTCGGGTCCCAGCTGAGCGGCAGCCGGCGACCCGCCGGCGAGCCAGATCGCCGCGATCGCCGCCAGTGCCACCAGTCGGCCCCGGCGGCGCCGCGCGGTACTGGGGCTGTCGATACGCTGCATCTTCCGTCGCTTCCGGCCGCCCGCTCCGCTGCCGGCGAGCGGCCGATCCGGAGAACGCCCGTCTCCGAACCCTAAAGGCCGCCAGCGAGGGAAGTCAAATAGGCCGGTGGCGATGGACCGGCGGCGCGGGGTGGGCCGCTCCGGATAGCATCCCGGCGCCTGCGGGCGAATCGGATGGCGGCGCGACGACGACAGGGAACGGAGGTCGGCCTCCGCGGTCCCCGGGGCGATCGGGGGGGCCGGCCGGTGGGGCGGTGCTGCCGGCTGGTGGCCCTGCTGCTGCTTGCCGTCGTGGCGCTGGCCGCCGCCAGGGTGCTGCTGTGGCGTCAGGCGGACGACGCCGAGCGGGTGGCGGCGAAAGCCACGTACCTAGACGGGCTCGCCGCTCGGGCCGGCGGCCGGCGGCCTGGTCCCAACGTCGTCCTGGTGCTGTTCGACGACCTGGGCTACGGCGACCTCGGGGTCTACGGACGGGGTGGTGCCGGTGACGCCATTCGCACGCCGCACCTCGACCGGTTGGCGGCCGAGGGGGCGCTGTTCCGGAACGCCTACGCCACCTCGCCCTACTGCTCGGGGTCGCGGGCCGGGCTGCTGACCGGGCGCTACGCCGTGCGCTCGGGGCTCGACCACGTGGTGCAGGCGCCGTGGACCTGGCGCGACCTGCTGTTGCGGCTCGGGGGACGCAACCGGCGGCTGCCGCTGGAAGAGATCACCATCGCCGAGGCGCTGCAGGCGGCCGGCTGGGAGACCGCCATCGTCGGCAAGTGGCACCTCGGCGACTTCTCGCCGTCGCTGCCGCACGAGCGCGGCTTCGACTCCTTCTTCGGGCTGCTCCACAGCAACGATCAGGGCCGGCCGGCGCTGCGGCGCAACGGTGAGGTGGTCGAGGCGCACCCGATCGACCAGGAGACCCTGACCCGCCGCTACACCGACGAGGCGCTGGCCTTCCTCGGCCGGCCCCGGGAGCGGCCGTTCTTCCTCTATCTGCCCCACACCTTCCCGCACGTGCCGCTCCACGCCGCCGCCGACCGCCGGGGGCGCTCGCCGGCCGGGCTCTACGGCGACGTGGTCGAGGAGCTGGACGACAGCGTCGGCCGGCTGGCCGCGGAGCTTTCCGCGCGGGGCCTCGCCGGCGACACCCTGCTCCTCGTCACCAGCGACAACGGGCCCTGGTTCCAGGGCAGCCCGGGCGGGACGCGGGGGCGCAAGTTCGACGTCTTCGAGGGCGGCATGCGGGTGCCGCTGGTGGCCTGGTGGCCGGGTCGGATCGCCGCCGGCCGGGTGATCGACGAGCCGGTGATGGGGATCGATATCTTCCCGACCCTGCTCGAGCTGGCCGGGCTGCCGCCGCCGACGGACCGGGTGATCGACGGCGAGAGCCTGGCGCCGCTGCTGGCGGGCACCGGCGGGCTGGCCCGCGAGGCGCTCCTTTTCTTCCAGATCGACAAGCTACGGGCGGTCAGGGCCGGCCGCTTCAAGTACCACGACCGCCAGCGCCTGCTCTACGGCAACCCGATGGGCTGGCCGCTGGCCCCGTTCACGCCGCGTGGCCCCTGGCTGTTCGATCTCGCCGCCGACCCCGACGAGTCCTACGACGTCACCGAACGATACCCGGCCGAGGCCGCGCGGCTGCGGGCGCTGCTCGAGGCCAAGCGGCGCGAGATGGCGGAAGATCGCCGGGGCTGGTGGTGAGCGGGACGGCTCCGAGCGGACCTGGCTCGGGTGCCGAGTCCGCAGACCTTGAGTCGCGGCGACGAGGCGAGCCGCGCCGGGTGGCGGGCCGCCGGCCGTGGCCGCGGCCGGTGCGGGGAATTCGTGCGGCCCGAGCCGCGGTTTCCTAGGAAGGGGTCCCCCACCAGGTCGATGGACGTACCGATCGAGCGCGACCCGAGCGTCGTCCCCACCCGTTACTGGCACCGGCTGGACGACGGCCGGGTGCAGTGCGACGTCTGCCCCCGCTACTGCAAGCTGCGCGAGGGGCAGCGCGGGCTGTGCTTCGTGCGCGGGCGGCTCGACGATCAGGTGGTGCTCACCACCTACGGGCGCTCGAGCGGCTTCTGCGTCGACCCGATCGAGAAGAAGCCGCTCAACCACTACCTGCCCGGCACCCCGGTGCTCTCCTTCGGCACCGCCGGCTGCAACCTGTTCTGCAAGTTCTGCCAGAACTGGGACATCTCCAAGTCGCGCGAGGTGGACACCCTGGCCGACCAGGCCTCGCCCGAGGTCATCGCCCGGGCGGCGGCGCGGCTGAGCTGCCGCAGCGTCGCCTTCACCTACAACGATCCGGTGATCTTCCTGGAGTACGCGATCGACGTCGCCGCCGCCTGCCACGAGCTGGGCGTCCGCACGGTGGCGGTGACCGCCGGCGAGATCTGCGAGGAGCCGCGCGCCGAGTTCTACCGGGCGATGGACGCCGCCAACGTCGACCTCAAGGCCTTCACCGAGCGCTTCTACCGCCAGGTCTGCGGCGGCGAGCTGCAGCCGGTGCTCGACACCCTGGTCTACCTCAAGCACGAGACCGAGGTCTGGTTCGAGATCACCAACCTGCTGATCCCGGGCGAGAACGACGGCGACGAGGAGCTCGACGCCATGACCCGCTGGGTGGTCGACGAGCTGGGTCCCGACGTGCCGATGCACTTCACCGCCTTCCACCCCGACTTCAAGATGATGGACCGCCCGCCCACCCCGCCGGCCACCCTCAGCCGCGCCCGCCGCATCGCCGTCGGCAACGGCGTGCGCTACGCCTACACCGGCAACGTCCACGACGAGGCTGGCGGCTCTACCTACTGCCACGCCTGCGGCGAGCTCCTCATCGGCCGCGACTGGTACGTGATGACCGCCTGGAACCTCACCCCCGACGGCCGCTGCGCCGCCTGCCACGCCCCCTGCGCCGGCCGCTTCGACCCCGCCCCCGGCGCCTGGGGCGCCCGCCGCCTCCCCGTCCGCCTCCGCGATTACGCCGCCTGAGTGGCTCTCGGCTCCGCTAGTGTTCCGTGCGGTAGGTTCCTTGTCACATCGAGAGCGGCGAAGCGGCCGCTGGGCAAGGCGCGACGAGCGAGCATATCGAGGCCATATGCGACCGAGGAGCAACGCCGCCCAGCGGGATGCAGCGCCGCTCGAATGTAAAGGAACTTGCCGCACGGGACACTAGGGGAAGATGCCGAGGTCGCGGTAGCAGACGGCGATCTTGTCGATGGCGCAGATGAAGGCGGCGGTGCGGAGGTCGGCTTTGTCGTTGCCTTGCTGTTTCCAGATCTCGCGGATCTGGCGGTAGGCGTGGACGGTGGTCTCTTCGAGACCGGAGTTGACGAGGTCCTCTTCGCTGGCGCCGGCGACCAGGGAGGCCAGCTCGGCCTCGTCGAACTCGGTGCCGGTGACGTGCTCCATGGCGCCCAGGAGCTTGCGGTGGGCCTTCTCTTCGAACCGTTTCTGCATCCGTCCGAAGCGCAGGTGCGAGAGGTTCTTGACCCATTCGAAGTAGGAGACGGTGACGCCGCCGGCGTTGAGATAGGTGTCGGGGAGGATCATCACGCCGCGCTGCCACAGCTCGTCGTTGGCGTCGAAGGTGGTGGGGCCGTTGGCGGCCTCGGCGATGATCTTGGCCTTGATGCGCGGGGCGTTGTCGCTGGTGATCTGCTGCTCGAGGGCGGCCGGGACCAGGACGTCGCAGTCCAGCTCGAGGGCCTCGGCCGAGGTGGCCAGGTTCCTGGCGCCCGGGAAGTCCAGGATCGAGCCGCTGTCGCGGCGGTGCTGGATCACCGCCTCGAGGTCGAGCCCGTCGGGGTTGTGGATGGCGCCTTCGTACTCGGCCAGCCCCACCAGGACGGCGTCCTCCTCGGTCAGGAACTTGGCGGTGTGATAGCCGACGTTGCCGAGGCCCTGGATGACCACCCGTTTGCCGGCGATGCCGGTCGGGAGGCCGAGCGGCTTCATGTCTTCGGGGATGCTCACCGCCTCGCGAATGCCGAAGAAGACGCCGCGCCCGGTGGCCTCGGTGCGGCCGCGGATGCCGCCCTGGGCGACCGGCTTGCCGGTCACGCAGGCCAGCGAGTTGAGCTCGCCGGCGGTCAGCGACATGTAGGTGTCGGCGATCCAGGCCATCTCGCGGGCGCCGGTGCCGTAGTCGGGGGCCGGGACGTCGACCCCGGGGCCGATGAAGTTCTTCTTCTTGAGCTCGAAGGCGTAGCGCCGGGTGAGCCGTTCCAGCTCGCTGTCCGTGTAGCCGCGGCGGCTGATCCGGATGCCGCCCTTGGCGCCGCCGAAGGGTACGTCGACGATTGCGCACTTGTAGGTCATCAGCGCCGCCAGCGCCTTGACCTCGTCCTCGCTGACGTGGCGGCTGTAGCGGATGCCGCCCTTGGTGGGCAGCTTGTGATGGCTGTGCTCGGCGCGCCAGGCGTGGACCACCTCGAGCGACCCGTCGTCGCGCTTGAGCGGGAAGCCGACGTGATAGACGCTGTTGCAGGCGCGGATCTGCCGCAGCAGCACGGGGTCGTGCTTGGTGAGGGCGGCCGCCCGCTTGAAGCTGCGATTGACCTCTTCGAAGAAGCGGTAGTCTTGGGGCATCTCGACCTCTCGCGGTGCGTCGGAGCTGGGAAACGCGGCAGTGATACCACCGCCGGCCGGCCAAGCGCAATCCCCGGCCGCCGGTCGGGCTAGTGTCCCGTGCGGCAAGTTCCTCTACATTCGAGCGGCGCTGCATCCCGCTGGGCGGCGTTGCTCCTCAGTCGCATATAGCCTCGATATGCTCGCTCGTCGCGCCTTGCCCAGCGGGCGCTTCGCCGCTCTCGATGTGACAAGGAACTTACCGCACGGAACACTAGCGCTTGATGCGGGCGCCCTGCTCTTCGACCGAGAGGATCCAGCCGACGATCTTGCCGGGCTGGATGCGCTTCTCCTCGTCCCAGAAGCGGCGGTTGCGCAGGTGCCGGCTGGAGGTGTCCTCTTCGGGGATGGCGGCGATGTCGTCGTGGATGCGCTGGAAGCGGGCGATCCAGCGCTCGCAGTTGGCGCGCCTGAGGTCGACCCAGCCGTCGTGGACCCAGGCCGCGAGTCGCTCGGGAGTGATCTCGAGCCGCTCGGCGCCGGCCGGCAAGATGACCTCCGTTGCGCGCAGCAGCTCGCCCGAGTCGAGGAGGATCGGCACCCCGACCGAGACCACCTCATTGGCCAGCTCGGGCCGTTCGCGGAGGAGGCGATCCAGGGTGGCCGCCACCTCTTCGGGGGTCGAGTTGCGGACCGCGGTCATGGTGCCGAACGCCTCGCGCAGCAGGTGGGCCTCGAACAGGAGCTTCGAGTTGCGGGGCGGGCCCAGCATCTCGAAGGCGACGCTGCGGGTCGCGCCCTGGGCCTCGAACTCCATCATCCGCTCGAGCGCCCAGTGGCGCATCAGACCGGCCCGGTAGGTGGGGCCGAGAACGGCGTTGTCGAGCGCGTTGATGACGTCGTGACCGGTGTTGCCGCCCTCGATCTCGAAGATCAGGTACTGGGCGATCTCCTCCGGGGTGACGAACTCCATCTGGCGGGCGGTGGTCAGCAGCGCGAACTCCTCGAGGCTGAAGATGCCGTTCTCGCCGGTGTCGATATAGGCGGTCTCGAGGAGGCGGTCGGTGAGGCGCGCCGCCTCGGGATCGTGGGTCGAGAAGGTCTCACCGAGCGGCCGCGGCTCGGCCTCCACCAGGCGGATCGGCCGGCGGCCGCGGTGGATGGGCCCGTGGCCGATCTTCTTCCAGGCGATCGCCGCCGCCGGCTTGATCTCCTTGGTGATCGGAGCGCCCGGGGTGCGGGCCATCAGGAACAGCAGCAGCGACTGGGCGCCGGCCAGCGCGCTCTTCGACAGCAGCACCCGGCTGGGGCGCTCCTCGGAGTGGGTGTAGGGGATGTTGAGCCCCATCCCGCCGGTGCCGCTGGTGCCGACCTTGATGTAGATGCGGGTGCCGACCGCGCTCATCCCCCGGTAGAGGACCTGGATGTGGCGGATCAGACGCGGCACGTAGAGCGCCTCCAGCAGCCCCTCGACCGCTTCGGCGGCCGGCGGCCCGTCGCCGAGCTGCTCCCACACCCGCTCGGCGGCGCTGTAGACGTCGCGGTAGGCGATGGCGGTCGCGGTGTTGACGCAGTCGATCACCACCCGCGGCCGGCTCTCCTCGAGCAGCCCGTAGAGCAGGAAGCCGGGCAGGTCGGCATCGGTAAGCTGCCTGAGCTGGGCGCCGACCGCTTCGCGGCGCGACGTCTCGCGGGCCAGCCCGAAGATGTCGCCGCCGGAGACCGACAGCTCGACGCCGCGCGCCGCGGCCTCGCCTGCCAGCAGCTCGCGCGCCTCCTCGGACTCCTCGCGGCGTAGACTGTGGATCTGGATCTCGCCGGCCCGGCGCCCGATGAGCTCGCGGCAGACCGCCAGGCCGACCAGGCCCGAGCCGCCCAGGACCAGGGCTTTGGTGCCTTCGATGTTCAACTTCGCGTCGCTTCCGGCCTGATCGGTGGCGAGAGCCAGAGGGTTACGGCGCGGTCCGGCCGGACGCCCGCGCGGCTAGCCGAGCCGGCGCCCCAGCGCCGCCAGCTCCTCGGCGAGGCCGGCGGGCAGCCGCTCGCCAAAGCCGGCGAAGTGGCGCTCGAGGTCGTCCAGGTCGCCCCGCCAGCCCTCGACGTCGACCGCGGTCAGGGCCTCGAGGTCGGCGGCCGGCACGTCGAGACCCGAGAGGTCGAGCCCCTCCGGCTCGGGCAGCAGGCCGATCGGCGTCGTCCGTGCCCCCTGTTCACCCTCGCAGCGCTCGAAAATCCACTTGAGGACGCGGCTGTTGTCGCCGAAACCGGGCCACAGCCAGCGCCCGTCGGCGTCGCGGCGGAACCAGTTGACGTAGAAGATGCGGGGCATCCTGCCCCACTCGCCTTCGCCGCCGGTGCCGCCCGCCTCGCCGGTCTCGAGCCAGTGCGCGAAGTAGTCGCCCATGTGGTAGCCGCAGAAGGGCAGCATGGCCATCGGATCGCGGCGCAGCTCGCCCACCCGGCCGGCGGCGGCGGCGGTCTTCTCCGAGGCCATGGTCGCCCCCAGGAAGGTGCCGTGGCGCCAGCCGAAGGCCTCGGTCACCAGCGGGACGACGTCGGCCCGCCGGCCTCCGAACAGGATGGCGCTGATCGGTACCCCGCGCGGGTCCTCCCACTCGGGGGCGATCACCGGACACTGGCGCGCCGGCGCCGTGAAGCGGGCGTTGGGGTGCGCCGCCGGGCGGCCGCAGTCCGGCTGCCAGGGGCGGCGGAGCCAATCGACCGCCGCCGCCGGCTCCTCGTCGCTCATCCCTTCCCAGTAGACGTCGCCCTCGGGGGTCATGGCGCAGTTGGTGAACATGCAGTTCTCCTCGAGCGCCAGCATCGCGTTGGGGTTGGAGCTCATGCTGGTCCCCGGCGCCACCCCGAAGAAGCCGGCCTCGGGGTTGATCGCCCACAGCCGGCCGTCGGCGCCGAACTTCATCCAGGCGATGTCGTCGCCCACCGTCTCCACCTTCCAGCCCGGGATGGTGGGGTTCATCATCGCCAGGTTGGTCTTGCCGCAGGCCGAGGGGAAGGCAGCGGCCACGAATCGGGAGCGTCCGCGGGGGTCGGTGAGCTTGAGGATCAGCATGTGCTCGGCCAGCCAGCCCTCGTCGCGCGCCTCGACCGAGGCGATCCTGAGGGCGTGGCACTTCTTGCCCAGCAGGGCGTTGCCGCCGTAGCCGGAGCCGTAGGACCAGATCTGGCGGCTCTCCGGGTAGTGGGTGATGAACTTGTTCTTGGCGTCGCAGGGCCACGGCAGGTCGGGCTGTCTAGGCTCGGCGAGCGGGTAGCCCACCGAGTGGATGCCGCGCACGAACCGCTCGGAGTCGCCGAGCGCCGCCAGCACCGGCGCGCCGACCCGCGCCATGATGTGCATGCTGCACACCACGTAGGGCGAGTCGGTGAGCTCGAACCCGATGCCGGCGATCGGGCTGCCCACCGGGCCCATCGAGTAGGGCACGACGTAGAGCGTGCGGCCCGCCATCGAGCCGCGGTACAGCTCGCGCAGCTCGGCCTGCATCGCCGCCGGCTCGCGCCAGCGATTGGTCGGCCCGCTGTCGGCTTCGTTCGCCGAGCAGATGAAGGTGCGGTCCTCGACCCGCGCCACGTCGGCCGGGTCGGAACGGACCAGCAGGCAGTTCGCGCGGCGGGCGGGGTCGAGGGGGATGGCGGTGCCGGCCTGGACCATCAGCCGCCCCAGCTCGGCGTACTCGGCGGCCGAGCCGTCGCACCAGCGCACCGCGTCGGGCCGGCACAGCCCCGCCACCTCCTCGACCCAGCGCACCGCGGTGGGGTTGCCG
>JBFGCA010000105.1:0-17160 GCA_041567315.1 Thermoanaerobaculia bacterium | reverse complement strand
GGAGAAGATCCTCGCCTTCGCCTGCAACTGGTGCTCGTACGCCGGCGGCGACACGGCCGGCACCTCGCGCCTGCAGTACCCGCCCGCGGTCCGCCTGGTGCGCACGATGTGCAGCGGCCGGGTGGACGAGAAGTTCATCTGGCACGCGTTCAAGCGCGGGGCGCCGCTGGTGCTGGTCTCCGGCTGCCACTTCGCCGACTGCCACTACATCGACGCCGTCACCTGGACCCAGCGGCGGGTGGAGAAGGTGTGGGCCCGCATGGAGCAGCTCGGCATCCGGCCCGAGCGGCTGCAGCTCGAGTGGATCAGCGCCGCCGAGGGCCAGAAGTTCGCCCGCGTGATGCGCGAGCTGGACCGGCTGCTCCGCGAGGTGACCGCCGAGGAGGTGGCCGAGACCCGCCGCATCCTGGCCGACAAGGGTCTGGGCCCGATCGACGCCGGCGTCGAGGGGCTGGCGCCCGGCGCCGCCACCGTCGAGGCCGCCGCTCCGGCCGCCGCCGCGTCCTGAGGAAACCGCCGTGGAGACCACGACCTTCTACTGCCTGCGCTGCCAGCACCGGTTCCCGGTGGAGTACGACAAGCAGCAGGTCGTTGAGCGCAGCTGCCCCCAGTGCGGTAGCAACAGCGTCCGCCGGGAAACCCCCGCCGCCGCCAGCCGGCGGCCCGCCCAAGGAGGAACCGCCGATGCCTGAGACCCTGGTGAGAGAGTGGATCGACCGCGTCCTGGCCGAGCACCGCGAGCTCGACCGCCTGATCGAGGACCTGCGCGCCTTCATCGCCGAGCCGCGTCCCGAGCTGGGCGCCAGCGGCTCCCACACCTGGGCGGCCGAGCTCAGCCACAAGCTGGTGCGCCTGTTCGACAAGCTCTACGTCCACTTCCGCGATGAGGAGCGGGGCGGCATGATCGAGGACCTGATGGCCAGCCACCCCCGGGTCGCCGCCGCCGCCGAAAGCCTGCTCGACGACCACAAACAGATGCTCCGCGACCTCCGCCGGACGACCAACGCGGCCATGAAGTACTCCGAGGGCCGGACCCCCGGCGACCCCGCCCTCCGCAAACGCCTGACCACCCTCCTCGACGCCCTCCGCCGCCACGAACAGGTCGAGACCGAGCTCATCCAGCGCCTCGAGTACGAAGAGTTTGGCGTCGGCGACTGACGGACGACCGCGCGGGCACCCGAAAGCGGGGGGGACGGCCAACCTAGGGAAGGCGACCGGGGGTTTCTCGACTCCAGGTTGCGAGAGGGTGAGGATCGGGCAGGTAGCCACTCACGGGCTGCTGGGCCTGCATAGGGTTGACGACCCGCGGGCCGAGCCGGCCACCAGCTCCGACAGTCGGCCCGCTAGCTAGCGATAGACGCCGCGCCGATGCCCGATCTTCAAGATGATGATCACCAGCTTCCCGCTCGAAACGCTGTACAGAATCCGGTAGTGCCCGACGCGGATCCGGAAGACGTCGTCGTACCCGGAGAGCTTGCGGGATCCCCTCGGTAGGGGATCCCGTGCGAGCGGGAGAATCGCCTGGACGATGTGCTCCTGGTCTCTTCTGGGTAGCTTCTTTAGCTGCTTCTCCGCGCTTCGTGAGATCTCGATCTCATAGCTGGCCATCGAGGTCGAGCTCGGCGAGCACCTCGGCCAACGGCCGCGTGGGCTCATGACGGACCTTCTTGAGGTCTTCGATGTCTTCGAGCTCCTCGAGGCGATCGATCAAGGCCTCTTGTACGAAGTGATTGAGGACGATGCCCCGAGAGCGGCAGTACTCGTCGATTGCCTTCTTGAGCGCCGGGTCCACGCGGGCGTTGAGCTGTACGGTTGCCATGATTCCTCTCCAGTGCTATCAATTGCTAGCATAGCCTAGCACAGAGCGAATGAGCCGCTGACCGAGATTCAGGTGGCACCTGAGCCCGCCGCCGGCCCGCTTGGATGGGTGGGTGGGGGGCCGCCTCAGCGGGTATTTCGATCGGGTCTCCAACCGCTCGATGATGGGCCAGCGGCGGCGGCTGGTCGGCTGGCGGCCGCGGGCCGCGTGCGAGGAGCGGCAGCGTGGTCGAGATCCGCATCCATGGGCGGGGAGGGCAGGGGGGCGTCACCCTGGCCAAGCTCATCGCCGGGGCGCGGTTCCTGGAGGGGGACTCGGTCCAGGCGTTCGGGCTCTACGCGGCCGAGCGCTCCGGGGCGCCGATCCAGGCCTTCTGTCGCTACAGCCCGGAGCCGATCGCCAACCGCAACCTGATCTACGAGCCCGACCACGTGTTGGTGCTGGACCCCACGCTGGTGGGGCCGGCGATCGGCGAGGGGCTCAAGCGGGGCGGCTGGATCCTGCTCAACAGCGCCGAGCCGCCGGCGCGCTTCGCGGGCGATTTCCCGGGCTTCAAGCTGGCGACCGTCGACGCCACCGCCATTGCGCGTGACAACGGCCTCGGTACCCGCAGCGTGCCGATCGTCAACACCGCGCTGGCTGGCGCGGTGGGCCGTATCCTGGAGTTCGGGATCGAGCGGGTCGAGGCGGCGCTCGGGCAGGCCGGCTTCAAGGGGCCCAACCTCGCCGCCGCCCGCCAGGCCTTCGAGCGGACGGCGATCTGGCTGCCCCAGGCCCCGCCGTCGGGGGGAGGAGATCGTGACGGGCCCGCGGCCGGACGGCCGGCCGCGGCCTCCCGTCCACCGGCGTCCCCGCCGGCCGCCGACATCCTCGAGGGCGCCGCCGGGCTGCCCACGATCCGCACCGGGCTGTGGGCCTCGCGCCAGCCGCAGCGCCAGGAGCTGGTGCCGCCCTGCAACCACGTCTGCCCGGCCGGCAACGACGTGCGCGGTTTCCTCCAGGCGCTGGCCCGCGACGACGCCGACGAGGCGCTGGCCATCCTGCTCCGCACCACGCCGTTCCCCGCGGTCTGCGGCCGGGTCTGCCCGGCCCCCTGCATGGACCTGTGCAACCGCATCGAGCTGGACGGGGCGGTCAACGTCCGCCAGCTCGAGCGCTGGGCGGGGGATCACGGGCAGTGGGATCCCGAGCCCGCCGTGCGCCGGCCGGAGCGGGTGGCGGTGGTGGGCTCCGGGCCGGCCGGGCTGACCGCCGCCTACCACCTGGCCCGGCTGGGCTTCGGGGTGACCGTCTACGAGGCGCGGCCGGCGGCCGGCGGGCTGCTGCGGACCGGCATCCCGGGGTTCCGGCTGCCGGGCGAGGTGGTCGACCGCGAGATCGAGCGCATCACCCGCCTCGGGGTCGAGATCGAGACCGAGGCGCCGGTCGATCGCGCCTACCTGCTGGCGCTGGCCCGCAGCCACGACGCGGTGCTGGTGGCGACCGGGCTCCAGGAGCTGCGCACCCTGCGGCCGGGGCTGGCCGAGGCCGAGGGCGTCGAGCAGGGCATCGAGTTCCTGGAGTGGGCGCGGCCCAGCGGCCGGCGGCTGGACGGCGAGCAGGTGCTGGTGGTGGGTGGCGGCAACACCGCGGTCGACGCGGCGCGCACCGCCCTGCGGCTGGGCGCCGACAAGGCGACCATCGTCTATCGGCGCAGCCTGCTCGAGATGCCGGCGCTGCGCGAGGAGGTGGTCGAAGCGCTGGACGAGGGGGTGGAGATCGAGTGCCTGCTGCAGCCGCAGTCGATCCGCCGCGACCCGGCCGCCGGCGATGGCGATTCGCCCTACCTCCTGACCTGTCTGCTGGTCGAGCTGGGCGCGCCGGACGACAGCGGCCGGCGGCGGCCGGTGCCGATCGAGGGCTCCGAGTTCGAGCTCTCCTGCCACCGGCTGATCCTTGCTCTCGGCCAGTCGCAGGACCTGTCGGTCTTCCCGGAGGGCACCGAGGTTCGCCAGGACGGTCGCCTGCTGGGGATGCTCGAGACCCCGGTCTTTGCGGTCGGCGACCTGGTGAGCGGCGAGGGCACGGTGGCGGCGGCGATCGGCGGCGGGCGCCGGGCGGCGTTGCAGATCGCCCGCACGCTCGCCGGTGAGTGGCCAGCCGCCGCCGGCGCGCCGGTGGAGGCCAGCCCGGTCGACGTCCGCCGCGACGAGGTCGTCGACCCGGCGGCAATGCGGCTGCATCTCTTCGAGCGCCAGCGCCCGTCGGCCGGCGCCAGCCGGATGCCCTGGTCGCGGGTTTCCAACTTCGACGAGATCCACGCCGGCCTGCCCGACGCCCGCGAGGCCAGGCGCTGTCTCTCGTGCGGCGGCTGCAACGAGTGCGACCGCTGCGTGACCTACTGCCCGGAGGGGATCCTCAAGCGGGTCGGTCACGAGTTCGAGTTCGACTACTCGTTCTGCAAGGGCTGCGGCGTGTGTGCCGCCGAGTGCCCGCGCAGCGTCATCTTCATGACCCATCTGTGAGGCGCTGCCGATGAGCCGCGAGCTGGTGACGGGCAATCACGCGGCGGGCTACGCGCTGAGCGTCGCCGGCGAGGCCAACCGCGGGGCGCGGGGGGCGGTCTGCGGCATCTACCCGATCACCCCCCAGACCGAGATCGTCGAATACGTGGCCGGCTTCCCCTTCACCCGCGGCCGGGTGGTGCCGGTCGAGAGCGAGCACAGCGCCATGGGGGTGGCGATCGGGGCGGCGCTCGAGGGCGCCCGCGCCTTCACCGCCAGTTCCTCGAACGGGCTCGCCTACATGGTGGAGAACGTCATGGTGGCCGGCTACTACCGGCTGCCGATCGTCATGGTGGCGGTCAACCGCACCCTTGGCCCGCCCTGGAACATCTGGGCCGACCAGGGTGACACGCTGATGTTGCGGGACTTCCCCTGGGTGCAGTTCTACTGCGAGAGCAACCAGGAGGTGCTGGACACCACCCTACTGGCCTTCCGGCTGGCCGAGGACCGCCGCGTGCTGCTGCCGGCGCTGGTCGCCATGGACGCCTTCATCCTGTCGCACACCCTGAGCGAGACCGAGCTGCCCGAGCAGGAGCTGGTCGACCGCTACCTGCCGCCGCTCGACCTGCCGCACCGGCTCGACCCCGAGCGGCCGGTGACGGTGGGCGGGCTGGTGTGGCCCGACCAGGCGGCCGCCCAGCGGCGCGAGATCGACCGCGCGATGGCGGCGGTGCCCGGGGTGCTGGAGGAGTGCCGGGCGGAGTTCATCGGACTCTTCGGCCGTGACCCCGGCGGTGGCATCGAGTGCCATGCCACCGCCGACGCCGAGACCGTGCTCGTCGCCTCGGGGACCGTCGCCACCACCGCCCGCGAGGTGGTGCGGCGGCGGCGGGCGGCGGGCGAGCGGGTCGGGCTGGTCAAGATCAGACTGTTCCGCCCGTTCCCCGAGGAGGCGGTGCGCGAGGCCTGCGCGAGCGCCCGACGGCTGGGCGTTCTCGACCGCAACTACGCCGCCGGCCAGGGCGGGGTGTTCTGGCAGGACCTGCGCGCCGCCTTCCAGGGGCGGCGGCCGGAGCTGACGATCCAGGGCTACCTCGCCGGGGTCTGCGGCGGCGACGTGACGCCGGCCGCGATCGACGAGGTGGTGGACGACCTGGCGGGGCGCGAGCGCGCGGGACGGCCGGTGTGGCTGGGGCTCGAGGCGGCGGCGGAGGTCCACGGATGAGCGCACCCGGCGTCGACGAACGCCTGCCGATCCCCGGCAGCGGAGAATGCGTGCTGCGCCCCGGCAACACCAACTGCGGCGGCTGCGGGATGAGCGTCGGCCTCACCCTGCTGGGCCGCACCCTGGCGGCGGCCGGCGAGAGCTGCAGCCTGGCGATCCCGGCCTGCTGCGGCATCGTCACCGCCGGCGGCTTTCCCACCACCGCCTACGGGGTGCCGGTGGTGGCCACCACCTTCGCCGCCGCCCCCGCTTTCGCCACCGGCATGGCCAGCGTCAAGCGGCTCAACGACGAGCCCGGCCGGGTGATCTGCTGGGCCGGCGACGGCGGCACCTACGACATCGGCATCGCCACGCTGTCGGCGGCGGCCGAGCGCGACGAGGACCTCCTCTACTTCTGCTACGACAACGAGATCTACGGCAACACCGGCGGCCAGCGCTCCTCGGCCACCCCGCCGGGCGCCCGCACCACCACCACCCCGGGCGGCAAGCGCGAGCGCAAGAAGGACATGATGGAGATCATGGCGGCCCACGCCGTCCCCTACGCGGCCACCCTGTCGATCGCCCACCCGGAGGACTTCGCGCGCAAGGTGCGGACCGCGCTGGGGATCCGCGGCCTGCGCTTCCTGCTGCTCCACTCGCCGTGCCCCACCGGCTGGAAGTCGGAGCCCGAGGAGTCGGTCGAGCTGGTGCGGCTGGCGGTGGCCAGCGGTCTGTTCCTGCTCTACGAGGTGTGGGACGGCGTGCGCTACCGGCTCAACGCCCGGCCCGACGGCACCGACCCGGGCGAGTACCTCCGCCGTCAGGGCCGCTTCCCGGCCGGCGCCGTCGACCTCGAGGCGGTGCGCCGCTCCTGCCGCGAGCGCCTCGCCCGCCTCGAACGGCGCTGCTAACCCGCCCGCCCGGTCCGCTCCCGGGCGGGCCCCTGGGCGGGCTCCGCGGTCCTTTCCTGGGCCGGCCGCTCGACCACGATCAGGCGGGCGATCTCAGGGTCGAGCGCCAGCTCGGTCTCGCCCACCCGGAGGACGAAGGCCGGGCGGCGCTGCAGGCAACGGATCTCGGCCCCCGGCACCAGCCCGAAGACCGCCAGCCGGTTGCAGCGCTGCGGCGAGCCGAGCAGCCGCGCGACCCGCGCCCGCTCGCCGGGAGCCAGCGCCAGGGCCGGCGCCAGGTGGTCGCAGTAGGCCTCGCCGCGCTCGGCGGGCGGGCCCAGCAGGCGCTCGAGCCAGGTGCGCGGGCGCTCGGTGGGGAACTCGTAGTCGCAGCTCGGGCAGCGGGTGAGGCCGCAGGTCGAGCGCAGCGGGCAGCCGTGCCGGCACAGCGTGTCGGCCGGCGCGAACTCGAGTCCGCAGAGCGGGCAGTTCAGACGCCGCTCAGCCATCGTCCCACCCGCAGGGCCAGCCCGCCCACCAGGAAGGCGAACGGAAAGATGAAGGCGGTGATCGCCCAGGCCACCCGCCGGCCGTGCTCCTTGGCGATCATCAGGAAGTTGGCGAAGCAGGGCATGAAGAGGGTGATGGTGACCATCGCCACGAAGACCTGGAGCGGGGTCAGCAGCGGCGCCGGCCCGGTGGCGGCGTCCAGCAGATAGACGGCGCCGAAGTCGCGCCGCATGAAGCCGACGAGGAAGGCGTTGGCGGTCTCGGCCGGCAGCCCCAGCCAGCCGACCACCAGCGGCTCGCCGAGCCGGGTGATGCGGGCCAGCAGACCGGCGGCGTCGAGCAGGAAAAGGACCGCGGTGCCGACCACGAAGAGCGGGATCACCTCGCGCAGGTACCAGTCGAGCCGGGACAGGGTCTTGATCGCCACGTTGCCGGCCTGCGGGCGCCTGAGCGGCGGGATCTCGAGCAGGAACTCGCTGGTCGGGCCGGGCACCACCCGCGCCGCCAGCCGGCCGACCACCACCAGCACCGCCACCACCAGCACCACCCAGGCGGCGGCGCCGGCCGGGGTTAGCCGCGCCATCATCGCCAGCAGCACCCCGAGCTGGGCCGAGCAGGGGATGGCCAGCGCCAGCAGCACGGTGGTGACGATGCGCTCCTTGCGGGTCTCCAGGATCCGGGTGCTCATCGTCGCCACCGTGTCGCAGCCCAGCCCCAGGATCATCGGCAGCACCGCCTTGCCGTTGAGCCCGAAGCGCTTGCAGAAGCGGTTGAGCAGGATCGCCATCCGCGGCAGGTAGCCTGAGTCCTCGAGCAGGCTGAAGAGCAGGAAGAACGTCGTGACGATGGGCAGCACGATGGCCAGCGCGTAGGAGATCGCCATCGTCACCGCCCCGTACTGGCCGACCAGCAGGTCGTGGACGAAGCGGGCCGCGGCGCCGGCCGGGGTCAATCGGCCGGTCAGCTCGTAGCCGGTCCCGATCACCGTGCGGTCGAGCGCCACCAGCGGCAGCTCGTGGACCGGCGACACCGGGAGCGCCACCGTGTGCCGGCTGGCGGCCGCCGGGTGCTCGTGGGGGAAGGGCAGCACGGCGTCGGCCGCGCGAATGGCCAGCGGGCTGAGACGCTGCTCGAAGAGCCCGACCTCGAGGAGATCCACCAGGGTGCCGGCGCCGAACAGACCCACCACCCAGAACATCAGCAGCAGCACGGCGGCCAGCACCGCGAGGCCCTTGACCGGGTGCATGGCCCAGAAGCCGAGCCGCACGCCGAGCGAGGCCCGCGGCGGCGGGGCGCTGGACCAGGTCTCGGAGAGCAGCCGGTGGACGAGACGCAGCCGGGCGCGGTTCTTCTCGTACTCGTCGCCCAGCGCCTCGACGGCCGCGAGATCGATCCGCGGCCGGCGGGCGCGGGGCAGGGCCGCGGCCAGCTCCCCGGTGCCGTCGCCGCGCACCGCGACGGTGGCGACGACCGGGATCCCCAGACGCTCGGCGAGACCCTCGAGATCGATCCGCGCGCCGCGCGCGGCCAGCTCGTCCATCATGTTGAGGACCAGCACCATCGGGCGGTCGAGGGCGGCGAGCTGGAGGGTGAGCAGCAGGGCGCGGCGCAGGTTCTTGGCGTCGGCGACCTGGACCAGCACCACCGACTCGCTCTCCTCCAGCAGCCGCCGGGTGACCAGGGCGTCCTCGGTGCGGGCCGCCAGGTCGTTGAGCCCGGGGGTGTCGACCACCTCGAGCGGTCCGGCCCCCAAGGCGGCGCGGGCGCGGACCACGTCGACCGTCGTCCCCGGGAAGTTGGAGACCGTGACGTAGCGGTCGGTGAGGTTGCGGAAGAGGACGCTCTTGCCGACGTTGGGGTTGCCGACCAGCAGCAGCCGGCGCGGCCGGGGGGCCGGCAGCGGTCCGGGGGAGCGGCCCTCCGGTTGCGGTCGGAGGCCGGCGGCGGGGTCGGGTGGGCTCACGAGTCCATCCGGCGACTGGGCAGAGGTCACCTGGCGTCAGTATCCGCGGCGTTGGTGCCGCGGCGCCACCGCCGGCGGGGTGGTGGACGCCGCGCCACGGAGTGGGCTCCGCCCCCACCCGGCGGGCGGTGCCGGCCCGGGGTGCCGGCCCGGGGTGCCGGCCGGGGAGAGGCTGCCGGCCTACTCGGGTGGCGCCGCCTCGCCCCGCAGCTTGTCGAGCAGCTGCCGGGCGCGGGGGTTCTGCGGGTCGAGCGCGAGCGCGTGCTCGAGGTGGCCGGTGGCCGCGGCGGTCTCGCCGCGGACGGCCTGGATCTCGCCCAGCAGGTGGTGGACCACCGGCGAGTCGGGGAAGTACTCGGCATTGACCTCCATCAGCAGCAGGGCGTCGTCGGGCCGCTCGCGGGCGAGGTCGAAGGCCAGGTTGTTGAGCGCCGCCTCGCTGAAGTCGTAGGTGTGGCTGCCGTAGTGCTCGGCGCGCAGCTCGCGGTAGGTGCGGACGGCGGCCTCGGCGCCGCCCATCGCCAGCGCCTTGGCCAGCACGTCCTGGATCAGCCGCGGGTGCACCTGGCCGCGGTGGCAGGTGGCGCAGCGCACCTCGACCGGGTCCTTGCGCTCTTCGAGCCGGGAGAGATACGCCTGGTTGATCTCGCGGGTCATCCGCAGCATCAGCCGCGCCGACTCCTTGGCCTTCTTCTCGTCGGCGGCGAAGTCGTAGGTCTCGAGCCCGGCGTCCTCCTCGCCCACGTGGCAGTAGTGGCAGCGCACGTCGAGGGCGCCGCAGAAGCTCTTCATAAGGTCCAGCAGCTCGGGCTTGGAGATGTCCTCGGGCAGCACCTTCAGATTGGTGAACTCGTCGGGGATCTGGGCGGCGGTGCCGCCCGCCGCCAGCAGGGCGAGCGAGGCGGCGAGCAGATAACCGGGGCCAGTTCGCGTCATGGGCTGTCCCTCCTTCGTCGTCGGGCTGGGGAGCGGATTCTCCCCGGAATACGCGGCAGCCGGAAGGTCGGTTGCGATGGCTCGGTTATACTCCGGGTATGAAGACGGCGATCTCGATCCCCGACGAGATCTTCGACGAGGCCGAGCGGCTGGCGCGGCGGACGGGCAAGTCACGGAGCCAGCTCTACAGCGAGGCGGTCTCGGAGTACGTCGCCCGCCACGACCCCGAGCGCGTCACCGAGCAGTTGAACCGGGTCAGCGAGACGGTCGGAGAGGCGCCCGACCCCTGGCTCGAGGCGGCGGCCCGGCGGGTTCTCGAACGCTCCGAATGGTGAGCCCCGAACCGTAAACCCCGGGCCGTGAACCACGAGCCGTGAACCCCCCCGAGCCGTGAACCAGGGCGAGATCTGGTGGGCCGACCTGCCGGAGCCGGCGGGCTCGGGGCCCGGGTTCCGGCGCCCGGTGCT
This sequence comes from Thermoanaerobaculia bacterium, assembly GCA_041567315.1. Classification (GTDB taxonomy): domain Bacteria; phylum Acidobacteriota; class Thermoanaerobaculia; order Multivoradales; family JAHEKO01. The sequence goes on along the minus strand of JBFGCA010000105.1, from coordinate 6,888 downwards.
CGTCGTCCAGGGCAACCCCTTCAACCGCAGCCGGATTGCGACGGTGGTCTGTGTGCCGCTGACCAGCCGGCTGCGCTGGGCGGAGGCGCCTGGCAACGTCCGCTTGGCAGCGCGCAGCACCGGGCTGCCAAAGGAGTCGGTGGCCAACGTCTCGCAGGTCGTCGCCCTCGACCGCCGGCTGCTCACCGAGCGGGTCGGTCAGGTGTCGCGCCGCCAGCTCGAGCTGGTGCTCGGCGGCCTCGACGTACTGTTCGATCGCCCCTAGCCCGCTACTCGGCCGGCGCGCCGTAGGCGGCGCGGAGCTTGCGGCGCATCAGCTTGTTGGAGGCGGTGCGGGGGAGGCGGTCGACCAGGACCAGGTCGTGGATCTTGAACAGCGGGTTGAGGCGGCTGGCGATCTGGCGCTGCAGCTCGCGGCGCAGGGTCGCCGGGTCCGTCTCGCCGGCCGGCACCACGTAGGCCACCAGGCGGTCGGCGCCGCCGCCCGCCGGCTGGACCGCGACGGCGGCGCTCTCGTAGACCGCCGGGTGGGCGTCCATCACCCGCTCCAGCTCGACCGAGCCGACCTTGATGCCGCCCAGGTTCATGGTGTCGTCGGCCCGGCCCTGGGCGCGCCAGAAACCGCCGGGCAGGCGCACGAACTCGTCGCCGTGGCGACGCAGGGTCTGGCCGGCTGGTCCCCGCGGGCAGCCGGCGTAGTAGACCTCGTGATGGTCGCGGTTGAGCAGCGTCTGCGAGAGGCCGAGCGCCGGAGGCACCAGGTAGAGCTCGCCCATCTCGCCCTCGGCCACCGGCCGCGCGTCCTCGCCCAGCACCACGAACCCGCAACCCAGGGCGGGGGTGGTGAAGGTGGAGGGCGACGCCGGCTGGAGGACCGAGCCGGTGATGTGCCCGCCGCCGATCTCGGTGCCGCCGAGGTACTCGATCACCGGCGCCCGGTAGCCGGTGCGGCTCATCAGCCACAGATAGTCCCGGCGGTTGGAGGGCTCGCCGGTCGAGCTGAAGAGCCGCACCCCGCTCCAGTCGATCCCTGAAAGCGCGCCGTCCTCGGTGGCGTCCGGGGAGGATCCCGCCGTGCGCCAGGCCCGTACCAGCGACGGCACCACGCCCAGCATGGTGACCCCGGCGTCGCGCACGAAACGGGCGAAGCCGGGGCCGGTGGGGGCGCCCTCGTAGAGGGCGATGGTCGCCCGATTGACGAGCGCCGCGTAGATCAGCCAGGGCCCCATCATCCAGCCGATGTTGGTGGGCCAGGCGACGACGTCGCCGGGCCGGACGTCCTGGTGGAAGTGGCCGTCCATGGCGCACTTGAGCGGCGTCAGATGGGTCCAGGGGATGGCCTTCGGGGTGCCGGTGGTGCCCGACGAGAAGAGCACGTTGGTGACCCGGTAGGGGTCGCCGGCGACGGCCGCGAAGGGCTGCGGCGGGCCCAGGAAGTCGGCCCACGCCAGGTCGCCGGCGCGCAGCTCCGGCGGCTCGCCGGCGGCCGGGGGGAGCACCACCGCGGCCGGCGCCCCGGCCGCCCGCACCTTCTCGTAGAGGTCGATCGATCGTCCCGCCCAGTGGTAGCTGGCGACCGTGACGACCGCCCGGGCCTCGCCGATCTCCAGGCGCCTGGCCAGCTCCTCGGCCGAGAAGCTGTCGGCGATCGACACCACCGGGCAGCCGGCCTTGACCGCCCCCAGGTAGGCGGCGACGCACTCGACCGTCATCGGCATGTAGAGCGCCACCGCCTCGCCGGCGGCCAGCCCGGCGCCCCGTAGCCCGTGGGCCACCCGGTCGGCCAGCTTCTCGAGCTCGCCGTAGCTCACCGTGCGCAGTCCCTCGTCGCCCTCGCGGCCCGCCACCACCGCCGGCGCTCCCGGGGCGGCGCGGAGGCAGCTCTCGGCGACGTTCATCTCGGCCCCCGGCAGCCAGACCGGATCCTCGACTTCGCCGCCGAGGTCGAGAATGCGGTCCGGCGGCCGGCGGAAGACGACACCCAGCCGCTCGAGCGTGAGCCGCCAGAAGCGCTCCTTGTCGGCCACCGTCCAGGCGTGGAGCGCCGCGTAGTCGCCGGCTCCCGACTCGCCCAGCAGCCAGGCCAGGTTCGAGCGCCGGGTCTGCTCCTCGCCGGGCCGCCAGGCGAGGGGCGGCGCCTCCCGGTCGCCCGGCTCGCCGAAGCACTCGCGGTAGACCTCCCACTGGCGAGAGAACGGCGGCGGGGCGCCCTCCCGCCAGCGGCGGACCGCATCGCGCCAGCGCGCCTCGCCGCCGGCCGCCGCGATTCGCTCGGTGGCCTCTTCCATGCTCAGCCGCGTCGCCCCTGGCCCGCCGGCGATTCTACCGGCTCGGGTGCGCTCTGCCGGGGCCGGCGGCTACCGGCTGGTGGGGAGGCGGAGGATCTGACCGGGGTAGATGCGGTTGGAGCGCAGGCCGTTGGCCTCCTTGACCGCCTGGACGGTGAGGTCGTGGAGGCTGGCGATCTTCCACAGCGTCTCGCCGCGGGCCACCCGGTGCTCGGTGGGCTCGACCGCGGCCACCAGGTCGGCGCCCCGGTCGCGGTAGGGCGCCGGGAACACCGCCAGGTGGTAGTGGGGGGGGCTGTACTCGAGGGTCGCCTCCAGGACTCCGGCGCCCTCCATCTCGAGCAGCACCGGCTCGAGCCAGGCCCGGCAGCGCCGGTTCCAGCTGCGCCGCAGGTCCAGCGCCATGCCGGTGGGATGGACCGAGCGGCGCGAGGCGTGGCGCGGCTGGCGGGTCTTGGGCCGGGTCAGGCTGGTGACCACCAGCTGCTCGCCGCAGGCCTCGCGGTAGCGCTCGGCGAGGCGCTCGATGAAGTCCCGCACCTCGGGCCGGGCGTAGGGGTAGGAGACCCCCTTGAGCCAGAAGTCCTCGTTGCCGCGGACCGGGACCAGGTAGCCCAGCTCGACGAAGCGGCGCACCTGCGCCGGCGTGCTCAGATAGGTGAAGTCGTGGAGGCTGGCCTGCCGGTTCTGGGCGTCGAGCGACCGCGCCGAGCCGGCCAGGCTCTGCGCCGCCAGCGGCGCGCCGGTCAGGACGGCCACGGCGAGAGCCGCGAGCGCCGGCCACCAGAGCATTGCGCACACCGCTTGCCGTGGTACCCGCGCCGGCATCCTCCTTCTCTCCGTCCTGACTCTCGACCTGACTCGAACTCGGGGCGGCAGCGGCGGCCGCCGGATCTCCAAGAAAAAAAGGCGCCCAAGAATAGCGGACCGACCCCGCGGTCCGTCAAGCCCGGGGCCACGTCATACGAGCGGCGGCGTCGAGCCACCAACCTACGACGGTGACCGGCGGGGACCTGGCCCGACGGGAGCCGACCGGGCGGAGCGGGGCAGTCCACTAGATTCGGGAGATGGCCGGGCCTGATTTGGAGCAGGAGCTGGAGCGTGAGCTGGAGCGACTTCACCCCAAGAGCTTCGCCTGGACCATCGTCTGCTGCGGCGGGGACCGTCACGAGGCCGAGGACGTGCTGCAGAGCGCCTATCTCAAGGTCCTGGACGGGCGGGCGCGGTTCGCGGGGCACTCGAGCCTCAAGACCTGGCTGTTCGCCGTCATCCGGCGGACGGCAGCGGGCCGGCGGCGCCGCCGGACGACCCGGCGCTGGCTGCTGGCGCGCTGGAGTGGCGATCCGAGCCGCCCGCGGCCCGTCGACGGCCCCGAGGAGCGGCTGGGCCGGCGCGAGCGCGATCGGCGGGTGCTGGCCGCGCTCGACGCCCTCAGCCCGCGGCAGCGGCAGATCCTGGAGCTGGTCTTCTACCACGACCTCAGCGTGCGCGAGGCGGCGGCGGTGATCGGTGTCTCGGCGGGGAGCGCCAGCGTCCACTACGACCGCGGCAAGCGGGCGCTGCTGGCACGGCTCGGTCCGCACGAGGCCCCGGGAGTCACGAACCGATGACGGGTGAGCCGGCCGGCGGCGGTCCGCGGCGCGACCCGTCGGGCGCCGGCGCGGCGGCCGAGTACGACGAGGCGGCGCGTCTGCGGGCTCTGTTTGTCGAGCTGCCGCGTCCGCCCGCGCCGCGCTTCACGCTGCCGGCGCGGCCGCGCCGGCGCCGGCCGGTGACGCGCTGGCTGCCGGCGGTGGCCGCGGCCGTCCTCGTGTTGGCACTCGGCTGGGTGCTGACGGGTCCGCTGCGCGTCTCCACGTCCGAGGGGGGTGGCGAGCTGGAGCTGGCGCGGTCGCTGAGCGGCTCGCTGCTCGGCTGGGAGGCGCCGCTCGACTTCCTGCTCGAGGTGCCCGGCGAGGAGCTGCTGGACGAGGTGCCGGACCTCGCGCCTGGTGCCGCCATCGACTGGGCCGCCCCGGACTGGCTCGGCGGCCACGACGGAAAGGAGAGCTGATGAGAGAGATCGACGGAGGTCGGCCCGCGCTTCGGGGCTCGGCGCTCACCCTGCTGCTCACGGTGCTGTTCGCCGCGCTGGCGTCGCCGGCCGCGGCGCAGCGGCTGGGCCGCGTCCGCGGGCTCGAGCGCCAGCAGTTCGAGGAGCATTTCTTCCCGCCGGAGCTGGTGATGTCGCATCAGGGCGAGATCGGCTTGAGCGAGGACCAGCGCCAGGCGCTGGTCGCCGAGCTGCAGCGCACCCAGGCGGACCTGGTGCCGCTGCAGATCGAGATCAGCGCCGCCGGCGAGCGGTTCCAGGAGCTGCTGGCGCCGAGCCGGGTGGACGAGGGCGCGCTGCTGGCCGAGGCCGAGCGGGTGATGCAGCTCGAGGCCGAGATCAAGCGGCGCCACCTGATGCTGGTGGTGCGGATCAAGAACCTGTTGACCGGCGAGCAGCAGGCGCGGCTGCGGGCGATCCGCGCCGGCCGGGGCTGATGTCGGCCTCCGCCTTCGCCGGCCGCCGCGAGCCGGTCCGCGACGCCCGCGGCCGGCTGCGTCGGGTGCCGCGGCCCCGCCTGCGGCTCCCCGACGCAGCGCTCGAAGGGCTCCGTCCCGCCGCCAGCGGGATCCGGGGTCTACGCGCCATGCGCGGCGCGGCCGGCGCCGCGACCCCCGAGCAGCGCCTGCTCCAGCGGATCGGCTTCGGCTGGCACGAGGCCGAGCTGGCGCGGCTCGGCGCCATCGGCTATGACGCCTATCTCGAAGAGCAGCTGGGCTACGAGGCGCTCGACGACGGACCTCTCGAGTCGGTGCTGGCCACCGCGTTCCCGACCCTCGAGATGAGCGCCGCCGAGATCTACGACGGCTACGGCCAGCAGCCGGTGGTGCCGATCGTCCACCTCATCCTGGCGGCCGTCTACCGGGCGCTCTACAGTCCGCGGCGGCTGTTCGAGCGGATGGTCGTCTTCTGGACCGACCACTTCAACATCGACCTGCTGAGCGAGGTCCAGTTCCTGCTCAAGCCGGTGGACGACCGCGAGGTGGTGCGCGCCCACGCGCTCGGGACCTTCCCCGACCTGCTGTCGGCCAGCGCCCACAGCCCGGCGTTGCTGGTCTACCTGACCAACGACTCCAACGACAAGGACCACCCCAACGAGAACTACGCCCGCGAGCTGATGGAGCTCCACACCATGGGGGCCGACCGCGGCTACACCCAGCGGGACGTGCGCGAGGTGGCGCGCTGCTTCACCGGCTGGACGATCCAGGGCCGTCTCGGCGGCAACGGGCTGGGCACCTTCTTCTTCGACGCCGCTCGCCACGACGACGGCGAAAAGACGGTGCTGGGTCAGACCATCCCCGCCGGCGGCGGCATCGAGGACGGCGAGCGGGTGCTCGAGATCCTGGCCGGTCATCCGCGGACCGCCCGCTTCATCTCCCGCAAGCTGCTACGCTGGTTCTGGGGCTACGAGCCGCGCCGGGCGGCGGTCGACCAGGTGGCCAACGCCTATCAGAACAGCGGCGGCGACCTGCGGGCGATGCTCCGCGTGGTGCTGCGCCGCAGCCGGATGGCGACGGCCAGGCCCAAGCTCAAGCGCCCCTTCCACCTGATGGTCTCGGCGCTCCGCGGGTTGGGGGCGGAGCTCCAGGACCCGCGGTTCGTGGTCCGGCAGCTGGAGGCCGCCGGGCACCTGCCGTTCGCCTGGCCGCCGCCCAACGGCTATCCGGACAGCGAGGGCTACTGGTCGGGTCTCATCCTGCCGCGCTGGAACTTCGCCGGCGGGCTGCCGGCGCGGCGCGCCTCGGGGATCCGCTTCCCGCTGGGCAACCTGGAGCCCTCGGCGACGCCGGCGCAGCTCGCCCGGCGGATCGACAACCGGCTCTTCAACGGCACCCTGTCGGAGAGCACGCGCACCTCGATCGAGCAGTTCCTGGCCGCCCGCCAGGTCAACCCGCGGCGGATCCGCGAGGCCGTCGGCCTCGCCGTCGCCTCACCCGAGTTCCAGGAGTACTGAGCCATGGCCAACCACGACTGCAAGGGCTGCCGGGAGTACGACCGCCTGACCCGCCGCAACTTCGTGGGTCTGACCGCCGGTGCGGCGGCGGCGGCGCTGGCGCCCGGCTGGCTGCCGCGGGTGGTCTACGCCGACAGCGACTCGAGCAGCCGCGACGTCATCGTTTCGCTCTTCCTGCGCGGCGGCGCCGACGCGCTGACCCTGTGCGTCCCCTACGCCGAGCGCAACTACTACAACCTGCGTCCGACGCTGGCCATCCAGCCGCCCGACGCCGGCGGCGCCAACCGGGCGCTCGACCTCGACGGCGCCTTCGGCTTTCCGCCGGCCCTCGAGCCGCTGCTCGAGGCCTACCGGGCGGGCGACCTGCTGGTGGTCCACGCCTGCGGGCTGGAGAACCCCACCCGCTCGCACTTCGAGGCCATGCACTTCATGGAGGTGGGGCGGGGCGACCCGCCGGCCAGCCTCTACACCGGCTGGCTGGGGCGGCATTTGCAGGCCACCGCCCCGACCTTGCGCGACGGCGTGCTCAGGGCGGTGGGGATCGGCGCCGGGCT
>JBFGCA010000104.1:0-17274 GCA_041567315.1 Thermoanaerobaculia bacterium | reverse complement strand
TTCGTGGGAGACGCCTTCAACGCCGACCCCACCTCGCCCTCCTTCAACCCGGTGCCGACGCCCGACGCGGACCCCGACGACTGCAACGGCCACGGCACCCACGTGGCCGGCATCGTCGGCGCCAACGGCACCGTGAAGGGGGTCGCCCCCAACGTCACCTTCGGCGCCTACCGGGTCTTCGGCTGCCAGGGCTCGACCACCGGCGACATCATGATCGCCGCCATGGAGCGGGCGCTGGCCGACGGCATGCAAGTGCTCAACATGAGCATCGGCTCGGCCTTCCAGTGGCCGCAGTTCCCGACCGCGGCGGCCAGCGACCGGCTGGTCAACCAGGGCGTCACCGTGGTGGCCTCGATCGGCAACACCGGCGCCAACGGCGTCTACGTGGCCAGCGCCCCGGGCGTCGGCAAGAAGGTGATCGGGGTGGCCTCGTTCGACAACACCCACATCAGCCTGGCCACCTTCACCATCACCCCCGACAACGCGGTGATCGGCTACGGCCAGGCTGCCGCCGCCCCGGCGGCGCCCCTTGCCGGCACCTCCCCGATGAAGCGCACCGGCACCGCAACCTCGGCGGCCGACGCCTGCAGCGCGCTGCCGGCGGGCTTCCTGGCCGGCCACGTGGCGCTGATCCGCCGCGGCACCTGCAGCTTCCACGTCAAGTCCTTGAACGCCCAGAACGCCGGCGCCATCGGCGTGGTGCTCTACAACAACGTCGCCGGCCGCTTCAGCCCGACGGTCGCCGGCTCGCCCGCGATCACCATCCCGGTGGTGGCGATCTCCGACGCCGAAGGGGTGCTGATCAACAACCGCCTGGCCTCCGGGCCGGTCTCCATGACCTGGACCAACCAGCTCGGGCTGTTCACCAACCCGACCGGCAACCTGATCTCCTCGTTCAGCTCCTACGGGCTGGCGCCGGACCTCTCGGTCAAGCCGGACATCGGGGCGCCGGGCGGCTCGATCCGCTCGACCTACCCGCTCGAGCTGGGCGGCTTCGCGACCCTGAGCGGCACCTCGATGGCGGCGCCGCACACCGCGGGCGCGGTGGCGCTGCTGCTCGAAGCCTGGCCCAACACGCCCTCGCAGGCGATGCGGACCATCCTGCCCAACAGCGCCGACCCGCGGCTCTGGTGGGGCAACCCCGGCCTCGGCTTCCCGGACAACGTCCACCGGCAGGGGGCCGGCATGCTCGACGTACCAGGGGCGGTCCTCGCCCAGGTCCGCATCGAGCCCGCCAAGCTGGCGCTCGGCGAGAGCGAGGCCGGCCCGGCGACCCGCACCCTCACCCTGGAGAACAGCGGCTCGAGCGACGTCACCTTCGACCTGGCGCACGTGCGGGCGCTGTCGACCGGCGGCAGCACCTTCACGCCGGGCTTCTTCACCTCGGACGCGGCGGCGAGCTTCAGCTCGGCGACGGTGACCGTGCCGGCCTTCGGCTCGGCCACGGTCGACGTCACCGTCACCGCGCCCTCCGGCCCCGTCCGCGGCCAGTACGGCGGCTTCATCATGTTCGTCCCGCAGGGCGGCGGCGCCGTCTACCGGGTGCCCTACGCCGGCTTCGTCGGCGACTACCAGTCGATCCCGGTGCTGGTGCCGACTCCCTTCGGGTTCCCCTGGCTGGCCAGGATCTCGGGCACGAGCTTCGTCAACCAGCCGGCCGGCGGCACCTTCACCCTGGTCGACGCCGCCAACCAGCCGCAGATCCTGGTCCACCTGGATCACCAGGTGCGCCGCCTGCGGATGGAGGTCTTCGACGCCGCCAGCGGCAAGGCCTGGCACCGGGCGCTCGAGCTCGAGTACGTAGCCCGCAACAGCACGGCGAACGGCTTCTTCGCCTTCCCCTGGGACGGCACCACCAAGGGCGGCAACAAGACCTACGTCGTGCCCAACGGCAACTACGTGATCCGGCTGTCGGTCGTCAAGGCCCTCGGCGACTCGGGCAACCCGGCCCACGTCGAGACCTGGACCTCGCCGGTGATCACCCTGGCGCGGCCGTAACGGCTCCGTCGGGAGGCCCTGTCGGACGCTCCCGTCGGTCCTGCCTTCCGGCCCCGGGGCGACCCCGCCCCGGGGCTTTTTTTCTTGCCCAGCACGGGAAGACCCGGCCCGCCCACCGGGGCGTTGACTTTGCTCCGGCTTTGGCGTTCTGCTGGGCACTCGCCAAGGAGGGAAAGCGTCATGAGAACTGGTCGTGGAGTCGTGTGGGCGGTCCTGGCGCCGCTCGGGGCGGCGGCCGCGGTGTTGGCACCGAGCCCGGCGGCGGCCGGCGAGATCGGCCGCGAGGTGGCCGTCGAGCGTCATCTGGAGGACGGTGAGGAGCATCAGATCGGGCTCAGGCAGCTCGTCCGGCACGGTCAGCGGCTGTTCGAGGCCGCCTGGACGGTCCAGGAGGGCGGCGGCCGGCCGCTGACCAAGGGCAACGGCGCCCCGCTCGCCGATCCCGACGATCCGCTGCTCTTCCCGCGCAACTTCAACCGGCTGTCGGCGCCCGACGCCAACTCCTGCGCCGGCTGTCACAACGTGCCGCGCCCGGGCGGCGGCGGCGACTTCGTGGCCAACGTCTTCGTGCTGGGCCAGCGCTTCGACTTCGCGACCTTCGACCACGACGACCGGACGCCCACCCGGGGCGCCATGGACGAGCGGGGGCGCGAGACCACGCTCCAGAGCCTGGCCAACTCGCGGAACACCCTGGGCATGTTCGGCTCCGGATTCATCGAGATGCTGGCCCGGCAGATGACCGAGCGGCTGCAGCACCAGCGCGACCGGCTGGCCGCCGGCTCCTCGGTCGCCCTGCGGGCCAAGGGGGTCTCCTTCGGCACCCTGCGGCGCCGACCGGACGGCGGCTGGGACACCAGCGCCGTCGAGGGGCTGCCGGAGCCCAGCCTGGAGAGCGCCGGACCCGACGACCCGCCCAGCCTGGTGATCATGCCGTTCCACCAGGCGGGCGCGGTCGTCTCCCTGCGCCAGTTCACCAACAACGCCTTCAACCACCACCACGGCATCCAGGCCAGCGAGCGCTTCGGCGACGCCACCGACCCGGACGGCGACGGCTTCGCCGACGAGATGACCCGCGCCGACGTCACCGCGGCGACCGTCTTCCAGGCCCAGCTCGCCGTCCCCGGGCGGGTGATCCCGCGCGACCCGGAGATCGAGGCGGCGGTGCTCCTCGGCGAGACCCTGTTCGCCCAGATCGGCTGCGACCACTGTCACGTGCCGGCGCTGCCGCTCACCCGCCAGGGCTGGATCTTCACCGAGCCCAACCCCTTCAACCCGCCCGGCAACCTGCGCCCCGAGGACGGGCCGGTGCTGGCCGTGGACCTGACCAGCCGGCTGCTCGACCGGCCGCGGCTCGAGCCCGACGACCGCGGGATCGTCTGGGTGCCGGCCTTCACCGACCTCAAACTCCACGACGTCACCGACGGCCGCCGCGACCCCCACCGCGAGCCGCTCGACATGCACTCGCCGGCCGGCACCGCCCGGTTCTTCCGCGGCAACTCGCGGTTCCTGACCCGCAAGCTGTGGGGGATCGCCAACGAGCCGCCGTTCTTCCACCACGGCCAGCTGACCACCATGCGCGAGGCGATCGAGGCCCACCACGGCGAGGCCGAGGCCAGCCGCCAGGGCTGGGAGGCGCTGTCCGACGACGGCCGCGACGCCATCGTCGAGTTCCTCAAGACCCTGCAGGTCCTCCCCAAGGGCACCCGCAGCCTGGTGGTCGACGAGCGCGGCCGCCGGCGGAGCTGGCCCCCGGCGCCGGCCTAGCGGCCTAGCCGCCGGTCGCCGGGGCTACCCCGCCGGTGGGTGCCGCGGGCCACCTCGACGGGTGTTGCGAGGGCGCTCGAGGTGGCCCAGGGTGGAGCCTCGCCCGACCCGAGCATGTCTTCGAACCCCCCGGGAGGACTGGACGTGAAGAAGCACCTCATCTGGTTGGCCATCCTCTGCGCCGCGACCGCGGTCCACGCGCAGGGCCGCCCGTGGCAGGGCCACGCCGACCCCTACACGTTTCTCTTCGGCAACCACATCGACACCCATCAGGAGACCCGGCTCACCAACGACGGGAGTCTCCAGGGCTTTTTCTACGTGTACTGGACCGGCGACGTCACGCCGGAGGGGCTGCCGGTCGCCGCCCACTGCACGGCTCCGGAGCACTATGCCGCCGGCTGCTTTGCCGGTTGGCGGATCGTCGCCCGTCCCTGCATCGCCGAGGTCGACGGCTGCGAGGCGATGTTCCTCTACCACAACCACGATCACCCGGTCTGGCTGGTGGGTCCGCGGCTGGACGGGGAGGGCAACCTGCGCGGCAGCCGCAGCCGGATCGTCCAGCCGGGCAGCTTCACCCACTTCCACTGGCTTACCGAGGGCAGCGAGCACCAGGGCGAGTGGCTGCCCAGCAGCGTCGGGGAGATCGAGGCGCTCTTCGGGGTGGAGATCGAGATTCCCGCGGAGTGCAACGTGGCGATGGCCGGCGCGCTGACCCCGGGCGCGATCTGCCCGGGGTACTTCCTGGAGCTCCAGGCCACCCAGCGATTCGCCTTCCGGCACGGTGGCGAGACCATCCCGGTACGCCAGGGGATCGACAACCGGACCCATCTCAATCTGGTGACCAGCGTGCCAGCCGGGCATTGAGGTCGCAGGCTAGCGGCGGACCTCCATCCGCCAGCGGCCGCGCGAGTCGGTCCCGGTCACGACCTCGAGCGGCAGGAACTGCTCGATGACCCAGGCGTTGGTCCGGGCGTGCCGGCTGACGGCCGGCGTGGTGAAGCTGCCGCCGCCGGCCAGCGCCAACGGCAGCAGGAGCTGGTCGGCCAGGTGCTCGCCGACGGCGGCCCCGGAGTCGAGGTAGCGCCGCGCTTCGCCGGCCGCCTCGCGTCCTACCTGCTCGGCGCGTACCCCCCGCCGCCCGAAGCCGGTGACGACCTCGGTGACGTGCTGCCGCTCGACGGTGACGAAGACCACGTTGCCCGGACCCCATCCAGCGGGCAGCACCGAAACCTCGAGCTGCCGGTCTTCGAGCGCCAGCAGGCGGCCGACCGCCGCCACCTCACGCCGGGCGATCGACTCGGGCAGACCCGCGACCATCGCCTGCGCGGCGATGCGCCGCACCTCTCCCCCCTCCTCCAGGTGCAGCGGCTCGAGGGGCCGGCCGGGCCACGTGCCGACGGTCAGCTCGCCACCCCCGGCCGGGTAGAAGCCCGCCCGCCCGAGGCGCGCCTCGGCCCGCGCCCCCATGCGCTCCAGAAGCGGCAGATAGGACCGCTCCAGGAACTCGAAGGGCGGCGCCGACATGTTGTGGGTACCGCCCTGGATCGTGACCGTGGAGGCGCCCGGAGCTCGCAACAGCGCCGGCAGGACGGTCTGGGCGACGAGCGTAGCGCTGCCGGCGCTCCCGACCGAGAACCGGAAGTCGCCGGCGACGGAGCCCGAGGGCTCGAAGCGCAGGGCGTCGGAGTGCAGCTCCGCACCCGTCACCGAGGCCCCGCCGACGCTGGCCGCCGCCCGCACCGCCGTCAGGTGCTGCCGCAGGAGACCAGGTCGCCGTCTGCCGGCCCGGATCCGCAGGATGCGGAAGGGCGTACCGGTGATGACCGACAGCGTCAGGGCGGAGCGCAGGATCTGCCCGCCGCCCTCGCCCACCGAGCCATCAAGCTCCAGCATGGCTCCAGCCTAGCCGAGACCCCGGGCCCCACCCGGGCTTGCCGGCGCGGCCGGAGATCGCCGGCCGGCCGGCGCCTGCCCCCGCCACCTGCGTTCATACCGGTGTCATGCGGCGAATCGGAAGCTCCGCACATGGTGGCGGGCGACGGCTGCGGGCCCGCCTGCCGGCGCGCGGGCGACGGCCCGCGGGGCATCCGCCGCAGAGGAGAGCCCGACATGCTGCGCTCGAAGCGACCGACCATCGCGCTCACCGCGCTGCTCACGGCGTTGGCCACCGCGGCCGTGGCCCAGCCGACGATCACCGGGATCAACAATCTCGTCCTGCCCCGCAGCGGCCGGCTGGTGATCGAGGGAGCGGGTTTCGGCGCCGCCGGCGAGGTCCGTGTGGCGGGCCTCGCCGCCTGGACCACGACCTGGACCGACCAGCGGGTGGTGGCCTTCGTGCCCGAGGCGGCGCCGCTCGGCGAGACCGCGGTCTACGTGGTCGTCTCGGGGCAGCCGAGCAACGAGGTCGCGCTCGCCGTGACCGAGCGCCGGCGCGACGGGCGCGTCCGCTGGACCTTCGAGGCCGACGGCGACAACCTCTGGTACCGGCCGGCGCTGGCCCCCGACGGCAACCTCTACCTGCACACCAACAACGAGACCGACGGTCTGGTCTACGCCCTGTCGCCCGACGGCGGGCTGCGCTGGGTGAAGAAGGTGCTCTGGTACCCGTACGTGCCGCCCACCACCGGTCCCGACGGCACCCTCTACGTCGGCAGCATCAAGAACACCTACGCGATCTCGCCCCAGGGGGAGATCCTCTGGGTGTTCGTCGACCAGGGCGCGCAGGGGCTCCAGGTGGCGCCCACCGCCGGGCCCGACGGCCTGCTCTACGGCGCCTACGACCTCGGGCTCGGCGCCTTCGCACTCGAGCCGGCCGGCGGTCAGCTCGAGTGGTCCCACCCCGGCGACCCCTACATGTTCGACTACGGGAACCCGTTCGGCACCGAGGCCGTGTTCGGCCCCTCGAGCCCCGGCGGCCCGGTCGACCAGATGTACGTCAACATGGACCGCGACAGCGCCGGGCGGCTCTACGCCTTCACCCTCGACGGCAACCAGCGCTTCGCGACCCCGGTCGCCGGGTGGATCTCCCACCAGCCGGTGATCGGCGGCGACGGCCGGATCTTCACGCCGACCCTCGGGGCCCCCACCGGCTGGGGCGTCCAGGCCATCGACCCCGGCAGCGGGCAGACGCTGTGGGTCTACCAGCCCTTCAACGGCAACGGCATGTCGGAGCTGGCGATCGGTCCGGACGACACGATCTACTTCGCGAGCCCGGGACACCTCGAAGCGCTCGACCCGCACTCGGTGTCGCGCCGCTGGCTCAACGCCAACTCGCTGGTCATGGGCCGTCCGACCCTGAGCCCCGACGGCTCGACCCTGGTCCTCTCGGGAGTGCCCGGCTCGGGCCAGCCCGGGTTCATCAAGGCCTTCGACGCCGCCAACGGCCAGGAGCTGTGGACCGTCGATCTGCCAGGTGACCCGTATCCCGGCTTCCGGGTGCTGGGGACCGACCACCCGCGCTTCACGCCCGACGGCGCCACCCTTTACGTCAGCACGCTGACCGTCGGCGACGCCACCGACCCCCGCTCCTACCTCTACGCGCTCGACGCCGACGGCGCCGCCATCTTCGCCGACGGCTTCGAGTCCGGCGACCTCTCCGCCTGGTCGGCGGCGGCGCCGTAGTCGTCGCTGCCTCTTCAGGCCGGGGTCTTCGTCACCGAGGTCGACCCCCGGCGGCGACCGGGGTCGAGCCGTGTGGCCCCAGGGGCGAATTTCGCGGTACGGTGTGGCGATTCCGCGTTCACGGACTCGAAGGGGGGAGTTCATGCAAGACGGAGCGGACGCCACAGCGGCCCCGGAGGAAGTGCGGTGCGCCGAGTGCGACGCCGTGCTGACCGAAGGGATGGACCGCGTCGCCACCGAAGAGGCGGTCTTCTGCCGCCCCTGCTACGACCGGCTGACGGCGCAGCTCGACCAGGTCATCGCCGAGCAGGGGCGCGACGTCAACTACGGGATGGCGCTGGTCGGCGGGCTGGCCGGGGCGGCGATCGGCGTCCTGGTCTGGTGGGGGTTCACGATCCTGACCAGCATCGCCTTCGGTCTGGTCGCCATCGTCATCGGCATCACGGTGGGCAAGGGGGTTTCCATCCTGGCCGGTGGCAAACGGCACCTGAACCTGCAGATCCTCTCGGTGCTGATCTCGACGGTGGCGTTCTTCTACGCCAGCTATCTGGTCAACCGGACCTTCGTCCACCGCGCCTACGCCGAGCAGGGAGAGGAGGTCCTGCTGCCGCTCCTGCCCGACCCGGGGACGCTGGTGGCGATCATCGGACTCGACTTCGGCATCATGGACCTGGTGTTCCTGGCCATCGTGATCTACGAGGCCTGGCGGATGCCCGCGCCGCTCCGGCTGGCGTCGTGACCGGGCGATGAGCGAGCCGCGGCCGCCGACCGGCGCCGAGCGGCGACTTCGGAACCTCGAGGCCGTGGCCCGGCACCGGGCCACGCTCCACGAGGAGCCGTCCGCCGCGAATGGCCCCACCGGCCCGAAGCCGGCGGCCTGGAAGCGGCGGCTGGCGGCGCTCGGTCCGCTGGGGCTATTGGTCCTGTTCGTCCTCGGCAAGCTCAAGTTCCTGGTCCCGCTGCTCAAGGTGACCAAACTGAGCACGCTGGTGACCATGGGGCTGGCGGTCTGGGTCTACGCCCAGTTCTGGGGCGTCGCCTTCGCCGCCGGCTTCGTGCTGCTCATCTTCGTCCACGAGCTCGGCCACGCCCTGGTGATGCGGCAGCAGGGGATCCACGCCGGGGCGCCGGTCTTCATCCCCTTCGTCGGCGCGGTGATCGCCATGAAGAGCCTGCCGCGCAACGCCTGGGTCGAGGCCCTGGTGGGGATCGGCGGCCCGGTGCTGGGCAGCGTCGGGGCGCTGGTCTGCCTGATCGTCGGCTGGCTCGGGGGCGGGCTCTACTGGTACGCGTTGGCCTGGACCGGCTTCATGCTCAACCTCTTCAACCTGATCCCGATCAGCCCGCTGGAC
The DNA here is from genome assembly GCA_041567315.1 of Thermoanaerobaculia bacterium. Taxonomy (GTDB): domain Bacteria; phylum Acidobacteriota; class Thermoanaerobaculia; order Multivoradales; family JAHEKO01. Next base: position 8,539 of record JBFGCA010000104.1, on the reverse strand, counting down.
GGCGGCCGCATCGTCGGCGTGATCAGCCGCTGGATCTGGGTCGCCGGCTACGCCGTGGGCATCGCGGTCTTTCTCGTCACCTACTCGCCGATCCTCTTCCTGATCCTGCTGCTCGGCCTCTTCGGTCTGGGCCGCACCGTCCGCGGACCCCGCCAGGGCTACTTCCAGGTCGAGCCGGTCAAGCGCTGGACGATGGGCGCCGCCTACTTCGGACTGCTGGCGCTGCTGGCGCTCGGCATGTGGGCCGCCAATGCCCCGCTCGAGTCGCTGCAGCAGGAGGCCGGGATCGTGGCCGCCGGCCCGGCGACCTGAACACGCGCGTGGCGGCACGAAAGAAAGCCCCGCCAGGGCAGCCGCGGAAGCTCACCGCCCACCAGCAGGCGATCGCTCGGCGCAGGCTGGCAGGACGGCTGGCCGAGCAGCGGCGAACCGCCGGCCTGACGCAGCGCGAGGTGGCCACGGCCGTCCGCCTGTCGCGCTCGGTGGTCTCCAAGATCGAGCGCGGCGAGCGGCGCCTCGACCCGCTGGAGCTGGCGCGTTTCGCCAGGCTCTACGGCAAGACCATCGCCGAGCTGGTCGGCTAGTGTCCCGTGGCGCAAGTCCGTTGGGTCGGCTGGCGAGCGCGGCGGGGCCGGATGCCAGGCGACGCGACGCAGGCAATGCCGAGCCATTGTCGAGGAGCGGCGACGCCGCAGACGGCTCCGCCCCGCCGCCAGACGGCCGGGCGGACTCGCGCCACGGGCTGCTGGGGACCCGGCCCGGTGTCCCGGTGGCCGGTATGATCCGCCCAAGGGGGAATGAAACGATGAAACTCGGTGACGTCCTCAAGAAGGAGCGCGAGAAGGTCGAGCTTTCGGCCGAAGAGATGGCCACGCGGCTCGGCCTGGCGGCGGCGGACTACCTCGGGATCGAGGCCGGCGACTCGCCGGCCGAGGAGTGGGGGCCGCGGCTGGCGCAGATCGCCATCGCGCTCGAGACCCCCACCTCGCGGCTGCTTGCCGACAGCGGGCGCTTCGCCGACTGCGCGCCCGGGCAGGCCGGCCGGCTCATCCAGCGCCACCGCGAGCGCCGCGAGCTGAGCGCCGCCGAGGTGGTCGAGAAGATCCAGTCCAGCCTGCCGGAGGGCCTGACCTTCTCCGCGGAGGACTACGACCCGGTCGAGCCCGGCAAGTCGCCGATCGAGAAGTACGGCCCGCTGCTGCTCGGCTTCGCCGAAATCATCGAGCAGCCGGTCTTCAACCTCTTCTACCCCTGCGGCCTGCCCTTCCAGGAGCTGGACGACTATCCCTAACCGGTCGGTTCTTCCTGCTTCGCGTAGGCGTCGGCGCCCACGAAGTGGAGCGAGACGTAGCGCTGGTCGCCGACCACCCAGCTGTCGTGGGGGATAGGCGGGACGTAGAACAGGGTGCCGGCCTCGAGGTGCTCGACCGAGCCGTCCTCGTACTCGACGGCGGCCCGGCCCTCGAGCACCAGCCCGTAGTGCTCGACCTCGCAGCGGGCCGTCCCGGCGGTCGGCCCGACGTGGAGCGACCACTTCCAGCCCGGCTCGTAGGTCGCGCGGCCGAGGGTCAGCCCGCCCAGCCGGACCAGCTCGAAGACCCCTTTTTCGAACCGCCGCACCTCGTCGGCGGCCTCGAAACGCTTGAGAATGGTCTGCCGGGCCTCTCGCTGCATGGCAAGCCTCCTTGTCGGTAGGCGTCGTCAATAAACGTCGCGCTGCTGGACGAGGTCCTTGGTGACCAGGGAGAACCGCGGGTCGACCGGACCGCCGTCGTCGAGGCGGGCGGCCACGTACTCGCCCACGGCCGGGCCGTGCTTGAAGCCGTGCCCCGAGCCGCCGCCGACCAGCCAGACGTCGTCCAGCTCGGGATGGCGGTCGATCAGGAAGTCGCCGTTCGAGGTATTCGCGTACTGACAGACCTCGCTGCCGACGATCGGTGCGCCCTTCAAGGCGGGGAAGCGGCGGCCGGCGTAGTCGAGCACCTGTCGGGCGATCTCGGGGGTGGCGACCCGCTCCGCGGCGTCCGGGTCGATCGGCGGACCGTGGCGGTCGAGCGCCACCTTGAACCCGCGTCCCTTGAACTGCGGTAGGCCGTACATCTCCTCGGCGAAGTCGGCCCACACCGGCATCGCCCCGACCTCGAAGCGCGTCTCGCCGGGCGGCGGACCGAGATAGAAGACCTCCTGGCGGGTGGTGAAGATCCGCCGCCCAAGCAGCTCGGGGAACAGCTTGGCGAGCCACGGGCCGCAGGCGAAGACGTAGGCCCCGGCGCTCACCCGCTCGCCTCTCTCGGTGGTCAGCGCCGCCAGCCGCCCGCCGCTCGCCGGCGGCGGGACCCGTTCCGCGAGGTAGGCGCAATCCAGCTTTTGCGCCTTCCGCACCACCTCCTGCACGGCGTGGAACGCCACCAGGAAGCCGCTCTCCGGCTCGTGGATCGCCCAGGTGATCGGCCCCAAGTCGATCTGCGGCCAGCGCGCCTCGAGCGCCGCCCGCTCCAGCCGCTCGTGGGGCACTCGCAGCCGCTCGAGGGTCTCGAGGGTCGCTGAGGTCAACGGATCGCGCTCCCGAGCCATCCACAGAACCCCCGACTCCTGGAAGAGGTCCGGTCGTCCGGCCCGACGGAACAGGTCCTTCCACAGCTCCAGCGAGCGCAACGACCACCGGCTGTAGATCTCCTTGTCCCCGTAGCCCACGCGGATCACCCGCGTCGGGCCACCCGAGCTGGAGCGGACGTTGCCCGGACCGTAGCCGTCGAGCAGGGCCACCCGGTGGCCCGCCTCCTGGAGCCGCAGCGCTGTCCAGGCGCCGAACACGCCTGCCCCGACCACGGCCACGTCGTAGCCGCCAGTCGAGCCGACCACCGAGGGCCCGCCCATCAGCCGCCGAGCGAGACCGGCCCCCAGTGCGCCGGCGCCAACCGTCCTCAGGAACCGCCGCCGCGTCGTCTTCATCGGCCGTCTCTCCGTCCGGGGCTGCTGTCCGCAGGGGCTCAAACCGCAGCGACCCTACAACAGGGCTGTCGCGCCCCTACCCCTCCCACCGCGCCCGTGCTTGCTAGTATCTCCGGCGCCCCAATCCCGGAGGCAGGACAACCGGCGGGGCCACGCAGCACCCGACGCGGAAGCCGCGCGGCCCGCCCTACGAGAGGAGAGGCTCATGCCCATGCGTGCTATCGCCATCATCTGCGCTCTACTGATTCTCCCGGTCGCGGCACAGGCCGACAGTCACGACGTCGCGACGCAGATCATGAAGATCACCAAGGACGCCTGGCAGGCGGACATGGACAAGAATTTCGAGGCCGGCATGGCAATCCTGGCCGACGACTACACCGAGTTCAACTCGCAGTTCCCGACCCGGATCGACGGCAAGGAGATGAGCGGCAAGCTCTACAAGCCGGTTCTCGAAGGAGCCGGCTCGGTGGTCGCCGCCGAGATGGCCAACCCCAAGGTCCAGATCTACGGCGACGTCGCCATCCTCAGCTACAACTACCACGGCCTCTCCAAGAACAAGGACGGCGAGGTCGAGCCCAACCTCGCCAAGTCGACCCGCGTCTACGCCAAGATCAACGGCGAGTGGAAGCTGGTGCACGCCAACTTCGCGCCGGTCAGCTCGGGCGACTAGGGTCGCCGCTCGGGAGGGGCCACTGCCCCTCCCCTCCTTCCATCCCTTTCCCCTCGGCTGCCCCTCTGGGGAGGCCCTTTCGTCCGCCCTCTCGCGGGCGACGGGCGTCCTCCGCCGACGGACAGATCCCCGGCGCGCGCGGGTGCGTAGGATCTGTGCTGACCAACCGACCGGAGGGCGAACCGTGACGCTGCAGCGCTTGACCGCACGAACCGCAGGGACTCTGGGAATCTTGATCGGGGCCGCCGCCGGCACCGGCCCGGGGCCGGCTGCAGGGGCCGAGATCGTAGCCGACACCGTGGTGCCGGCGGCGGCGGCATTGGAGCCGCTGCGGACCGAACTGGCGGACCGGGTGGCCTCGGGGGAGCTTCCGTCGCTGGCGGTCGGCGTTTTCAGGCGGGACGCGATCCTCTGGCAGGAGGCCATGGGCTGGGCGGATCGCGAGGCCTCGGAGCCCGCTACGACGCGGACCCCTTACGGCCTCGCCTCGCTGGGCAAATCCATCACCTCGACCGCGGTGATGGTGCTGGCCGAGCGCGGCGAGATCGACCTGGAGCGTCCGATCAACTCCTACCTCGGATCCGTCGGCCTGTGGTCCCCGGCAGGACACGCGGACGCCGTCACGGTGCGACAGGTACTCGACATGAGCGCCGGGATCCCGCACGGCAACTACGTCTACCTGCGCCGGGAGGACGCCCTGCCGCTGACACCCGAGAGACTGGTCCGCGAGCGCGGAATCGTCGCCCTGCCGCCCGGCACGGTGCACGCCTACTCGAACTTCGCCTACGCGGCGCTGGAGCTGCTGATCGAACGCCGCTCCGGACAGAGCTTCCCGGACTTCCTGGCGCGAGAGGTGTTCGGCTCGCTGGGCATGGATCAGGCCTTCGCCGCCGACTCGACGGCCCCGACCGGCGCGGCCGCGCGCTACGGCGCAGACGGCGAGCGTCTCGAGCCGCGGTTCGCCCGACCGCAAAGCTCGCTCGGGCTCAACGCCAGTCTCCAGGACCTGCTCGGGTACGCCCGGTTTCACCTCGGGCTCGCCCCGCACGGGCGGCGCCCGGTCTTGGCCCTTGAGACGCTGGAGCGAATGCATCGCCAGCGCGCGGCACTGCCCGAAACGCTGGTCGAACCGCTCACCGCTCTCGGGTGGGGCAGCATCGAGCTGGAGGGCGGTCTGCTCTGGCTGCTGACCAACGGCCGGGACGACGGGGCGCAGGCCACCGTCACCCTGCTGCCCTCCGAGCGGCTCGCGGTGGTGGTGCTGACCAACGTGACCGGCGGCGTCACCGACGGGATCGCCTTCGGGATCGTCGACCGGCTGGTCCCCGGGTTTCTGGAGCGCCTGGGACGGAAACAGGTGGAATGGGAGGCCCGCGCCTACCGGCCCTACGAGCCGACCCCGGAGCTTCTGGGAGCCTGGACCGGGGCCGTGGAGACGCCCGCCGGGGCGCTCCCGCTGGAGCTCCGCTTTCAGCCGGACGGCGACATCCACGTGGTGCTGGACGGCCGGGATCCGATGCTGCTCGCCGGCGCCAGCTGGGAGGAGGGGTTGCTCACCGGGCGGTTTCTGGGCAGACTGCCCCTGGACGAGCGGGCCGACCACCCGCACCGCATCGAGCTGGCGCTCCACCCGGGCGACGGCCGGCTCGAGGGCTACGCCACCTCGCTGTTCACCAACGACCGCGGGCAGTTCGGCCTGACCGCCTACCTCCGGGTCGAGCGCCAGGGCCCCGAGGCCGACCAGACAGCAAGGATTCCTTGAGCGCCTCGGGTCCGCGGCCGCCCGGGCGAAGATCGGCAGGCATCGCCGGCGACGGTCAGCTGTCGGTGACTGCGGAGCCAGCGCCGCCCTGACCGGATAATCTGCGAGTGGCCCCCTAAACTGAGCCACTACCGACAACCGCGGCGATGCCGGAGGAGCACATCCCGGGCTACACCGTCCTCGGCAAGCTCGCCGAGGGCGGCATGGGGGCGGTCTTCGAGGCCCGGCGCGAGGCCACCGGTGAGCGGGTGGCGATCAAGCTGATGGCGCCCCGCCAGTGGGAGCGCCCCGAGCTGCGCGGCGGCTTCCTGCGCGAGGCGATCCTGCTCTCGACCCTCCGGCACCCCAATCTCTGCCGGCTGGTCGAATCCGGCGAGTGCGCCAGCGGCCGCCTCTTCGTCGCCACCGAGCTGATGACCGGTCAGACACTCGAGCGGCGGCTGGTCCGTGGCGGGCTGCCGGTCGGGCGGGCACTGTCGATCGCCACCCAGGTGGCCGCCGGTCTGGCGGCGGTCCACGAGGCCGGGATCGTCCACCGCGACGTCAAGCCCGGCAACGTCATGGTGCTGCCCGACGGGTCGATCAAGGTGCTCGACTTCGGTCTCGCCCACCTGGCGGCGGCGCTGGCCGCGGCCCCCGGCGAGACGGTCGTGGGGACGCCTCACTACGCCGCCCCCGAGCAGCTCCGGGGCGAGCCCACCGACGCCCGGGCCGACCTCTGGTCGCTGGGGGTGGTGCTCTACCAGACGTTGACCGGCGACGTGCCCTACCCCGGGGCCGGTCCCCGGGAAGTGCTGGCGGCGGTCGAGGGGGGTGCGCCGCGGCCGCTGGACGCGGTCTGTCCGGAGGCCCCAGCCGCCCTCCAGTCGATCCTCGACCGGGCGCTCGCCCGCGACCCCGAGGCGCGCTGGCCGACTGCCGAGGCGATGCGGCAGGCGCTGGAGGAGGCGCGGCGGGGACTGGCGATCTGACGAGCAATATCCTGCAAGAATCTTGACAAGCCGGCGGATGTGTCCGATCATCCGCCGTCTTCAGGGAGGCGACGCACATGACGGGTGGTCTCTCCGTCGCTGCTCCGGCCGGTCGAACCAGCGGCCGGCGACGCTCCTCTGGCAGCCCGTGGTGGAAGTCGGTCGGCGGGCCGGCTTCGGCGCCCGAGCGCCGGACCGCTCGCGTGGCGCCATGAGCGGGCCGCCACGGGGCAGGCCGCGCCGGCGGTCGCTGCCGATCGTCCTGCCGGTCGCCCTCGGACTGGCGATCGCTCCCCAGGCGGCGACCGAGGACCCGGCCGCCACGCCGCGCGCGGCCGAAAGCCGCGACTGGGCGCCACCGGCGCCGCGGCGGGAGCCGAGGCCGGAGTTCGTGGCCGGGCGGCTGGTCGTCAAGTACCGGGATTCGGTCGGCGGCTGCGTGCACTGTCTGCTGGAGCGGGGCGAGAGCCTGGCGACGGTGGTGAGGAAGGGCAGCGAAGCGCTGGCCGCGCTCCACGACGATCACGGGGTTGTCGCCGCGCGCCCGGTGTTCCGGACCGTCGAGGACGAGCGGCGGCTGGTCGCGGCACAGACCGGCAGCGGTGCCGGGGCCGATGATCGGGCCGGCGTCCCGGTGGCCGCCCTCAGGGAGCTCCACCGGCAGAAGCTCGCCGCGGCTCGGGCGCGGTTCCCCGAGCGCGCGGCGCGGGCCGCTCCCGAAGCCGCGGCGCCCGACCTCCACCACGTCTACGTGCTCGAGCTGGCGGCCGGCCACGACCCGGAGGCCGCGGCCGCGCGCTTCGAGGCCGATCCCCACGTCGAGTACGCGCACCCCGACTATTTCGCCCGGGCCGATTTCGAGCCCAACGACCCCTTCTTCCGCTCGGCCGGCTCCTGGGGGCAGGAGTACGACGACCTGTGGGGGCTCAAGCGGCGCCAGATGGACCTGGCGCCAGCCTGGGACCTGACCCGCGGTGAGGGCGTGGTGGTGGCGGTGGTCGACACCGGGGTCGACTACCGCCACGAGGACATCGCCGCCAACGTCTGGCGCAACCCGTTCGAGGTCGCCGACAACGGCATCGACGACGACGGCAACGGCTTCGTGGACGACGTCCGGGGCTGGGACTTCACCACCTGCGCCGAGTGGGGGACCCGCCGCTGCCGGAAGCGCAAGTCGGCCGACAACGACCCGCTCGACGACCACCTGCACGGCACCCACGTCGCCGGCACCATCGCCGCGGTGGCCGACAACGGCCGGGGCATCGTCGGGGTGGCCCCGCGGGCGAAGATCATGCCGGTCAAGGTCCTCAACTCGCAGGGGGTGGCGCCCAGCTCCGAGCTGGCGGCGGGGATCGTCTACGCCGCGGCCAACGGGGCGGCGGTGCTCAACAACAGCTGGGGCTGCGGCTTCTGCCCCCGGGTGCCGGCCTTCGAGAACGCCGTCACCACGGCCGACGCCCTGGGCGCGGTGGTGGTCTTCTCGGCCGGCAACTCGGCGCGCGACAATCGGGCCCGCAGCCCGCAGAACCTGCGGCGGCCGAAGCCGATCGTGGTGGCCGCCAACGACCCCGACGACCGGCCGACCTTCTTCACCAGCTTCGGGGCGTCGGTCGACGTCACTGGCCCCGGCGGCGCCGCGGAATGGGGAGGAAAGGAGAACATCCTCTCGCTCCGCTTCAAGGGAAAGTGCCGCGGCTGCCGGCGCCTCTCGCAGGGCCGCAAGTACATGCGGCTCCAGGGCACCTCGATGTCGGCGCCGCACGCCTCCGGGCTCGCCGCGCTCCTCGTCGCCCACCGGCCGGCGCTGACCACCGACCAGGTGCGGCAGGTGCTGAGGTCGTCGAGCGAGGACGTCGGACCGCCCGGCTTCGACCTCCACAGCGGCGCCGGACGGCTCGACGCCCCGCGCGCCCTTCAGTCGGGTGCCCCGCTCACCGTCCGGATCGCCTCGCCCGCCCATTCGTCGCTCCAGAAGAAGCGCCGGATCGTCCTCCAGGGCACCGCCGCCGGACCCGGCTTCGACCACTACCAGCTCTTCACCGCCAGCGAAGGGGAGAACGATTGGACGGCCATCGGCGCCCCGGTCCGCCAACCGGTGCAGGGTGGCACGCTGGGGAGCTGGAGCCGCGGCGACCTGCGGCCGGGCTGGAACCTGCTGCGGCTGGTGGCGACGACCACCGACGG
>JBFGCA010000103.1:0-17696 GCA_041567315.1 Thermoanaerobaculia bacterium | reverse complement strand
CCGCCGGCGCGGGCTGGCGCTCAGGGCGTGCCGACGTTGAGGAACGCGAAGAGGAAGAGGGCGCCGAGGACGAAGACGAAGAACGCGGCGAGGCCGAGCAGGACGGCGTTGAGAAAGCGGTCGCGGGCGGTGCGCGCCCAGGTCTCGAGACGGGTGGGGCGGACGGCGGTGGGCGAGGGGCCGACGGCGTCGACCGCTGCCGCAAGCCTCTCGAGGTCGGCGAGCCAGGTGCGCAGGTTGTCGGGCTCGACCTCGGAGACGGGCATGAACCTGCGGACGTAGCGCACCGCGTCGGGGGCCACGAAGACCAGGGCGGCGGCGCGCGGGCTCTCCTCGAGCAGGGCGGTGACGGCGGCGGCCGCGGCGGACCGGGAGAGCAGCCGGCGCATCCAGTCCTCGTCCTCGGCGACGACCGAGACCCCGGCCAGGTCGAGCGGCGGCGGGCTGATCGGCTCGCGGGCCTCGAAGGCGCGGGCGAAAGCGCTCGCCAGGCGGCCGGCGCGGCGGATCACCGCCCTGGTGGCGGGCTCGCAGCCGAGATAGAGCTCCAGGGTCGGGCCCTTGTGGAACCAGGCGTCGAAGGAGCGGCCGCCGATCTCGCCGTGCCAGCTCCGCATCACGGCGCCGGCCTGGCGGCCGCGTACACCCCAGGGCGCGAAGGCGCGATCCAGGCGGCGGGACCGCGCCAGCACCACGACGGCCGCGATCGCCCACGGCACCGCCATGAAGACGATCGGGACCAGCAGCGCGAGCGCCAGGCGCGGGCTGCGTGGCTCGACGTCGCCGCCGCGGATGATGACCAGCACCGTACCCACCAGGAGGGTCCCGAAGACGGCGCCCACCACCATGACGCCGCAGGAGAGCAGGCAGCCCCGCCCGTAGGCCCTGCCGACCTTCTTTTCGTACACCGAGGGCAGGGTAACGCAACTCCGGCCGCGTCGAGCGGAGGCGCTTTCGGCATCGCCGCACCGCCGGCTCTTGGGCCGTCCCGTGAGCCAGGATAGGCTCGCCGGCCGGTGGGCCCGCTCAACCTGATCTCGCTCGGCGGCTGGGTGGCGCTGGTCGCCCTCGCCTGGCTGGCCGGCGGCTGCCGGCGGCCGGTGCCGTGGCGGACCGTGGCCGGCTCGACGCTGCTGATCTTCGGGCTGGGGGCGGTGGTCTTCCTGCTGCCGGCCGCCCGCTCGGCGCTGGTGGTGCTCAACGACGTGTTGCTGACGGCGCTCGCCAGCAGCGTCGAGGGCGGCAAGTTCCTGTTCGGCCCGCTGGCGATCAGCCCGGGCGAGACCACCGCGGCGGGCGAGCCCTCGGTGGGCTTCGTGCTCGCCGCCCAGGTGCTGCCGGCGGTCATCTTCTTCGCCGCGCTGATGGCGGCGCTCTACCACCTGCGCCTGCTCGAGCCGGTGGTGCGGTTCTTCGGCCGCATCTTCCACCGCACCCTGCGGCTGTCGGGCGCCGAGGCGCTGGCCGGCTCGGTCCACATCTTCTTCGGGGTGGAGACGGCGGCCGCCGTGCGGCCCTACCTCAAGGAGATGACACGCTCCGAGCTGCTCACGGTGCTGACCTGCAACCTGGCCACCGTCGCCTCGACCACGCTCGCCATCTACGTCGTCTTCCTGCGCGACTCCTTCCCGCAGATCGCCGGCCACCTGCTGTCGGCCTCGGTGCTGTCGATCCCGGCGGCGGTCCTGGTCACCAAGCTGATGCTGCCCGAGACCGGGCGGCCCAGGACCCTGGGCGCGGTGCCGCCGCTCGAGGGCGAGCGCCACGGCAGCGTCATGGGGGCGCTGGCCTCGGGCGCCTGGGACGGGCTCAAGATCGCCGCCGGCATCTCGGCGCTGCTGATCGCGGTGCTGGGCGTGGTGGCGCTTCTCGACGCCGCGCTGGGCCGCGCCACCGCGCCGCTCGCCGGAGCGCTGAACGGCCGCCTCGATCTGGGCCGGCTGCTCGGCTGGCTGTTCGTGCCCTTCGCCTGGCTGCTGGGCGTCCAGCCCGGGGAGCTCGAGGCGGCGGGCCGCCTTCTGGGCCAGCGGCTGGTCTTGACCGAGGTGGTGAGCTACCGCGAGCTGGGTGCGCTGGCCGCCGCCGGGGAGCTCTCCCCGCGCACCCTCCTGATCCTCTCCTACGCGCTCTGCGGCTTCACCCACGTCGCCGGCATGGGGATCGCCGCCGGCGGCTTCGGTGCCCTCGCCCCTTCGCGGCTCGAGGACCTGACCGCGCTCTCCCTCCGCGCCCTCGCCGCCGCCACCCTCGCCACCCTCCTCACCGGCGCCGTGGCCGGCGTCTTCTACCACGGCCAGACCGGGCTGCTGGGGCTGTAGCGGCCCTCACGGGTCGGCCGGGCCGCCATTGGAGCACGAGGACCCGCTACGGGATCAGCCGGGGCGGGCCCGCCAGTTCTCGAGCTCGAGGCCGCGGATGCGCCGCATGTGGGCCAGGTTGTCGGTCACCAGGGTGGCGCCGGTGGCCAGGGCGTGCGCCGCCACCGCGAGGTCGAAGTCCTCGATGCGGACCCCGCGCCGCTCGAGGTCGGCCTTGGCGGTGCCGAAGGCGCGGCTGACCTCGTCGGTCCACTCGGCCCGCGGCAGCTCGCGCTCCAGGACCTCGAAGCGGCGCTCGAGCCGATCTTTGCGCTTCGACCGCGGCAGGCGGGCGAGCCCGTAGGCGATCTCGGCGACCACCGTCTGCGGCAGGAGCACGTCGGTCCGGGCCTCGGCCAGCAGCCGCTCGGAGACCGCCGGATCGCCCACCATCAGAAACGACAGCGTGTTGGCGTCGAGCACGTACTTCACGGCGTCGCCTTCGCCCCACCGTCGCTTTCAACCGGCCGGGCCACCAACGAGTCAGTTCCCGGTGGGCCAGCCTGATGGCCGGCCGGATTCACAGCTCGGGCGGCGGCTTGCACGTGCGGTTGGCGGCGACCACCCGGACCAGCTCTTCCATCGCCCGCTGGCCTTCCGGATCGTCGCGCGCCGCCGCCAGCTCCTCGACCAGGCGCGGGCTCCACGCCGTCTCGCTTTCGACCGCCCGCTCGAGCGCCCGGACAATGTAGCGGTTGCGGCTGATGCCGAGCTCGCCGGCCCGGCGATCGACCGATGCAAGGAGCTCAGGAGATACATGGATCGTCGTGCTCATGGCAAATAGACTACGAATATACCCAACTCGCGTCAACCGAGCGCTTTAGAATCCCGGAAAGTCGATCCGTACAACGACTGTGGCCGGCCGGCGCCTCGGCAGCCGGCAGGTCCTGACCTACTCGATGCGCGAGCCCGGGCTCTTCGCCCAGCGGCTGGCGGCCATCAAGGCGGCGATCGACGACTCCCGCTGCACGCGGAATCTGGAGATCGTGATGAGCACCTTCCAGACCGGCGAGATCTGCCCTTTCAATCCCCCGGGAGAGGTGTTCCGCTTCCGGCGGGTCGGCTCGCCGCCGAGCGAGGAGACCGGGTATCGGGGCCAGACCGCGGAGAGCGCCGCCGCGGGGCCCGGCGGGCTGACGGACATCTTTGGATCATCATAATGCTATGATGTCTCGATGCGTACCACCCTCCAGATCGACGACGACATCCTGAGCGCCGCCCGCTCGCTGGCCGCGCAGAGCGGGGAATCGATCGGCAAGGTCATTTCGCGGCTCGCCCGCCGGGGTCTGCAGCCGGCGCCGAGCGACCGTTACCGCCGGGGGTTCCCGGTCTTCGAGGTCGCCGAGGAGGCACCGGTGTTCGGTCCGGCGGAGGTCCAGCAGGCCCTCGACGAGGACTGATGGAAACTCTCCTCGACGTCAACACGCTGGTCGCGCTGGCCTGGCCGAATCACGTCCACCACTCGGCGGCTCACGCGTGGTTCACCGAACACCACGCCCGCGGTTGGGCGACCTGTCCGCTCACCCAGAGCGGTTTTGTGCGGATCTCGTCCAACCCCCGGGCGACCCCGGTGGCCAAGACACCCGCCGAGGCCTTGCTGCTGCTGCGACGGATAGTCGCTCTACCTGGCCACGCCTTCTGGCCCGACGACGTTTCGCTCGCCAGCGATGAGAACGTCACGCCCGCCAGGCTGCTGGGCCACCGGCAGGTGACCGACGCCCACCTGCTCTGCCTGGCCATCTGCCGCGGCGGCCGCCTGGCCACCTTCGACCGCGGGGTCCGCGACCTGGTTCCCGACGGCCACGATTCCGAACGGCTGGTCGTGCTCCTCGCCGGCGAGTCCTAGCACGACGCCCGAGCCAGCCCCGGCCTTTCGGGGAGGTTTTCCGCCCCTGCCGCAGCAGGGTCCAAGAACTCCGCCCCCGCACCGGCCCGCCGAGGCCCTGGGCGGCCGCCTGCCGACTGCTCCTAAGACACTGATTCTACGAGGCTTGGCAGCTTGCCGCGAGCGTCTGCGTTAGCCACCGCGGATCTGGCACCGCCGTTGCTCTCCAGATCACCGAGCCGGATTCCGCCTCGCGGCGGAGCATCCGAAACCAGAAACCTTCAAGAGCTGCAGAGGAGAGAGCTTTGATGAGCGATTTGTACAAGTCCGTCCGCCCGCTGGCGGTCGTGGCGGTGCTCGCGCTGGCCGTGGCCGGCGTGGCGACGGCCCAGGGGACCAACGACCTGTTTCCGCCCAACGCCAAGCCGGGCGAGTGCTACGCGCGGGTCTTCGTGCCCCCGACCTACCAGACGGTGACCGAGCAGGTCCTCAAGCACGAGGCGCGGCAGGAGATCGAGATCGTCCCGGCCCGCTACGAGACCGTCGAGGAGAAGGTGCTGGTCAAGGAGGCCGCGGAGCGCTGGGAGGTGGTCCCGGCGACCTACGACTGGGTCGAGGAGCAGGTCCTGGTGCGGCCCGCCGGCACCAAGCTGATGGCCGTCCCCGCCCGCTACGAGACCGTCAGCGAGCAGGTGCTGGAGACCCCGGCGCACACCATCTGGAAGAAGGGCCGCGGCCCGGTCGAGAAGATCGACAACCACACCGGCGAGATCCTCTGCCTGGTCGAGGTGCCGGCGACCTACAAGACGGTGACCAAGCAGGTGCTCAAGTCGCCGGCCACCACCACCGAGGTCGAGGTGCCGGCCGAGTACAAGACGGTCCGCCGCCAGGTGATGACCAATCCGCCGTCGGTCCGCAAGGTGGAGATCCCGGCCGAGTACAAGACGGTGCAGGTCACCAAGATAGTGAGCCCGCCCGAGACCCGCAAGCTCTCACAGCCGGCCGAGTACCAGACCGTGACCCGCCAGGAGATGGTGGCCGACGGCCACATGGCCTGGCGTCAGGTGCTGTGCGAGACCAACATGGACAATGCCATGGTCAGCTCGCTCCAGCGGGCCCTCGACAGCGCCGGCTTCGACCCCGGCGTCATCGACGGCGTGCTCGGCGCCCAGACCCTGGCCGCGGTGCGGAGCTTCCAGTCGGCCAAGGGGCTGGCCCACGGCGGGCTGACCCTGGAGACCGTCAAGGCGCTGGGTCTGTAGCTCTCCAGTCCACTAGCCTTTGCCGGCCGGTCGCGGAGGTCCGCGGCCGGCCGTTCGTTCTTGCCCGGGCTCGACGGCGTCTCCTGGCCGGCGGCGGGCGATCCGGGCCGCGGGCGCTAGGCACCGCGGCTCGGGTGCGGACGCGCGCTCAGGCTTTGCGCGAGTCGAGGATGGCCCGGACCAGCTCTTCGGGGACGTCCTCGGGGAGCGGCTGCCTGGCGGTCACTCTGGCGAGGTCGACGGCCTTGAGGTAGGACTCCATGTAGGTGACGCAGGCCGGGCACTCCGCCAGGTGGTCGTCGAAGCGCTGCTTCTCCTCGGCGGAGAGGCGACCCTCGCAATAGTCCTGCAGGAACTCGATGAACTCGCGGCACGTCATCGATGGGCCTCCGTCGGAGCCGACCGCCCCCACCCCCGTCGCGGCCTCGGAACCGACGCCGGATTCTATTACAGCAACCTTCTTGTAAAGACCCCGACGTCGCGGCGCCGGCCGGTCGTTCGGGTAGTCTGATCGGGTCACGGTCGGGAGCCTCCGCGGCGGCTTGGATGCCGCCACCCTGCCGCGGGTTTCGCCCCTTCGCGCGCGCCCGGCGGAGCCCCCCGCCCGGCGCCTCACCTCGCCGCCCGGGCCGCCGGAAACCACCGGCCGCCATCCGGCATCCAACGCCCCGAGCGCGACGAACGCGCCGGGCGCCCGACGCCCGAAGGGAGGTCACCGAATGAAAGCGTTGGCGGTTCATCCAGGCAAGCCGGGGTCGCTGCACCTGCGCGAGGTGCCGGTCCCCGCTCTCGACCAGATACCGGGCGGGCGCGGCGTGCTCGTCAAGGTCCTCAGGGTCGGGGTCGACGGCACCGACCGCGAGATCAACGACGCCCTCTACGGGGCGCCGCCCCCGGGCGACGACTTCCTGATCATCGGACACGAGTCGTTCGGCGTGGTCCAGGAGGTGGGCCCGGCGGTCCGCACCCTGGCGCCCGGCGACTACGTGGTGGCGACGGTGCGGCGGCCGGGGGGCTCGTTCTACGACCACATCGGCTTCCAGGACATGACCACCGAGGACGTCTACTACGAGCGCGGCATCAACCTGCGCCACGGGTACCTGTGCGAGTACTTCGTCGAGGACCGCGACTACCTGGTCCGCGTGCCGCCGGCGCTGGGGCGCCTGGCGGTGCTGCTCGAGCCCACCAGCATCGCCGAGAAGGGCGTCGCCCAGGCCTACGAGATACAGCGGCGGCTACGCATCTGGCGGCCGCGGCGGGCGGCGGTCACCGGGGCCGGGACGCTCGGTCTGCTGGCCACCATGGTGCTCCGGCTGCGCGGGCTCGAGGTCACCACCTTCGGGCTCCAGGAGCCGCCGCATCGCAACGCCGAGCTGGTCGAGGCGATCGGAGCGCGCTACGTCAGCACCCGCCAGACCCCGCTCGACCGGGCGGCTGCCGAGCACGGTCCCTTCGACGTCATCTTCGAGGCCACCGGCAGCTCGGCGGTCGCCTTCGGCGCCGCCGAGGTGCTGGGCAAGAACGGGGTGCTGGTGCTGACCAGCGTCACCGGCGGCGACAAGCGGGTCGAGATCCCGGCCGACCGCATCAATCTCGGCTTCGTGCTCGGCAACAAGGTGATGGTGGGCACCGTCAACGCCCACCGCGACCATTTCGAGCGCGGCGCCGAGGACCTGGTCCGCTGCACGGTCGAGTACCCGGGCTGGCTGGAGCGGCTGCTCACCCATCCGGTCAAGGGTCTCGACGGCTACGCCGAGATGCTCCACCTGCTGACCAACGGCAAGGGCGCCATCAAGGTGTTCGTCGAGGTCGCCGAGGGGTGATGGCGATGATCGCCGCCCTCAAAGAGCACTGGCCCGAGTACCTCATGGAGGCGGCCGGCCTCGGCCTCTTCATGATCTCGGCGGGGCTGTTCGGCACCCTGCTCGAGGCGCCCTCGTCGCCGGTCCCGGCGCTCCTGCCGGACCCGCTGGTGCGGCGGGTGCTGATGGGGCTGGCGATGGGCGCCACGGCGGTCGGCTTCATCTACTCGCCCTGGGGCCAACGCTCCGGCGCCCACATCAACCCGGCGGTGACCCTGACCTTCCTGCGGCTGGGCAAGGTGCGCCCCTGGGACGCCCTCTTCTACGTGCTCGCCCAGTTCGCCGGCGGCACCCTGGGGGTGGTGGCGGTGGCCGTGGCGCTGGGCGCCGCCTTCGCCACGGCGCCGGTGCGGTTCGTGGTCACGCTGCCGGGTCTGGCCGGTGCCGGGACGGCCTTCGCCGCCGAGGCGGCGATCTCCTTCGGTCTGATGCTGGCGGTGCTGGTGACCTCCAACCGCGACCGCTGGTCGCGCTACACCGGCTGGATCGCCGGGCTGCTGGTCGCCCTCTACATCTCGGTCGAGGCGCCGCTGTCGGGGATGAGCATGAACCCGGCCCGCAGCTTCGCCTCGGCGCTTCCGGCCGGGCTGCTGGAGTCGCTGTGGATCTACATGACCGCACCGGTCCTCGGCATGCTGGCGGCGGCGGAGCTCTACCGCCGCGGCGGGCTGCCGCGGATCCGCTGCGCCAAGCTCAACCACCATGGCCCGGGCCGCTGCATCTTCCGCTGCGGCTGGGCGGCGGCGCGCGCGCCGCAGGAGGCCTGACCGTGGAGCGCTACGACGTCGTCATCATCGGCACCGGGGCGGGGGGCGGCACCCTGGCCTACGCCCTGGCCCCCACCGGCAAACGCATCCTGCTGCTCGAGCGCGGTGACTACGTGCCCCGCGAGCAGGAGAACTGGAGCCCGCGGGCGGTCAACCTGGAGGGCCGCTACCAGGCCCGGGAGACCTGGCGCGACGGCAACGGCGGCGAGCTCCACCCCCACACCAACTACCGGGTGGGCGGCAACACCAAGTTCTACGGCGCCGCGCTGTTCCGGCTGCGCAGGGAGGACTTCGGCGAGCTTCGGCACTGGGGGGGCGTCTCCCCCGCCTGGCCGATCGGTTACGAGGATCTCGAGCCCTACTACGCCGCCGCCGAGCGCATCTACCACGTCCACGGCGAGCGCGGCGCCGACCCCACCGAGCCCCCGGCCAGCGGACCGTACCCCTATCCGCCGGTGTCGCACGAGCCGCGGATCCGGCAGCTCGCCGAGGACTTCGCGCGGCAGGGTCTGCGTCCCTTCCACGTGCCGCTGGGCATCAGGCTCGACGAGTCCGACCCGCGCCACAGCGCCTGCATCCGCTGCCGCACCTGCGACGGCTTCCCGTGTCTGCTGGGCGCCAAGGCGGACGCCCAGACCTGCTGCGTCGACCCCGCCCTCGAGCACCCCAACGTCACCCTGGTGACCGGCGCCCGGGCGCTGCGGCTCGAGACCTCCCCGTCGGGCCGCGAGGTGACGCGGGTGGTGGTCGAGCGCGAGGGCGCCGAGGAGACCTACGCCGGCGACGTCGTCGTCGTCTCGTGCGGCGCCATCAACTCGGCGGCGCTGCTGCTGCGCTCGGCCAACGACCGCCACCCGCGCGGGCTGGCCAACGGCTCGGACGTGGTCGGCCGGCACTACATGGGGCACGTCAACTCGGTGCTGATGGCGCTCTCCAGGTGCCCCAACCCGACGGTCTTCCAGAAGACCCTGGCGGTCAACGACTTCTACTTCGCCAACGGCCACTGGGACTATCCGATGGGGCACATCTCCTTCGTCGGCAAGCTGGACGGCGAGACCTTGAAGGGCGGGGCGCCGGCGCTGGCCCCGGGCTGGACCCTCGACCGCATGGCCCGCCACTCGCTGGACTTCTGGCTGACCTCGGAGGACCTGCCGGACCCCGACAACCGGGTGACCCTGGACCGGGACGGCAACGTCGTCCTCACCTACCGCCCCAACAACGAGGAGGGCCACCGGCGGCTGATCGCCCGGCTCAAGGCGGCGATGCAGCAGCAGACCGGCTGCGGCCTCCACGGCCACGACTGCCACCAGGGTCTGTTCGCGCGCAACCTGTTCCTGGGGCAGCGCATCCCGCTGGCCGGCGTCGCCCACCAGAACGGCACCGTGCGCTTCGGGCACGACCCGGCGTCCTCGGCGCTCGACCCCTTCTGCCGGGCGCACGAGGTCGACAACCTCTACGTGGTCGACGGCAGCTTCTTCCCGTCGAGCGCGGCGGTCAACCCCGCCCTCACCATCATGGCCAACGCGCTGCGGGTGGGGGACCACCTCGAGGAGCGGCTGGCCGCCTGAGCGCGGCTGGCCGGGGAGGACGGCATGACGGCCACTCGCGCAGTCGTCGGTGGAGGTCGCTGGCGCCGGCTGGCGAGCGCGGCGCAGCCGGACGCCCGGCGCCATGGCGCCCACCGAACAACGCCCCTCGCGGTCGCCGCCCTGCTGACGGCGCTGCTGCTGGCGACGGTCGCCGTGCCGGCCGCGGCCGTGGTCCGCGAGGTCGGACCGGTCGGCCTCACGGTCTCCGACCTCGACCGGGCGGTGGAGTTCTTCACCGGCGTGCTCGGCTTCGAGCGCCTCCACGAAGAGGAGGTCTGGGGACCCGACTTCGAGCGGCTGCAGGGCGTCTTCGGGGCGCGGGCGCGGGTGGCGCGGCTGCGGCTGGGCCGCGAGGAGATCGAGCTCACCGAGTACCTGGCACCGGCCGGGCTGCCCTACCCGGCCGACACCCGCGGCAACGACCGCTGGTTCCAGCACATCGCCATCGTGGTCAGCGACATGGAGGCCGCCTACCGGCACCTGCGCGCGCACGGCGTGCGGCACGCCTCGACCGGTCCCCAGCGCCTCCCCGACTGGAACCCGGCGGCGGGCGGCATCGAGGCCTTCTACTTCCGCGGACCCGACGGCCACTTCCTGGAGCTGATCCGTTTTCCCCCTGGCAAGGGCGACCCCCGCTGGCAGCGGCCGGCGCCGGGGCTCTCGGGGCTCTCGGAGCTCTTCTTGGGCATCGACCACACCGCCATCGTGGTCGCCGACACTGACGCCAGCCTCGCCTTCTACCGCGATCGGCTGGGTCTCGAGGTGGCCGGCGAGAGCGAGAACTGGGACGTGGAGCAGGAGCACCTGAACAACGTCTTCGGGGCGCGGCTGCGGATCACCGCGCTGCGGGCGCCGGGCGGCGGGCCGGGCATCGAGCTGCTCGAGTACCTGGCCCCGGGCGGCGGGCGGCCGGCGCCCCCCGACCTGCGGGCCAACGACCTGGCGCACTGGCAGACCCGGCTGGTGGTCGCCGACGCCGACGCCGCCGAGCGCGGTCTGCGCGGCGCCGGCGGGCAGCTGGTGTCGCCGGGCGCGGTACGGCTCGCCGCGCCGCGGCCCGGACTGGCGGCCGGCGCCCTGATCCGCGACCCCGACGGTCACGGCCTGCTACTCTCCGAGCCGCAGGAAGCTCCACGGTGATCGAGAGCGCGGCGCGGCTGCTGGTGCTGGTCGTCCAGGTCTACCTGGCGGCCGGGCTGGTCTTCGCGCTGTTCTTCGCGGCCCGCGGCACCGCCCGGCTGGACCCGGCCGCGGTCGGCGCCAGCTGGGGCTTCCGGCTGGTCATCCTGCCCGCCGCGGCCGCGCTGTGGCCATACCTGGCCCGCCGCTGGTGGCGGGACGAGGCGCCGCCGCCACCGGCCGACGCCCACCACCACCCCGGCTTCGCGGGGAGCGACCGGTGATCCGGGCGCTGCGGCGCCGGCACCGGCGCATCGTCTGGACCCTGGTCCTGCTGCTGCCGCCGCTGGTGGCGGCGGCGCTGCTGACCCGCGACCGGCCGGCGCCCGAAGAGGCGCCCGCGGTGCTCGCCGATCCGGCCGCCAGTGGCTGGCACCCGCCGGCGGCCGAGCCCCAGCCCACCGGAGACTAGCGGTGGCCCACGCCTACCGGGCGGTTGGCTGGAACCGCCAGAAACGGATCTATGACGCCACCCTGGCGGGCGGCGTGGGCCTCTACCTGGCCGGCTTCGTCGCGGTGGGGGCGGCGCTCGACGCCGAGGCGACGGCCGAGACCCTGCTCATCCGGGCCTTCGCCACCTGCACCCTGTTGCTGCTTCACGTGGTGCTGTCGATCGGCCCGCTCTGCCGTCTCGACCAGCGCTTCCTGCCGCTGCTCTACAACCGGCGGCACCTCGGGGTGACGACCTTCCTGCTGGCCCTCGCGCACGGCGGGCTGGCCACCTTCCAGTTCCACGCCCTCGGCGACCGCCATCCGCTGGTCAGCGTGCTGACCGCCGAGCTGGGGGCCGTCGGCGTCGCGATCCCCTTTCAGCCGCTGGGTCTGGCGGCGCTCGTCATCCTCTTCCTGATGGCGGCGACGAGCCACGACTTCTGGCTGGTGAATCTCTCGCCGGCGGTGTGGAAGAAGCTCCACATGCTGGTCTACGTCGCCTACGGGCTGGTCGTCCTCCACGTCTCGCTGGGGGTGCTCCAGGACGAGACCCAGCCGGCGCTCGCCGGGCTGCTGATCGCCGGGGTGGCCTGGGTCCTGGGGCTCCATCTCCTGGCCGCCCGCCGCGAGCGGGGGCTCGACGAAGAGCCCGGCCGGCCGGCGGCGGCCGACGGGTTCGTCGAGGTCTGCCGGCTGGCCGAGATCCCCGACGACCGCGCCCGGGTCGCCTGTCTGTCGGGCGAGCGGATCGCGGTCTTCCGCTACGACGGCAAGGTGTCGGCGGTCTCCAACGTCTGCGCCCACCAGAACGGGCCGCTCGGTGAGGGCCGGATCCTCGACGGCTGCATCACCTGCCCCTGGCACGGCTTCCAGTACCGGCCCGAGGACGGCGCCTCGCCGCCGCCCTTCACCGAGAAGGTCCCCACCTTCCGGGTGCGGCTGGAGGGCGACCGCGTGCTGGTCGACCCGCGGCCCAACCCGCCGGGCACCCCGGTCACCCCGGCGAGCGTCCCATGAGCGACGAGCTGTACGTCGGCTACCAGAAGCGCGCCCCGGCGGGGATCGCCCGCTTCGTGCGGCGGGTCGCCGTGCTGCTGGTGCTGGTGGCCGGCGTCCTCGGCGCCACCCTCGCTGCTCTCCAGCGGCCCTTCGACCGGGGAACGTTCGAGTGGGGCGTGGCGCGAGAGGTCCAGGGAACGGTCGGCGAGGCGCCCTACCCCCACCTGCGGCTCGCGGAGGCGCCGCCGGTCGAGGGCACCGGGTCGCCCTATCTGCTGGTCGGCGCCGGCAAGCACGGGGCCGGCGACGCCGTCGCCGGTCTCGAGGGCAGCCCTGCCCGGGTGCGCGGCTCGCTGATCCATCGCGGCGGGCTGGCGATGGTCGAGACCGGTCCCGAAGAGGTGGAGCCCGGCGCCGCGGCGGCGCCCGAGCCGGTGGGCACCGGCGCCTGGGAGGAGCTGGGCGTCCACACCCTGCGGGGCGAGATCGTCGACGGCAAATGCTATCTGGGGGTGATGAAGCCCGGCCGCGGCCGCGTCCACCGCGCCTGCGCGGTGCGCTGTCTGAGCGGCGGGGTCCCCGCCTTCCTGGCGGTCGAGACGACGACCGGCGAGCGGCCGCTGGTGCTGCTCGTGGACGCCGAGCTGCAGCCGGCGCCGGCCGCGGTCCGCCGCCTGGCCGGGCTGCCGGTCGAGGCGCGCGGTCGCCTGCTGCGCCGCGACGGGCTGCTCTATTTCGCGGTCGCCGCCGGCGACCTGCGCCCGCGGCGAGAGGGGGAGGGCTGACCGACCTGCTGGTTTCCGGCGGATCCCCCGAGGGGGTCCTCGCCAGCGCCGACTTCCCGGCCTGCCCGGAGCGGCTCCCCGACCGCCGGCTCCGCGAGGGCCGCTTCACGGTGCGGTTCGCCCGCACCACCCGGGATCTCGACGCCGCGCTCAGGCTGCGCTTCGAGGTCTTCAACCTCGAGCTGGGAGAGGGCCTGGCCGCCTCCTGGGAGACCGGGCGCGACGCCGACCCCTTCGACCCGATCTGCCACCACCTGCTGGTCGAGGACGGCGAGCGGCTGGTCGGCACCTACCGGCTGCAGACTGCGGCGATGGCGGCGGCGCACCGCGGCTTCTACTCGGCGGGCGAGTTCGACCTCTCGGCGCTGCCGCCGGAGGTGACGGCGCGCTCGGTGGAGCTGGGCCGCGCCTGCGTCGCCCGCGGTCACCGCAGCACCCGGGTGCTGTTCCTGCTGTGGAAGGGGCTTGCCCTCTACGTCGCCGCCAACCGCTGCCGCTACCTGTTCGGGTGCAGCTCGCTGACCAGCCAGGACCCCGACGCCGGCAAGGCGTTGATGGACCGGCTGACCGCCGAGGGCCACCTGCATCCGACGATCCGGGTGCCGCCGCTGCCGGAGCTGGCCTGCTATCCGGAGCGCTACGCCGCCCGGCCGGGGACGCCGGCCGATCTGCCGACCCTGTTCCGCACGTATCTGCGTCACGGCGCCAAGGTCTGCGGGCCGCCGGCCATCGACCGCGAGTTCCGCACCATCGACTACTTCGTCCTCTTCGACGTCGAGGGGATGAGCCCGGCGATGCGCCGCACGTTCTTCGGATGAGCCTTGCCGCCCGCCTCCGCGCCACCGCCCGCGGCGTCGCCCTGGCGCTGCTCACCGCCGGCTTCTACGCCCTGTGGGCGGCAGGCAGCCTGCTGGCGAGGCGGTCGCCGGCCGCCCGCGCGCGCTGGCGGGACTTCAACTTCCGCCACTGGGCGCGGGCGGTGGTTGCACTGCTGGGGGTCGAGATCGAGACCGCCGGCCGGCCGCCGCGGCCGCCGTTCCTGCTGGTCGCCAACCACCTCGGCTATCTGGACATCGTGGTGCTGGCCAGCCGGGTGGACGCGGTCTTCGTCTCCCGCGGCGACGTCGCCGGCTGGCCGGTCGTCGGCCGGCTGTGCCGGGCGATGGACACCCTGTTCGTCGACCGCGGGCGGCGCAGCGACGTGCCGCGGGCGGTGGCCGAGATCGCCGACCGGCTCGCGGCCGGCCGGGGCGTGGTGCTGTTCCCGGAGGGCACCAGCTCCGACGGCGCCGCGGTCGGGCCGTTCCGCCCACCGCTGCTCGAGGCGGCGACGCGCTGCGGTCTCGGCGTCTCCTACGCGGCGCTCGCCTACCAGACCGCGCCGCCCGATCCGCCGGCCGCCACCGCGGTCTGCTGGTGGGGAAAGATGACCTTCCTACCCCATGTCGGCCGGCTGCTCGGTCTGTCGGGGATCCGGGCACGGGTCGCCTTCGGCGAGCAGACGGTTCGCGAGGCCGACCGCAAGCGGCTCGCCCGGCGACTGCGCGCGGAGGTCCAGGGGCTCCTCGGGCGGCAGCGGGTCGAGCCAGAGCCGAGGCCCGGGGCCGTGCCCCTCGAAGCAGCCGGAGGGCACCGGTGAGCCCGTCCGCGGTGGCGCAGAACCTCGAGGTCCTGCGGCAGGGCATCGAGCTGCTGCGCGCGCTCGATCGAACCGTCTACGCCACTGCCGACGGACCGGCGCGGCCGGCGGTGGGCCCCCACTTCCGGCACTGCGTCGACTTCTATCGCAGCTTCCTGGAAGGTCTCGAGGACGGCCGGGTGGACTACGACCGGCGCCGGCGCGAGGCGCGGCTGGAGCAGGACCCGCAGGCTGCCGCCGCCGCCTTCGAGGAGATCGCCGGCCGCCTCGCGCGGCTGCCGCCGGAGCGGCTCGATCGACCCCTGGCGGTGGTCGCCGACCTGGCGCCGGACGAGGAGCCGGGTGGCGCCGCCGCCCGTTCGACGGTCGGCCGCGAGCTCCGCGTCCTGCTCAGCCACACCGTGCACCACTGGGCGCTGATCGCGCTCGCCCTCCGGGCCCGCGGCCTCGAGCCGGGGGCCGAGTTCGGGGTGGCGCCGTCGACCCTCGCCCACTGGAGACGGCGGCGCGCCGCCGCGCCCGAGGCTCCGCCGGACGGAGAGGGCGCCGTGGCACCAGCCGGCGGGTCGGCATGAAAGCTCTGGCCGGCACGACCGTCCTGGTGGTCGGACTCGGCGCCGCCGCGGTTCTCACCTGGGGCCCGGCCGGTTTCGAGCTCCTCACCCCGCCGCCGGCCGCCGAGGCCGGCGGATGGGGGCTGGCGGCGCTGCTCGCCCTCGGCACCCTGGCCAGCGAGGACCTGGCGTGCGTCGCCGGCGGCCTGCTGGCGGCGGGCGGCTACCTGGGACTGCTGGCCGCGATCCTGGGCTGCTGCGCGGGCATCTTCGGCACCGACCTGGCGATCTTCCTGGCGGGGCGCCGGCTGGCAGGCGGCCGCGCGGACGAGAAGCTGGCGGCGGGGCCGCCTACCAGGTGGTCGCGCGGCCGGGCGACCCTCGGTACCGCCAGGGTCGATCGGGCGGCGGGCTGGCTGCGGCGGCGGGGGCCGGCGGTGATCGTCGCCAGCCGGTTCTTGCCGGGCACCCGGGTGGCCACCTGTTTCGCGGTCGGTCTCGCCGGGCTGCCGACCCGCCGCTTCGCCGCCTGGCAGGCGCTCGCCACCGTCGCCTGGACGCCGCTGCTGGTCGGCGCCGCCTGGTGGCTCGGCGGCGCGGTGCTCCCGCTGCTCGCCACCTATCAGCGCTGGGCGGTGCCGGTGCTGCTGGCCGCCGGCGTCGCGGTCTGGGGCCTGGTCCACGCCGTCAGGGGCACCTCGCCGGCGCCGCTCGAGGCGCTCCGCCGGGCGCTCTTCACCCGCCGCGGGCGGCGACTGCTGCGCGGCCGCTGGCGCCGGCTGAGGAGCTGGGAGTTCTGGCCGGCCTGGGCGGTCTACCTGCCGCTGCTTCCGGCGCTGGCGTGGCTGGCGCTCCGGCACCGCAGCCTGACGGTGTTCACCGCCGCCAATCCCGCGATCCCGCTCGGCGGCTTCGTCGGCGAGTCCAAGGCGGACATCCTGGAGCGGCTGCCGCCCGCGGCCGTCGCCCGCTTCTGCCGGCTGCCGGGCCGGCTGCCGGTGGCCGAGCGGCTGGGCGCCGTCCGGGCCTTTGCAGTCCGCCACGGTCTCGCCCCGCCGCTGGTGCTCAAGCCCGACGTCGGCCAGCGCGGCGCCGGGGTGGTCATCGCCCGCTCGTGGACCGAGGTCGAGACCATGCTGGCGACCGCCGGCGGGGTCGACTATCTGGCCCAGGAGCACGTCGCCGGCCCCGAGCTGGGGCTGTTCTGGGCGCGGCTTCCGGACGAGCCCCGCGGACGGCTGATCTCGATCACCGAGAAGCGGCTGCCGGCGGTGACCGGCGACGGGCGCTCGACGGCCGAGGAGCTGGTGCTGGCCGACCCGCGGCTGCTGGCCCGGGCGCCGCTCTATCTCGAACGGCTCGGGCAACGGCGTCATCGGGTGCTCGGCGCCGGCGAAGAGGTCGCCCTCGCCGACCTCGGGAACCACTGCCGCGGAGCCGACTTCTTCGACGGCGAGCGGCTGCGGACGCCGGCGCTGGAGGCGGCCGTGGAGGCCCTCGGCACGGGTTGCGACGGTTTCTGGTTCGGCCGTTTCGACGTCGCGGCGCCGTCGCTCGATCACTTCCGCCGCGGCGCCGGCCTCAAGGTGCTGGAGCTCAACGGAGTGACCTCCGAGTCGAGCCACATCTACGACCCCCGCTACGGTCTGCCGGCGGCCTGGAAGACGCTGTACCGCCAGTGGGCGCTGGCCTTCGAGGTCGGCCGCCGCAACCGCCGGCGGGGCGCGCGGCCGGCGACGGTGGGCGAGCTGGTGGCGGCCCTCAGGGGACGGGTGCCTCGGG
This sequence comes from Thermoanaerobaculia bacterium, assembly GCA_041567315.1. Classification (GTDB taxonomy): domain Bacteria; phylum Acidobacteriota; class Thermoanaerobaculia; order Multivoradales; family JAHEKO01. Next base: position 664 of record JBFGCA010000103.1, on the reverse strand, counting down.
TACCTGTTCCCGGGCGAAACCCGGCGGCGGCGGGCGGCATCCAAGGGCCAGCGCTCACCGCCGACGCCGGCGGTGGGCCGCCTGCGAGGAACGCGACGTGACGACCCCGACCCGCGGCCGCCGAGTGGCCACCACCATCGCCCGGCTGGCGGTCGCCGCCATCCTGCTCCAGACCCTCTATTTCAAGTTCACGGCGGCCGAGGAGTCGGTCTACATCTTCAGCCGGCTGGGGCTCGAGCCCGGGGGGCGGCTGGCCTCCGGCGCCGCCGAGCTGGTGGCCGGGGTGCTGCTGCTGCTCCCCGCCACCGCGGTCTGGGGCGCGCTGCTGGCGCTGGCGATCATCGCCGGCGCCATCGTGTCGCACCTGACGGTACTCGGGATCGAGGTCCAGGGCGACGGCGGGCTGCTCTTCGGTCTGGCCTGCGCGGTGCTGGCCGGCAGTCTGCTGGTGGTCTGGCTGCGGCGCGACGAGCTGCCGCTGATCGGCCGGCGATAGTAGACAGACGCCCGGAGCGCCGGTCACCCGGCGGATGCCTGGCCCCTAGTGGACCGTAACGGATGAAAGCGCAGTGCCTGATCGCCCCTCGGCTTCGATCTCGGCGTTGCGGCTCCTCGCCATAGTCCCGCTATGCCTGCGTCGCCGCGCCTTGACCTCGAAACCGTG
>JBFGCA010000102.1:0-18182 GCA_041567315.1 Thermoanaerobaculia bacterium | reverse complement strand
CGCCGCCGCGGCCGTGGGGGCGCTGCTGGTGGCTCGCCGGGGCCTGGCCCGCTTCCTGACCCTGTCGCTGTTCGAGGACAACCTGCAGGCCCGGCTGCAGGTGGCGCCGAAGGCGGCCGAGCTGTGGCGCCGGTTCCCGTGGACCGGCACCGGCCTGGGGTCCTTCCAGGACGCCTTCGGCCTGGTCCAGCCTCCGGAGCTGACGGGGATGACCTGGGACCGTGCCCACAACGACTACCTCGAGCTGCTGGTAACCGGTGGGCTGATGGGAGTCGCATTGCTCCTGGTGGCGGCCGCCGCCCTGGCGACCCGCCTGGTGCGGCTGGCCGGCACGGTGAAGCGCACCGAGGACCGGGCGGCGGTGCTCGCCGCCGCCGGGGCGATCGCGGCGGTCGTCTTCCACGAGGCCTTCGACTTCGGGCTCAGCCTGCCGGCCAACGCCTTCACGGCGGCGGCGCTCGTGGGGGCGGTGGCCGGTCTGCAGGTGGGCGACGCGGTCGGGGGCAGGCCGAGGGCCGCTAGCCGGGACGCAGCGACACCGGCCCCGGACGCGGCACCCGGCCGGCCAGGGCCCTGATCTCCAGCAGGTGGAGCCCCGGTTCCGCCGGTCCGGGCAGCCGGACGGCGCGCCGGCCCCGAACCGCGGCGAAGGCGGCGGCGACGCCGTTCCACTGCAGCTCGACGACGGCCGCGGCGTCGGCGGGGGCCTCGAGCACCACCCGCACCTCGCCGGCCGGCGCCGTCGCCTCGACCTCGTAGAAGCCGACGCTGCCGCGCCAGCGCCAGCCGGCGCCGCCCTCCGCGCCGCGCGCGGCGGCCGCGGGCAGGTCCGGGCGGTCGGCGGTGGCCCGGAGGCGGCGGTAGAGCGCGCTCTCGCGCCAGCTCGCGTGCACCTGACGAAGCCGCTCGGCGGCCTCCTCGGTGTCGCCGGCTTCGAGGGCACGGCGGGCGGCGAGCAGGTGGTACTCCGCCCAGGCCTCGCCCCCCGGGTCCGGCGCACGCTGCTCGTACACCACGGCCAGCTCCGGACGGCCCGCCGCCAGCGCGGCCAGGGCGTGGCGGGCCGCGGTCTCGTCCCGGGGCGCGTCGGAGCCCCGGGTGGGGCCCTCGCCGCCCTGCGCCGCGTGGGTCAGCCGGCGGAGGGCGACCGGCGGCAGCGCACAGTCGGCGAACAGGCACTGCTGGAGCGCCCAGTCGAGCCAGGGCCGGTAGTAGCGGAGCGCCACCGGTGGCGGTGGCCCCGGCGGCAGCTCGGCCAGCGCCTGCGCCAGCAGCGGTGCGAACCGGCGGTCCGGCGGGGCGGTCGCCACCGAGTGGAGGAGCGCCAGCGCGCGTCTCTCGTCGCCCCCGCGCCGCCGCCGCCGCGCCTCTGCGATCCGCTCCTCGAGGAAGGCCGCCAGCCAGGCGTCCCAGCGGGCGTGGACGTCCCGGTAGCGCTCGAGGTCGTCGGCCTGTAGATAGTGCGCCCGCAGCCGGTCCCAGGTCTCCGGCCGGGCCGGCAGCACCTCGAGCGCGGCCTCCAGCGACGGCGCCACCCGCAGCCAATCGCCGATCAGCAGGTCGAAGCTGCGGCGGTCGCGGAAGGCACTGGCGAGCACCGGCAGCGCCGCCGCGCGACGCTCGGCCGACAGCCGGGACCAGTCGCCCAGATGAACGGCGGCCAGGAAACGGGCCGGCTCGGGCTGGCCTGGGGCCAGCTCGGTCGCCGCCCGCAGCGCCGCCAGCGGATCGGGCCCTGAGCCTCTGCCGGCGGTGCCTCCGCCGCCGCGCCGCTCGGCCAGGTGGCCGGCGGCGCCCGCCACCAGCGCCGCCTGCCAGGCCGCCGGCCGGCGGGGCAGAGTCTCGCCCGCCAGCGCGGCTGCGGTCTCCAGCCGCGCCAGTCCCGCCGCGGCGGCCGGGCCCGTGACCCCCTGCCGCTCGGGGGCCAGCTCCGCGGCCAGGAGGGCACGCGCCACCACCAGCCGCGCTCGCTCGGAGTCCGGCTGGCGGCGGACCCTCTCGACGATCGACGGCTCCTCGCGCAGGACTCCCCTGGCCGCCAGCACCTGGGCCAGCCGCCGCTGCTCGCTCCGCCAGCCCGCAAACTCGACCACCGAGCCCAGGGCCAGAAGCACCGAGCCGATCACCAGCGCTACCCGCAGTGGACGCCGGGGCATCGACCGATCTTAGTGCTCTCTCCGCCCCCGCTGCGGCGCCGAGCCCACTGGTGCAGGAGCTCGGCTGCGCCTCGGGCGCGCGTCACCCGTGCGGCGTTTCACCAGCCGCCTCTTACCTGGAACTCCGGTCTGCTTCACCTGATGACCTCGACGGCACCGGTGCCGGCCGGCTCTCGCCGCCGATCTGCGGATGGGTTTGGCTATAATCGCCGCGCTTTTCGCCCTCCACAGAACTGCCCTCTCTTTCGGCTCACCGTGAAAGTCATCGACCATCTCGCGCGCGCCAAACGGCCGCTGATCAGCTACGAGATCATCCCGCCGCTGCGCGGCGGCAACGTCCAGGAGCTGCTCAAGCTGATCGAGGACCTGGTCCCCTTCGAGCCGCCCTTCATCGACACCACCAGCCACGGCGCCCAGGTGGTCTACGAGGAGACCGCGGCCGGCATCCAGCGGCGGGTCAAGCGCAAGCGGCCGGGCACCCTCGGAGTGTGCGCGCTGATCCAGAACAAGTACGACATCGACGCCGTCCCCCACGTGCTGTGTCACGGCTTCACCCGCGAGGAGACCGAGGACTTCCTGATCGAGCTCAAGTATCTGGGCATCGACAACGTGCTGGCCATCAAGGGCGACGAGGACGGTTACCAGAAGCCCCTCACCATGGGCCGCAGCGCCAACAAGTACGCGGTCGACCTGGTCAACCAGATCGCCGCCATGAACCGCGGCCGGTATCTGGAGCAGGATCTGCTCGACGCCGCCCCCTCGGACTTCTGCATCGGCGTCGCGGGCTACCCAGAAAAGCACTTCGAGGCGCCCAACATGGAGACCGACCTGCGCTACACCAAGGCCAAGGTGGAGGCGGGCGGCGAGTACATCGTCACCCAGATGTTCTTCAACAACGACCACTACTTCCGCTACGTCGACATGTGCCGCGAGCGCGGCATCAAGGTGCCGATCATCCCGGGCCTGAAGATCCTCACCTCCAAGAAGCAGCTCACCTCGATCCCGGGCCGCTTCTTCTGCGAGATCCCCTCCGAGCTGGCCGACGAGGTGGAAGCGGCGGGCGCCGAGCACGCCCTCGAGATCGGCGTCGAGTGGGCGCGGCGCCAGACCGAGGAGCTGCTGGAGCGCGGCGTGCCCGCCATCCACTTCTACCTGATGCAGTCGGCCAAGGCGATCACCCGCCTGATGGAGCGGCTGATGCCCCGCGGCCACCCCGCCCGGGTCGGGATCTGAGCGCAAACCGGTCCAGCCTCCAGGTCGTGGGTCGGCTCTTGCCCCGACTGTCCAGACTGACCCGCGACCGGCATCCGAGGGGGAATTGACAGCGGCGGCGGCGGCGGGCTAGGCTCCGCGCGAGCATCCCGAGGGGTCCGGCACGACCGGACTCGGCAACCTGGGACGGACACCCAAGGTGCCAACTCGCTCTCGGGCGAGGATGCGGTCGCCCCCAACCGGGCGGCAACCAACTGTCCGGCGGCGGATCCCGCTTTCGTGATGCTCGCGAGGCGGGGATTTTTTTATGGATGGCGATCACCTCGAACCCGGCCCGGCGCTGCCGGAGCCGCCCGTCCCGGAGCCGCGCGCCGACGGCGAGTCCCGCCTCCAGGCGCTGCTCGAGAGCCTCGAGGAGCGCATCCTGGTGCTCGACGGCGCCACCGGCACCGGTCTCGAGGGCGCCCGGCTCGGCGCCGAGGACTTCGGCGGCCCGGAGCTCGAGGGCTGCTACGAGGCGCTGGTGCTCCACCGGCCCGATGCAGTCCTCGCCCTCCACCGGAGCTACCTCGAGGCGGGGGCCGACGTCATCGAGACCGACACCTTCGGCGGCACCCCGCTGGTGCTGGCCGAGTACGGTCTCGAGGGCCGGACCCTCGAGATCAACCGGCGGGCCGCCGAGCTGGCCCGACAGGCGGCGGCCGGCTACGACCGGCCCGGGCGCCTGCGCTTCGTGTGCGGCTCGATGGGCCCCACCACCAAGGCGATCTCGGTCACCGGCGGGGTTACCTTCCGCGCTCTCGCCGACCACTACCGGCGGCAGGCGCTGGGGCTGATGGCGGGCGGCGCCGACTATCTGCTGCTCGAGACCTGCCAGGACACCCGCAACGTCAAGGCCGGGCTGCTGGGGATCGAGGCCGCCTTCGAGAGCGCCGGCTGGCGGCTGCCGGTGGCGGTGTCGGTGACCATCGAGCCCACCGGCACCATGCTGGCCGGCCAGGACGCCGAGGCGCTGGCGGTGTCGCTGCTCCACGTCGACCTGCTCTATCTGGGGCTCAACTGCGCCACCGGCCCCGAGCTGATGAGCGAGCACCTGAGGACCCTGTCCGAGCTGGTCCGCACCCGCACCGCCTGCGTGCCCAACGCCGGGCTCCCCGACGAGGAGGGTCGCTATCACGAGGGGCCGGAGGAGTTCTCGCGGGTGTTCGGCCGCTTTCTGGAGAGCGGCTGGCTCAACCTGGTGGGCGGCTGCTGCGGGACCGGTCCCGATCACGTGGCGGCGCTGGCGGCGCTCGCCGCCCGCCACCGGCCGCGGGTCCCGCCGCATCACCAGCGCAGTCTCATCTCGGGCATCGAGGCGGTCGAGCTGACCGCCGACAACCGGCCGCTGCTGGTCGGCGAGCGCACCAACGTGCTCGGCAGCCGCAAGTTCAAGCGGCTGGTGGCCGCCGGCGACTGGGAGGCGGCGGGCGAGGTGGGCCGCGCCCAGGTGCGCGGCGGCGCCCAGGTGATCGACGTCTGCATGCAGGACCCCGACCGCGACGAGGTGGCCGACGTAGAGGCCTTTCTCGACCGCCTTGTGCGGCTGGTCAAGGTGCCGCTGATGATCGACTCGACCGACGCGGCGGTGATGGAGCGCGCGCTCGAGTGGTGCCAGGGCAAGGCGGTGCTCAACTCGATCAACCTCGAGGAGGGGCGGAGCCGCTTCGAGCAGGTGGTGCCGCTGGCGCGGCGCTGCGGCGCCGCCCTGGTGGTGGGCACCATCGACGAGCAGGGGATGGCGGTCTCGGCCGAGCGCAAGCTCGAGGTGGCGCGGCGCAGCTACCGGATCCTCACCGAGGAGATGGAGGTGTCCCCGGAGGACCTGTGGTTCGATCCGCTGGTCTTCCCCTGCGGCACCGGCGACGAGACCTACGTCGGCTCGGGCGGACGCACCATCGAGGGCGTGCGGCGGATCAAGGCCGAGTTCCCGCTGGTCAAGACCATCCTGGGGGTCTCCAACGTCTCCTTCGGGCTGCCGGCGGCCGGCCGCGAGGTGCTCAACTCGGTGTTCCTGTACCACGCCACCCAGGCTGGTCTCGACGCCGCCATCGTCAACAGCGAGCGGCTGGCCCGCTACGCCGAGATCCCCGCCGAGGAGAAGAGGCTGGCCGAGGCGCTGCTGTTCCTCGAGCCCGGCGACGCCGCCGGCAGCGAGGCGGCGGTGGCCGCCTTCGCGGCGCACTTCCGGGGCCGCAGCTCGGCGCTGGCGTCGGCGGCGCCGCGCTCGGAGCTGCCGCTCGAGGAGCGTCTGGCGCGGGCCGTGGTCGAGGGCTCCAAGGAGGGGCTCGAGGAGGACCTCGCCCAGGCCCTCGCCGATCCCCGCTGGCCGGCGCCGCTCGAGGTCATCAACGGGCCGCTGATGGCCGGCATGGCCGAGGTCGGGCGGCTGTTCAACGACAACCAGCTGATCGTCGCCGAGGTGCTGCAGAGCGCCGAGGTGATGAAGGCGGCGGTCTCCTACCTGCAGCCCCACCGGGAGCGGCTCGAGGGGTCGAGCCGCGGCAAGGTGATCCTGGCCACCGTCAAGGGCGACGTCCACGACATCGGCAAGAACCTGGTCGAGATCATCCTCGCCAACAACGGCTTCGAGGTCGTCAACCTGGGCATCAAGGTGCCCAGCGAGCGCCTGATCCAGGCGGTCCGCGAGCACCGCCCCGACGTCATCGGACTCTCCGGCCTGCTGGTCAAGAGCGCCCAGCAGATGGTGCTGACCGCCGGCGACTTCGCCGCCGTCGGCATCGAGCTGCCGCTGGTGGTCGGCGGCGCCGCCCTCACCCGCCGCTTCACCCACAAGAAGATCGCCCCCGCCTACGGCGCGCTGTGCACCTACGCCAAGGACGCCATGCACGGTCTCGAGCTGGTCGAGCGCTTGACCGACCCCGACCGGCGGCCGGCGCTCGAGGCCGAGGTGGCCGAGCTGCTGGCGCGCGACCGCGAGGCCGAGAGCCCGGCCCCGGCGGCGGCCGCCCCCGAGCGGCGGCGCAGCGCCGTCGTCCGCACCGATCTGGCGCCGCTGCCGCCCCCCCACCTCAAGCGGCGGATCGAGACCCTGGACCTCGACGAAGTGTGGGCGCTGATCAATCCGCAGATGCTCTACGGCCGCCACCTGGGGCTCAGGGGCTCGGTGCGGCGGCTGGAGGCGGCGCGCGACCCCAAGCTGGCCAAGCTCCGGCGGGTGATCGAGGAGCTCGAGGAGGAGGCGCGGGCGGGGGCGATGACCGTCCGTGCGGTGTGGCGGTTCTTCCCGGCCAGCGCCGACGGCAACAAGCTCAGTCTCTACGAGGCGCGCAACGGTCACCCGGTGGCCGAGTGGGAGCTGCCGCGGCAGCGCGGCCGCGACGGTCTCTGCCTGGCCGACTACGTGCTGCCCGAGGGCGATCACGTGGCGCTCTTCGTGACCACCGCCGGCGAGGGGGTGCGCGAGAGGGTCGAGGTCTGGAAACAGGCCGGCGAGTTCTTGAAGAGCCACGCCTTCGCCGCCCTGGCGCTGGAGAGCGCCGAGGCGGCGGCCGAGCTGCTCCACATGCGGCTGCGGGCGGCGTGGGGCATCCCCGACCCGCCCGAGCTGACGCTCCAGGACCGCTTTGCCGCCCGCTACACCGGAAAGCGCTACAGTTTCGGCTATCCGGCCTGCCCGGACCTGGAGATGCAGCGTCAGCTCTTCGACGCCCTCGACCCCGGCGAGATCGGCGTGCGGCTCACCGACGGCGACATGATGGAGCCCGAGGCCAGCGTCTCGGCCCTGGTCTTCCACCACCCGGACGCGCGCTACTTCGGTGTCTGAGGATTGACCACGTCGCCGGGGGTGCGCCGGGCGCTGGTGGTGGCGGGGGCCGTCGCCGGCGTCGCCGCCATCGGCACGGTCGACTTCCTGACCGGCGTCGAGTACCGGATCTTCCCGCTCTATTTCCTGCCGCTCAGCCTGGCGGCCTGGTACCTCGGCCGGGCCGGGGCGCTGGCGGCGGCGGCGCTGGCGACGACCGCCTGGGCGGGCTCGAACTGGGCGGCGGGGCTGCAGTTCGCCCACCCCGGCGTCTGGCTGGTCAACCTGCTGGCGCAGGCCGTCTCGTTCGTCGTCGTCGCGCTGCTCATCGCCGGCGTCCGCGGCGCCCTCGACCGGGTGACCGAGCTGAGCCTCACCGACGCGCTGACCTCGCTGCCCAACGCCCGCGCCTTCCGGCAGCAGGCGGAGCAGACGCTGGCGCTCGCCAAGCGCTACGAGCACCCGATCACCCTGGCCTTCATCGATCTCGACGACTTCAAGGCGGTCAACGACACCCTGGGGCACCAGGGGGGCGACCGGCTGCTGCGCGAGGTGGCCGAACAGGTCCGCCAGAGCGTGCGGGCCGGCGACCTGCCGGCGCGGCTGGGCGGCGACGAGTTCGTGGTGCTGCTGCCCGAGACCGGTCCCGAGGGCGCGCGCAAGATGCTCGACCGCCTCCACGCGCGGCTGGGGGAGGCCCTGGGCCGCAGCCCGTGGCGGGTCACCGCCAGCGTCGGCGCGGTCTCGTTCGCCGCCCCGGAGGGCCAGATCGACGATCTGGTGCGGGAGGCCGATCTCCGGATGTACCGGGCCAAGGCCGCCGGCAAGAACCGCCTCTGGCTCGAGGTGGTCGGCCCGCCGGCCGCAGCCGTCGAACCACCCGGAAGCCCCATCAAGACCACCGTCGGGACGGCCTCCGTCCCGACCGTCACCAACGGAGAAACCGATGCCTAGCAAGCCGATCTATCTCGACACCGACCCGGGCCGGGAGCTGATCGCCCGGGCCGACCGCAAGACCGCCTTCTGGGCGCTGGCGGCCACCTTCGAGACCCAGCAGACCCAGACCCTGTGCGGCGCCGCCTCGAGCGTCACCGTGCTCAACGCACTGCACGGCCTGAAGGCAGTTCCGGTGGAACCGATCTTCTATCCCTATCCGATGTTCACCCAGCTCAACTTCTTCTCCCAGGCGGTGAGCGAGATCAAGCAGCTCACCGCAGTGCTCGCCGACGGCATGACCCTCGACCAGCTGGCCAGGGCGCTGACCTCCCACGGAGCGGCGGTCAAGACCGTCCACGCCGACAAGACCAGCGCCGACGGCTTCCGCGAGGTCCTGAGCGACACCCTCGCCCGGCCGGACCGCTTCCTGATCGCCAACTTCGACCGCCCCAAAGTCGGCCAGAAGGGCGGCGGCCACTTCTCGCCGCTCGCCGCCTGGGACCGGAAGACCGACCGCGTGCTGGTCCTCGACGTCGCCCGCTACAAGTACAAGCCCGCCTGGGTCACCGTCGGAGACCTCTACGCCGCCATGGACACCAAAGACAGCGACAGCAAGAAGGCCCGCGGCTACCTGCTGGTCGGGAGCTGAAGGAAGGCGGTGACGAGCTGGTAGGGTCGGCGAGGAAGCCGATGAGCAACGACGGCGAGCAGCAGGCGCCCAACGTCTTTCCGGCCTTTCGGTACGACGACGCCCCGGCGGCCCTGGACTGGCTCGGCAGGGCGTTCGGGTTCGAGCGGCAGCTGGTGGTCGAGGGTCCGGAGGGGACCATCGCCCACGCCCAGCTCAAGCTCGGCCCGGGCCTCGTGATGCTGGGCTCGGCGCCGGCCGAGCCCGACCCGGCCAACCCGTGGGACGCCGTGCGGTTCGGGGTTTACGTCTACGTCGAGGACGTCGACGCCCACTACCGGCGCGCCCGCGCCGCCGGCGCCGAGATCGTCCGCGAGCTCCAGGACACCGAGTACGGGTCGCGCGAGTACACGGCGCGCGACCCCGAGGGCAACTTGTGGAGTTTCGGCACCTATCAACCGTTCGCCGCGCAGTCCTGAGGCGACGATGACCGGGTTCCGCTCCCGGACCGTCACCTTGAGTGGCCGGGTGTCGAGCAGCGGCGGCGTCGAGCGGGTGTTTCCGCTCTTCTCGCCGCCGGGCGAGGAGCTGTGGGTGCCGGGCTGGAAGCCCGAGTACCTGCACCCCGCCGAGCCCGGCTGGTCGGAGGGTCAGATCTTCCGCACCCGCGAGGCGAGCGGCGAGGCGGTGTGGGTCGTCACCCGACTGGACCGCGAGCGGCACCGGGCCGAGTATCACCGCGTCGAGCCCGGCCACTACGTCGCCCGCGTCCGGGTCGACTGCCGGCCCGCGGCCGGCGGCGGGACGGCGACCACCATCGCCTACACCTACTTCGGCCTTTCCGAGGCCGGCAACGCCGAGATCGCCGCCATGACCCGGGAGGCCTACGAGGCCAAGATGGTCCGGTGGGCCGGGTGGATCGAGCGCTACCTGGCGACAGCAGACGGGGAGGCGCCGTGATCAGCGGCGCCCACGCCGTCGTCTACAGCACCGAGCCGGAGGTCGATCGCGCCTTTCTGCGGGACGTGCTGCGGCTGCCGCACGTCGACGCCGGCGACGGGTGGCTGATCTTCGCGCTGCCGCCGGCCGAGGTCGCCGTCCACCCGTCGGAGAAGAACGACCTCCACGAGTTCTTCCTGATCTGCGAGGACGCTGAAGCCTTCGTGGCCGAGATGCGGCGGCGCGGCGTGGCCTGCGACCCGGTGGACGACCGGGGCTGGGGTCTGCTGACCCGGCTGACGCTGCCCGGCGGCGGCCGGCTCGGGGTCTACCAGCCGCGGCACCCCCGGCCCGCGCCGCTGGGGGGGGGCGTGGGCTAGTCTTGGCGCCGGATCGGCCTGGCCGGAAAGAGGGGTGGATCGTGCCTGACATCAAGCACTCGATACGGATCGATGCGCCGGTCGCCGAGCTGCTGTCGCTGGTCTCGACGCCGGAGGGGCTCGCCCGCTGGTGGGCGGAGGACGTCGAGACGGGGGACGACGGCGCCGTCGCCGAGCTGGGGTTCTTCGACCGCGCCACGGTCTACCGGTTGCGTCGCGAGACCGCCTCCGAGAGCGGCGCCACCTGGCGGTGCGAGACCGGCTCGGAGTGGGGCGGGACGAGGCTCGAGTTCGAGCTCCAGCCCGCCGGAGACGGCGCCGAGCTGCTCTTCTCGCACCGCGGCTGGGCCGCCGAGACGCCGTACTTCGTCTCCTGCAATACCACCTGGGGCGAGCTGATGTTCCGCCTCAAGGCGACCGCCGAGGGCAAGGAGCCCGGACCACTGTTCCCGACCTCCGGGCTCGCCTACTGAGCCGTGGCCTAGCGGACCGGTGGCAGCCCCGGCCGGTGCCCCCGCTAGCCAGCCCGCAGTGCCTGCCGTGGCCCCAGCCTCTCGAGCCGAAGGACGCCAGGACCGGCCGGCTGCGTCCGGCCCCTGGAGGCTCCGGGCGGCCGAGCCCGCGGACGCGGGGCCGCTCAGCCGGCTCGCCGAGCGGACCTTCCGCGAGGCCTTCGCCGACCTCAACAGCCCCGCCGACATCGACCTCCACTGCGCGCGGAACTTCACTCCCGAGCTGCAGCTGGCCGAGATCGGCGACCCCGACACCTTCACCCTGCTGGCCGAATGCGGCCAGGAGCTGGTGGCCTACGCCCAGGTCCGCCGCGGGGCGCCGCCGCCGTGCGTGGCGGCCGCTTCGCCAGCCGAGCTGAGCCGCATCTACGTGCAGGCGCGCTGGCAGGGCTCGGGGCTGGCCACCGAGCTGATGGCCCGGGTCGTCGACCAGGCACGGCTGGGCGGCGGCGACGTCCTGTGGCTGGGGGTCTGGGAGAGGAACCCGCGGGCGATCCGCTTCTACCGCAGGTGCGGCTTCAGCGAGGTCGGCGAGCAGCCCTTCCTGCTGGGCACCGACCGGCAGCGGGACCTGGTGCTGGCGCTGCCCCTGGGTGCCGCGGAGGGCGGGCCTTGAGCCGGCCGCCGGCCGCACCGAGCGCGGGAGCCGTCCCCTTCGCCGGCCGCGTCGAGCTCCTCGGGCTGCCGACCGACGAGGCCGCGAGCTTCGAGCGCGGCGCCGCCGGTGGGCCGGGCGCCATCCGCGCCGCCCTCGCCTCGCCGGCGTCCAACCAGAGCACCGAAGACGGCCTCGACCTGGCGACCGCCGGGCGGTTCGGCGACCACGGCGACCTCGAGCTCAGCGGCGGCGAGGCGACCCGGCGGGAGATCGAGAGCGCGGTCGCCGCCCGGCTCGCCGCCGGCTCGCGCCTGGTCTGCCTGGGCGGCGATCACAGCGTCGCCCACCCGATCCTCGCCGCCTATGGGCCGCGGTACCCCGGGCTGACGGTGGTCCTGCTCGACGCCCATCCGGACCTCTACGACAGCTTCGAGGGCGATCGCCATTCCCACGCCTGCGCCTTCGCCCGGGTGATGGAGCAGGGCCTCGTCGAGCGGCTGGTCCAGATCGGCGTCCGTACCCTCAACGACCACCAGCGCCGGCAGGCCGAGCGCTTCGGGGTCGAGGTCGTCCCGCGGCGGCGCTGGTCGGATCTCGCGCGCCTGGAGCTGGCGCCGCCGACCTACCTGTCGATCGATCTCGACGCCCTCGATCCGGCCTTCGCGCCCGGCGTCTCGCACCCCCAGGCCGGCGGCCTCACCACCCGTGAGGTGCTGGAGGCGATCTGGCGGGTGCCCGGCCTGGTGGGCGCCGACCTCGTCGAGCTCAACCCGCGCCGCGACGTCGGTGGGATCACCGCCGTCCTGGCCGCCAAGCTGGTCAAGGAGCTGGCGGGGCGACTGCTGGAGGGCTGACGTGCCGGGTGGGCGCTTCGTGAAGCCCCTGGCGCTGGGCGCGGCCGCCTTCATGCTCCTCCACCTGGGACTCCACCTCACCTGGGATCGGTGGTTCGAACCGGCACGCATCGAGGTCCCATGGCTGCTCGCTTCGCGGCGCTCGGTCCTGGCGAGCCAGCTCTATGTCGGCTTGATGGCCGGCCTGCTCGGCGTGCTGCAGCCCGGCTCGTGGACCCACCGGCTCGGGGACGGCGCCCTGCTGGCTGCCGGTTTCGTCGGTGCGCTGGCGGTCGCCTTCTTCCTGCTCGGGCCCGAGCGGCTGATGGAGGGGCCGCCGGAGCTGTGGCCGGTCGTGCTGGGCTCGGCGGTGGTGCTCTTCGGGGGGCCGATCGCCGCCGCCACCCTCCTCGCCGGCCTGGTCTCGCAATGGGGCGATCGCTGACCCGGCCCTCGGCGGCGGGTTCCTGTTAATAAAAACATTACAGGAAATGTTGCAGTGATCGCACCAAACGAAAGATCGTTGTGTATTAACCTGAGCACCGCTGATGCGGGTCCTCGTGATCGGTGCCACCGGTGGCACGGGACGCCAACTGGTGGCCCAGGCGTTGGAGCGTGGTCACGAGGTGACGGCGTTCGTCCGCGATCCGGACAAGCTGCGCCTGCGACCCGACGGTCTGACCGTGGCGCAGGGCGACGTGCTGGAGTACCGCTCGGTCGAGGTGGCGGTCCAGCAGCAGCAGGCGGTGCTCTGCGCGCTCGGACACAAGCAGTGGCTGGGTCCGACGCGGGTCCTGTCGCAGGGCACCGAGCACGTCGTGCGGGCGATGACGGCCTGGGGGATTCGCCGGCTGGTGTGCGAGACCTCCCTGGGCCTCGGCGAGAGCTTTGGCCGCCTGGGTCTCTACTACACCCTGTTCGTGATCCCGGTCATCCTGCCCTTCTACTACTGGGACAAGCGGCGGCAGGAGAAGATCGTCCGCGACAGCACCCTGGACTGGACGATCGTCCGCCCCGGCGCGCTGACCGACGGGTCCAAACGCGGCAACTACCGCCACGGTCCTCAGGTTGGCAGCTTCGTGGCGACGGCGAGGATCTCGCGCGCCGACGTCGCCGCCTTCATGCTCGACCAGCTGACCGACGACGCCTATCTGCGGGCGACGCCCGGCGTCTGCTGGTAGGCGGGCCCGGAAAGGGGCGGTAGCCTGGCACCGAGGGCCTTCCCGGCTACAAGGACTACTTCTTCCACTTCAAGGGCTTCTTGATCGGCGTGGTCCTCAGCCTGGCGCTGTCGCCGTTGATCGCGTGGTGCTACCTGCTGGTGGCAGGTCGAGGCTGACAGGCGGCTCGGCGCCGGGCTCTCATCTGCTACCGTCTTCGGAGAGTCCGGGCAGGGCGCCAGCGGATGCGGCGCTCCACGCTGTCGAGCAAGCGCTCGACTCGGCGACGAGGACAAGCGAAACGACAGGACGGAGGTGCTGGATGACCGATGCCTCGGAGCTGGTCACCGCGATCGTCCGGCAGGCGCTGACCGGCCGCGGTGCTCACGTCGAAACGCTGGGCGCGCTCGATGGTCTCGACTGGAAGCTGGCCGGTGAGCGTCCCGACGGGGACTCGCACTCGATCTTCCAGATCGTCAACCACCTGGTCTACTGGCAGGAGTTCGCGCTCCAATGGCTGGGTGGCGACAAGCCTCGGACTCCCGAGCACGCCGAGCTGAGCTGGCCGGGAGACGAGCAGCCGGCGACGGCGGCCGAGTGGGAGGGTGCGGTCGCCAGGTTCCGCAGTGGACTCGAGTCGCTGGCCGAGCGGGCCGGCGAGGGGAGCCTGGCGGCCGATCTGAAGGGCAAGACCGCGCTCGAGATCCTGCAGCTGATCGCCAGTCACAACAGCTACCACGTGGGCCAGGTGGCGGCGCTGCGCCGGCGGCTCGGCGCCTGGCCACCGCCGGGTGGCGGGGCTACCTGGTAGCGGAGCGGCGACGGTGAGCGCCACCGCGGCGGCCGAGGCGGCGATCCGCGAGCTGGTCGACCGCGAGACCCGGGCCTGGGACCGCCAGGACGCGGCGGCGCTGATCGCGCTGATGCACCCCGACATGGTCTGGCCGTGGCCGCCCGACCCGACCGCCCACGATCCCCGCGACTGGGTGCTCGAGCTGGGCCGCTTCGACGCCGCGCGCTGGCGGCGCGGCTGGCAGGAGCTGTTCGACGGCCACCGGCTGGTCCACAACCGGCGGCGGTTGGTCAAGATCGTCGTCTCGCGGGAGGGCGACGGCGGCTTTGCGGTGGTGGACGTCGACACCCTCTGGCAGCGCCCCGACGGCGGTGACTTCCACTGGCTGGGGCGCGCCTGCAAGGTCTACACGCGGACCGACGCCGGCTGGAAGATGATCTTCCAGACCGGCCTGCTGGACTACGCCGGGGCCGCGTCGCCGGCGCGCCGCGCGCCGGGCGCGACCGGTGGACCGGGCGAGACCGGGGGGGCCTGAGCTTCGATGTCCGAGCCGACGTCGGGGCGCGGCGGTGGCCTCCAGCGGCTGGTGGCGGCGCTGTTCTGGGGCTGGGTGGCCTGCGCTGCCGTCGCCCTCGGGCTGCTGCTCGCTGCACCGGGCGAGCGCCGCACCGTCGAAGGGGCGCTGGCGCTGGCCGACCTGGTGATCCTGCCGCTGGGTCTGGCCGTCCTGCTGGCGCTGGCCCTGGTGCCGCTGACGCTGGCCGGCTGGCGGCGGCTCGCCGCCGGCTGGCGACTCCGCGGGTTGGCCCCCCTCGTCCTGCTGGTGCTGGGCGTTCTGCTGCTCCAGGTGCTGGTCGTGTTCACCGCCGGCTGAGCGCGCGGGGCCGATGAACGGCGGGCGCTACCCGAGCACGCTGCCCAGCGGGGCGCGGGTCAGATAGTCGCTCAGCGTGAAGGCGACCAGGATCAGCAGCCAGAGGAAGCCGGCCACCACCACCAGCTTGGCGAGCGGGCTGGAGCGGTAGACGTGCATGAAGAAGAGCACCACCAGCACCGCCTTGATGACCGCGATGCTCAGCGCCGCGACGTCGTTGAGCGGCCCCAGGTGGAGGAAGGCCACCGCCACGGTGACGGCGGTCAGCACCATCAGCGCCAGGAAGACGAGGACGTAGGCCCGGATCGAGGTGACGTGCTCGGACATGGCGACGCTCTCCGTCAGATGTGGCGTCCCAGCAGATAGAGCAGCGGGAACAGGAAGATCCAGACGATGTCCACGAAGTGCCAGTAGAGCCCCACCCCCTCGACCAGGTTGTGGTTCTGGGGCGAGAAGCGGCCGCGGAGCGCCAGCACCATCACCACCAGCAGGACGCCGATGCCGATCACCATGTGGGCGGCGTGCAGGCCGGTCATCGCGAAATAGAGGTTGAAGAACATCTCGACGTAGGGGGCCTCGGGACCCTCGAAGTGGAACTCGGGACCCGGGAACAGGTGGTGCTCGAACTTGGCCCCGTACTCCACCACCTTGACGCCCAGGAAGACGCCGCCCAGCAGGATGGTCAGCAGCAGGAACAGGGCGATCGCCCGCCGGCGGCCGAGCTGCGCCGCCCACACCGCCAGCGCCATGGTCAGGCTGCTGGCGATGAGCACCGCGGTGTTGAAGGCGCCCAGGGTGATGTCCAGCTCGTGGCTGCCGAGGGCGAAGGCGCGGGGGTGGGCGCTGCGGTAGATGATGTAGGCCAGGAAGACGCCGCCGAAGAACATGATCTCGGTGACCAGGAAGACCCACATCCCCACGTAGGAGGCGTCGCGCTGCTGATCGAGGCTGTCGAAGTGATGCGCCAGCCCCCAGGCGCGATCGTCGCGAGCGCTGTCTCGGATCGCCATCAACCCCTCCTTCAGGCGACCTTCTCGAGATCGACGGAAGTGTAGTCGTAGGCCTCGTGGGTGACCACCGGCGCCTCCTCGAAGTTGTGGGTGGGCGGCGGCGAGGGGACCTGCCACTCCAGCCCGTAGGCCCCCCACGGGTTGGCGCCGGCCCGCTGCCCGTAGCGCATCGACCAGATGAAGTAGACGAGCGGCAGCAGGTAGCCCACCCCCAGGATGGTGGCGCCGGCCGAGGACAGCACGTTGAGCACCTGGAACTCTTCCGGGTAGGCGTGGTAGCGGCGCGGCATCCCCAGGTAGCCGAGGATGAACTGCGGGAAGAACGTCAGGTTGAAGCCGATGAACACCAGCCCGGCCGAGATCTTGGACCAGAACACGTTGTACAGACGGCCGGTGATCTTGGGCCACCAGAAATGCAGTCCGCCCAGATAGCCCATGATGGCGCCGCCGACCATGATGTAGTGGAAATGGGCGACCACGAAGTAGGTGTCGTGGACGTGGATGTCGATCCCCAGGGTCGCGAGCATGGTGCCGGTCAGCCCGCCGATGACGAACAGCCCGATAAAGCCCAGGGCGTAGATCATCGGCGTGTCCCAGGAGATCGAGCCCTGGTACAGGGTCGCCGTCCAGTTGAAGACCTTGACCGCCGAGGGCACGGCCACCAGCATGCTGAGCACCGAGAAGACCACCCCGGCGAACACCGACTGGCTGCTCACGAACAGGTGGTGGCCCCAGACCAGGAAGCCGAGCACGGCGATGGCGACGCTGGCGAAGGCCACGAACTTGTAGCCGAAGATCCGCTTGCGGGTGAAGGCGGTGACCAGCTCGCTGATCACCCCCATCGAGGGCAGGATCATGATGTAGACCGCCGGGTGCGAGTAGAACCAGAACAGGTGCTGGAACAGCACCGGGTCGCCGCCCAGCGCGGGATCGAAGATGCCGATCCGGAGCAGCCGCTCGGCGGCCACCAGCAGCACGGCAATGGCCAGCACCGGGGTGCCGAGGATCTGGATCAGGCTGGTAGCGTAATGCGCCCACACGAACAGCGGCAGCCGGAACCAGGTCAGCCCCGGCGCCCGCATGCGGTGGATGGTGACGATGAAGTTGAGGCCGGTCATGATCGACGAGAAGCCGACCACGAAGGCGCCCAGGGCGGTGAGGATGACCTCGCTGTTGGCGTAGGTCGAGCTGTAGGGGGTGTAGAAGGTCCAGCCGGTGTCGGCGCCGCCCTCGAGCAGCGCCCAGGTCATCAGCAGCGCGCCGACGTTGTAGACGTACCAGCTCGCCAGGTTGAGCTTGGGGAAGGCCAGGTCGCGGGCGCCGATCATGATCGGTAGCAGGAAGTTGCCCAGCACCGCCGGGATCGACGGGATCAGGAACAGGAAGATCATGATCACGCCGTGCATGGTGAACAGCCGGTTGTAGGTGTCCGGCTGCACGAAGTCGCCGGCCGGCGTCGCCAGCTCGAACCGCACCAGGGCCGCCATCAGCCCGCCGACGACGAAGAAGAACGAGACCGAGACCAGGTAGAGGATGGCGATCCGTTTGTGGTCCTGGGTGAGCAGCCAGGAGCGCACCCCGTAGTCGACGTTGAGGTAGTGGAGCCGGCGGGGGCCGGTGGTGGCGGTGGCGGCGGTCATGGGGCGGCCTCCGGGGCGGGCACGGCGTCGTCGTCGGGCTCGCCGTGCCCCGCGCCGTGTTTCTCGCCGTCCTTCTCGCCGAGGGACCGGATGTAGGTGATGAGCTGCACCAGCTCCTCCTCGCTGAGCTGCCCCTGGTAGGTGGGCATCACGGGGTTGTAGCCGGCGACCATCTTGGCCGTCGGGTTGAGGATCGACTCGCGGACGTAATCGGCGTCGACCACGACCTTCTCGCCGCTGGCCAGCTCCACCTCGTGGCCCCACACGCCGTGGAGAATGGGGGCCAGCGTCGCCGAGTCGGGACGGTGGCAGGTGTCGCAGGCCTTGGCGGTGAACAGCTCGGCGCCCGAGGCGACGACGCTCTGCCGCGGCAGCCCGCCGGCCAGCCACTCCTCGTAGGCCGCCGGCTCCATGATCACGATCGAGCCGCCCATCCGCGAGTGCTCGGCGCCGCAGTACTCGGCGCAGAACAGGTGATAGGTGCCGACCCGGTCGGGCTCGAACCAGACCGTCGTGTAGCGGCCCGGTAGCACGTCGGCCTTGACCCGGAAGGCGGGCACGAAGAACGAGTGGATGACGTCCTCCGAGGTCATGGTCAGCTTGATCGGCTGGCCCAGCGGGACGTGCAGGTCGTTGATCTCGCGCTTGCCCTGGGGGTGCTGGAACTTCCACATCCATTGCTTGCCGACCACGAAGTACTCGCGTG
>JBFGCA010000101.1:0-18189 GCA_041567315.1 Thermoanaerobaculia bacterium | reverse complement strand
GGCGCCCAGCTGGGCGCCGGCGGCGGACAGCAGCCGGAAGTCGATCGACCGGTGAGCCTCCACGAGAGTGCCGAAGAGGTGGCCTCCCGGTGCCTCCCCGGCGCCCACCAGTGACACCGCCTTGATCTCGTCGGCAACCTCGGTGAGACGTTGGCGCGCCGCCGAGGCCGCGGTGTTGGCGATCTCCGACTGGAGCAGCCGGTCGGTCGCCACGTAGAGCAGCAGGAAGGCCACCAGGTGGAGGGGCACGGTCAGCCCCCAGGTGCGAAACCGCGGGGCGAGCAGCGCCCGCAGGCGGGCGCCGGGCGAGGGAACCTCGGGGCTCGGCATCCGCCGACAGTCTACCGGGGCACCTACGTCCCCCACCATCCCGCTCCCCCCGCGGCAGGGTCGCCGGGGTAGCGGGTGCTACCCTCACAGAAGTGAGTGGCCCCGACAGCGGAGCCGCCGGGGTGGAGGAGCGGGCTTCTTGTCATGGCGATCGGCTGGGGCGCGCAGCGAACCGAAGCGCTATGACGATGCCGGCAGGCCGGTGGGCTCCAGCCACGCGCTCGGGTTCAGGCGTCGCGGCATCCGGCAGGACGTGACCGGCCTCGGCGCCACGACCACGGCGCTCTCTCGGGTCGAAGAGCCGATCCGCGCCGAAGTGTTCGGCATCGAGCGGCTCAAGCAACACGGCGAGAGCCTGGCCGCGGCCCAGCCGACCGCCGCCCAACCGGAGAAGGGACGCCGGCTGCTCCCCCGTGTGGGCGAGAACGCGAAGGTGCTCCTCGCCGGCTACCGGGACATCGTCGAGGCGGCGAGACTGAAGCAGCACACCACGCAGGCCGAGGAGTGGCTTCTCGACAACTTCCACGTCGTCGACGGGCAGATTCGGGAGATCCGGGATCACCTTCCCTACAGCTTCTACAGACTCCTGCCGAAGATCGCCGAGGGCTACCATCTCGGTGGCTACCCGCGGGTCTATGGACTGGCGTGGGCGTATGTGGCCCACACGGACAGCCGGTTCGACCTCGAGACGCTCACCGCGTTCGTGCGCGCCTACCAGCGCGCCCAACCGCTCGGCATTGGCGAGCTCTGGGCCATCGCGATCCATCTTCGTGTTGCCCTCGTGGAGAACCTGCGACGGCTGACCGAGCTGATCATCCGCGCCCGGAAGGGGCGGGCAAGTGCCGATGAGATAGCGGATCGTCTGCTCGGCCTGAGCGGCGAACCGCCGGCTCAGGTGGAGGACCTGCTGAGCGGTCTGAGCACCGCGCCGCTGGCCAGCGCGTTTGCCGTGCAATTGCTGCAGCGGCTCCGCGACCAGCCGCTATCGGTCGCGCCGGCGCTCGACTGGCTGAACGAGACCCTCGCCGACCAGGGCACCTCGCCGGCCGAGATCGTGGCCGAGGTCCACCAGGCCCAGGCGGCGGCGAACATCACGGTCCGCAACATCATCACCAGCATGCGGTGGATGTCGTCGATCAGCTGGCCGGAGTTCTTCGAGAGCGTGAGCCTGGTCGACGAGACCTTCCGGGAGGCTCCCGGGTTCGCGGCCCTGGACTTCGCCACCCGCGACCGGTATCGGGAGGCGGTCGAGGAGCTGTCCCGGGGGTCCGGGTGGTCGGAGCTGGAGGTGGCGCGCGAGGCGGTGTCGGCGGCCCGCGCGGCCCGACGTCAGAGCGAGCGAGCTTCCTCGCCGGCCGTCACCGAAGCGGCGTCGACGGCAGCGGACGGTCCGGCAGCGCCGTCTGCAGTCCCCGAGCGCCGCCAGGAGGACCCGGGCTACTACCTGGTATCGGGCGGCAGGTGGGCCTTCGAAGAGCGGCTCGACTATCGGCCGGCGCTGCGGGTCCGCCTGCGGCGCGCCTGGCGCTCCCACGCGACCTCCGGCTATTTCGGTCTGATCGCCCTGCTCACCGCTCTGCTGCTGGCCCTACCGCTGGTGCTGACCTGGTGGGCAGGGGTCGGCCTGCCGATCGTCATCCTGCTGGGCATTCTCGCCCTCGTACCCGCTTCCGACATCGCGGTCGCACTGGTCCATCGCCTGGTCACGATCCTCGTTCCGCCCCGATTGCTCTGCAAGCTCGACCTGGCTCGCGGCGTGCCGGCCGAGATGCGCACCATGGTCGTGGTGCCGTGGCTGCTCACCAGCCACCAGGGGATCGAGGAGTCCATCGAGCGGCTCGAGGTGCACTACCTGGCGAATCCCGAGGGCCATCTCCATTTCGCCCTGCTCACCGACTGGAAGGACGCCCCCCGCGAGCAGGTGCCCGGCGACCAGGAGCTGCTCAGCGAGCTGGCCGCTGGCATCGCCGCCCTCAACGAGCGATACGGGCGTGCGCCGGGTGGCCGGGACCGCTTCCTTCTGCTGCATCGTCGACGCCTCTGGAACGAGGCGGAAGGGGTGTGGATGGGCTGGGAGCGAAAGCGCGGCAAGCTGCACGAGCTGAACCGGCTGCTGCGCGGCGCGACCGACACCAGCTTCGTCGCCATCAACGGCCGGCCGCCCTGCGCGCCCGAGGGCGTTCGCTACGTCATCACCCTGGACGCCGACACGCGACTGCCCGGGCGAGCCGCTTACCGCCTGGTCGGGACCATGGCCCACCCGCTGAACCGGCCGCGCCTCGACCCCGAGCTGCAGCGGGTGGTCGAGGGATACGGGATCCTCCAGCCGCGGGTTGCGCCGTCGCTGCCGACCGGACCGCGAAGTACCACCTACCAGAGAATCGTGTCGGGCCCCGGGGGGGTGGACCCGTATGCGGCCGCGGTCTCCGACGTGTATCAGGACCTGTTCGGCGAGGGGTCGTACACGGGAAAAGGGATCTACGACGTCGACGCCTTCCAGGCGGCGCTGGCGGATCGGGTACCGGAGAACGCGCTGCTGAGCCACGATCTGTTCGAGGGGACGTTCGCTCGCTCCGGTCTGGTGACCGACGTCGACCTGTTCGAGGAGTTCCCCACCAACTACGAGGTGGCCGCTCGCCGCACCCACCGCTGGGTGCGAGGCGACTGGCAGCTCCTTCCCTGGATCCTCGGCCACCGGGACACCGAGCGGCGGGCGCCCGTGCCGTTGCATGGCCGCTGGAAGATGCTCGACAACCTGCGCCGCAGCCTGATGGCGCCGTCGTCCTTCCTGCTGCTGGTCGCCGGCTGGATCCTGCCTGGCGTCCCACCGGTTCTCTGGACGGGCCTGGTGCTGGCCGCCCTCGGCTTTCCGGCCTTCGCGCCCGTGCTCGACGGGCTGATCCCGCGGCGCAAAGGCGTCTCCAAACGGAGTCACCTGCGCGCCACGGGCCGAGACCTGCAGCTCGCGACGCTCCACGTTCTGCTGGCCAGTGCCGTGCTCGCCCACCGGGCCGCCTACATGACGGATGCCGTGGTGCGCACGCTGGCCCGGCTGTTCGTCACCCGGCGGCGTCTGCTCGAATGGGTCCCGGCCGCGCAGTCCGGCTACGGGGCCGACCTGACGCTCGGCGCCTTCTACCAACACCTCCGCTGGAGCCTGGTGCTCGCCGTCGGCGCCGGCGGGCTCCTCGTCGTGCTCAGGCCGGAGGCCTGGCCGGTCGCCGCTCCCCTGGTGCTCCTCTGGATCCTGGCGCCCGCTCTGGCGTGGCGGCTGAGCATCCCGACCAGGCCCGCCGAACGACGGCGCCTGTCGGCGCAGGAGACGCGCACGCTCCGCCTCGTGGCCCGGCGCGCCTGGCGCTTCTTCGAGACCTTCGTGGACGAGCAGGAGCACGCCCTGCCCCCCGACAATTTTCAAGAGGATCCCGAGCCGGTGGTCGCCCACCGCACCTCGCCGACCAACATCGGGCTGTACCTCCTGAGCGCGATGGTCGCCCGCGCCTGCGGCTGGATCGGGACCGCCGACATGGTGCAGCGGCTCGAGGCGACCCTGAAGACCCTGGCCACCATGCGCCGGTCCCACGGTCACTTCTTCAACTGGTACGACACCACCGACCTGCGGCCGCTCGAGCCCCTCTATGTCTCGACCGTCGACAGCGGGAACCTGGCGGGGCATCTGATCGCGCTGGCGCAGGAGTGCCGCCGGCTCGTCGGCCGCGCGCCGCTGGGCCCGCAGGTGCTGGACGGGGTCCGCGACACGCTCCAGCCGCTGCGCGAGGCGGTCGACAAGTCGCGGGTCGGGGCTCGCACCGAAGTGGTCACGGCGTCGCAGGTACGCGAAGCCATGGACGCGATGACGGCCGCGCTCGACCAGTCGCCGTCGTCGACCGGCGAATGGACTGCTCGGCTCGCGCAGCTGGAGGCCCGGGCGGAGAACCTGCTGGACGTCGTCCGCACGATCGCGGCAGCGGGGCACGACTCCGGCGCGGAGGCCGAGGCCTGGGCCACCGCCCTCCGAGACACCGTCCGGAGCCACGCCCGCGACCTCGCGACGCTGGCATCCGAGGAGGCGTCCGCCGACGCCGCGAACGCCCTCGGCCATCGCCTGACGGCCGTCGCCCTCGGGGCGGAGCGGCTGGCTCTGGCGATGGACTTCCGGTTCCTCTACGACCCCTCCCGCAAGCTGTTCTCCATCGGCTTTCGGGCGGCAGACGGCACCCTCGATCCGAGCTGCTACGACCTGCTGGCCTCGGAGGCGCGGCTGGCGAGCTTCGTGGCCATTGCCAAGGGCGACGTGTCACCAGAGCACTGGTTCCTGCTCGGCCGGGCCCTGACACCGGTGGGGGCCGGGGCGGCGCTGGTCTCCTGGTCGGGGTCGATGTTCGAGTACCTGATGCCGCTGCTGGTGATGGAGCAGCCGGCCCACAGCCTGCTCGATCTCACCAGCCGGCTGGTCGTGGGGCGCCAGATCCGGTACGGCCAGGAGCGCGGGGTTCCCTGGGGGGTCTCCGAGTCCGCCTACAACGTCCGCGACGTCCATCTCACCTATCAGTACTCGGATTTCGGCGTGCCCGGCCTGGGACTCAAGCGCGGGCTCTTCGAGGACGTGGTGGTGGCTCCCTACGCCACGGCTCTGGCGGCGATGATCGATCCCCAGGCCGCCATCGACAACATCGTCCACCTCGAAGCGGTCGGCGCCCGGGGGGCCTACGGATTCTACGAGGCGCTGGACTTCACGCCCTCGCGGCTTCCGGAGGACGAAGAGGTCGCCGTGGTCCGAGCGTTCATGGCGCACCATCAGGGGATGACCATCGTCTCCCTGGGCAACGTCGTCCTCCAGGACCTGACGCGGAAACGGTTCCACTCTCATCCCATGGTCCAGGCCTCGGAGCTCCTGCTTCAGGAGCGCACGCCGCGGTCGGTGGCCGTCACCCGGCCGCGCGGCGAGGAAGTCCAGGTAGCCGCCCAGGTCCGCGAGCTCGTGCCCCCTGCCCTGCGGCGCTTCGAATCGCCGCACGACATCCCGCCGCGAACGCATCTCCTGTCGAACGGTCGCTACCTGATCATGGTGACGGCCGCGGGCTCCGGTTTCAGCCGTTGGCACGATCTCGCCGTCACCCGCTGGCGCGAGGACACCACCCGCGACTGCTGGGGCACCTTCATCTACCTGCAAGATGCAGATACCGGTGACCTCTGGTCGGCCGGCTTCCAGCCGATCGGCACCGAAGTCGACCGTTACAACGTCGTCTATGCCGAAGACCGGGCCAAGATCATCCAGCACGATCGGTCGCTGTCGATCCGGCTGGAGATCGTGGTCTCGCCCGAGGACGACGCGGAGCTGCGCCAGCTCACGGTGACCAATCTCGAAAACCGCGACCGGGTCATCGACTTCACCTCCTATGCAGAGATCGTCCTGGCTCCGCAGGCTGCGGACGAGGCCCACCCCGCGTTTTCGAACCTGTTCGTCGAGACCGAATTCGTGGCCGAGCTGGAGGCACTGCTGGCCACCCGGCGGCGGCGGTCGGCCGACGAGCCACAGCCCTGGCTGGCGCACCTCGCCGCGATCGAGGGGCAGCAGGTCGGCAGGTGTCAGTACGAAAGCGACCGCGCCCGCTTTCTCGGCCGTGGCCGCGGCATCGGCCGACCGGTTTCGCTGACCGAGGGCGAACCCCTGACCAACAGCGCGGGCGCGACGCTGGATCCGATCGTGAGCCTGCGCTATCGGCTGGCGATCCCGGCCGGCGACACGGTCCGGGTGATCTTCACCACGCTGGTGGCGAGCTCCCGGGAGCAGGTCCTCGACGTCGCGGAGAAATACCGCCAGCCGGAGACGTTCGAGCGGGAGAGCTCGCTGGCCTGGACCTACGCGCAGGTCCAGCTCCACCACCTCGGGATCACGCAGGACGAGGCGCACCTGTTCCAGCGGCTGGCCAATCGGATGCTCTACAACGATCGCACGCTGCGCACCACCTCCAAGGAACTGGCCGCCAATCGTCGGGGACCCTCCGGGCTCTGGACCCACGGCATCTCAGGCGACCTGCCGATCGCCGTCGTCCGCGTCGAGCGCGACGAAGAGCGCGAGGTGGCGCGACAGCTGCTCAGGGCACAGGAGTATTGGCGCCTCAAAGGGGTCTCCGCCGACGTGGTGATCCTGAACGCGAAGGGCAGTTCCTACGTGCAGGATTTCCAGCAAGCGCTCGAGACCGTGGCGCGGTCGAGCCAGTCGGCGCTCGCCGGCGAAGGAGACGGAGAGATCGGGAGGGCCTTCGTGCTGCGGGAGGACCTCCTGCCGCGGGAGGATCTGGTGCTGCTCCGCTCGGCGGCGCGCGTGCTGGTCCTGGCGAACCGGGGGACGCTGTCGGAACAGGTGATCCGACTGGAGCGCCTGCGGCCGGGACCGGTGCCTCCCCGACTCCGGGCGCCGCGCGGCGGAGCGGCACCTGCCCGCCCGCCAAGAATCGAGCTCGAGTTCTTCAACGGCCTGGGGGGATTCTCGCGCGACGGCCGGGAATACATCACGGTCTTGGGCCACGGTCAGTGGACACCGGCTCCATGGATCAACGTCGTGGCGAACGCGGAGTTCGGATTCCATGTCTCGGAATCCGGCTCCGGCTGCACGTGGTCCGTCAACAGCCGAGAGAACAAGCTCACGCCGTGGTCCAACGATGCGGTCAGCGACACGCCGGGCGAGGCGTTCTACGTCCGCGACCTCGACAGTGGGCTGATCTGGGGGCCGACCTGCCTGCCGATCCGCGAGGAGGCCTCGTCTTACCTGATCCGGCACGGTCAGGGATACAGCCGCTTCGAGCACACGGCCCACGGCATCGCGCTGGATCTGCTGCAGTTCGTGCCGCCAAAGGACTCCGTCAAGATCTCTCGCCTGGGGCTGGTCAATCGGTCCGGCCGCACCCGCCGGCTCTCGGTCACGGCCTACGTGGAGTGGGTCCTGGGCGTTGCGCGCAGCCGCTCCGTGCCCTACGTGGTAACCGAAATCGACGAGGCGACCGGCGCCGCTCTGGCGCGCAATGCCTGGAACGGGGAGTTCGCGCATCGGGTCGCCTTCGCCGATCTAGGCGGGCGCCAGACGTCCTGGACCTGCGACCGCCTGGAGTTCCTGGGGCGGAACGCGAGCCTCGACCACCCGGCCTCGCTCGAGCGAGGCAGCGAGCTATCGGGGAAAACCGGCGCGACCCTCGATCCCTGCGCCGCGCTGCAGACGGAGTTCGAGCTCCGGCCCGGGCAGCGCGCCGAGCTGCTGTTCCTGCTGGGGCAGGGGGAGAACACCGAAGAGGCGCGAACGCTGATCACGCGTTATCGCGGCACGGACTGTGCCACTCTGCTGCGCCAGGTCCAGGACCAGTGGGACTCCGTGCTCGGTACGGTCCAGGTGCGGACGCCGAACAGGGCGATGGATCTGCTGCTCAACCGCTGGCTGCAATACCAGACGGTGTCCTGCCGCCTATGGTCGCGCTCGGCCTTCTATCAGTCGGGGGGAGCCTTCGGGTTCCGCGACCAGCTCCAGGATGTTCTGGCCCTGCTGGTGGCGCGACCGGAGATCGCGCGCCAGCACATCCTGCGGGCGGCCGCTAGGCAGTTTGCCGAGGGGGACGTCCAGCATTGGTGGCACCCCCCCACCGGGCGCGGCGTCCGCACGCGCATCTCCGACGACCTATTGTGGCTGCCGTACGCCGTGGCTCGGTACCTGGAGGTGACCGAAGACTGGAGCGTGCTCGACGAGACGGTTCCGTGGCTCGAGGGTCCGCTCCTCAGGGAGGACGAGCACGAATCGTATTTCGAGCCCGCGGCCTCCGAAGACCGATCGAACCTCTTCGAGCACTGCGCGCGGGCGCTGGATCGCTGCCTCGAGGTAGGCAGTCATGGCTTGCCCTTGATCGGCGGCGGCGACTGGAACGACGGGATGAACCGCGTCGGCCGCGAGGGCCGCGGCGAGAGCGTTTGGCTCGGCTGGTTTCTCCACCTCAACCTGCACGAGTTCGCCGGCGTTGCCGAGCAGCGCGCACAACGGGAGCGGGCGGCGCGCTGGCGGCGGAGCGCCGCGGCGCTGCTCACCTCGTTGGAGAACGAGGCCTGGGACGGCGAATGGTACGTGCGGGCGTTCTTCGACGACGGCACGCCGCTCGGATCGGCGCGCAGCGACGAGTGCCAGATCGACTCGATCGCCCAGTCCTGGGCGGTCCTGTCCGGTGCCGCCGATCCGGGGCGAGCGCGGCAGGCCATGGACTCGGTCGAGCGACGACTGGTCCGTCAGGCCGAACGGCTGCTGCTGCTCTTCACCCCGCCGTTCGACCGGACGGACAGGGATCCCGGCTACATCAAAGGCTATCTGCCCGGCATCCGGGAGAACGGCGGGCAGTACACGCACGCCGCGATCTGGTCGGTCATCGCCTTCGCCCTGCTCGGCGAGGGAGACAAGTGCATCGAGCTGTTCGACCTGCTCAATCCAGTCCACCATGCGAGCCGGCGAGCCGGCGCTCATCGCTACAAAGTGGAGCCCTACGCGATCGCCGCCGACGTCTATGCCGCCCCGGCGCACGTGGGACGGGGAGGATGGACCTGGTACACCGGCGCCGCGGGCTGGCTCTACCGTGCCGGCCTCGAGTGGATTCTGGGATTCCAGAAGCGCGGCGCGGCGCTGGCCATCGATCCGTGCATACCGCGGACCTGGAGTCGCTTCGAGATCGACTATCAGCACGGCGAGACGCCATATCGGATCGTCGTCGACAATCCTGATGCCGTCTGCCGGGGCGTCTCCCGCATCAGCCTCGACGGCACCCCCCTTCCGAAAGAGAAGCTGGTCCCGCTGACCGACGACGGCGCCGAGCACCGCGTCCACGTCGTCCTCGGCTAGAAAACGGGGACAGGGACAAGACGCGGCGTCACCAGATCCGGCCGCAGCGACGCTCTTGACTCCCGCACCCTTCACCCCGCTCAACGGACTGCCAAGTCTCTTGCTCTGCTACATTGCGAGCGATGTACCTGAGCCGCACCGCCGAGTACGCCCTGCGGACGATGGCCTGCCTCGCCCGCACCGCGGGCACCCGCCGGCTCCGCGCCAGGGACCTCGCCCCGCTGGCGGGGGTTCCCCTGCCCTTCCTGTCGAAGGTCCTGCGCCGCCTCACCGCCGCCGGCCTGCTGACCTCGCAAAAGGGCCACGGGGGCGGCTTCGAGCTGGCCAGGGATCCGGCGGCGATCCGCTTCGCCGACGTCCTCCAGGCGGTGGATTTCGAGCCCGCCGCCGACCACTGCCTGTTCGGCTGGGAGGAATGCGACGCCGACAACCCCTGCCCGCTCCACCCCGAATGGGCGGATCTCAAGCAGGCGATCGAAGACTGGGCCCGAACCCGCACCCTGGCCGACGTGCGGAGGGCACCGTGAGGATCGAGTTCTGCTACGGCTGCGGTGCGCCGCTGGAGGCGAGATGGTCCGAGATCGTCCTCGTCTGCAGCTACTGCGGGTCGCAGAACGCCCCGGGGAAGATCGGTGATCCCGTCCCCTCGTCGTTTCCCGACGACGGGCGCCTGCGGCTGGCGGTGGCGGGGCGGACCTACCTGGTGCTCGGCCTGCTGGGGCAGGGCGACTCCTCCTGGGTCTACAAGGGCCGCTGGGTGCGGCGGCTGGGCGAGGAGGTGGTGCTCAAGGTGCTCGGCTGCTCGACCGACGAGGACCTGCTGCGCCGCGAGTGGGCCATCCTCGAGCGGCTGCAGGGCAGCGCGGCGCGGGGGACGGAGCACTTCGCGGCCCTGGTCCCGGAGCCCATCGCCATGGCGCGGGTGCGGGTGGGCGACCGCGATCGCCTGACCACGGTCTTCAAGTGGCAGAGCGGCTTCTTCCACACCCTGGAGGAGGTGATGCGGACCCACCCCAAGGGCGTCGGGCCCGGCAGCGCGGTCTGGATCCTCAAGCGGCTGCTCGAGGCGCTGGCCTGGACCCATCGGGCCGGCGTGGTCCACTCGGCCGTGGTGCCGGATCACGTGCTGATCCACCCGCTCGACCACGGCGCCGTGCTGGTGGGATGGACGGTGGCCGCGGCCCGGGCCGGGCGCGACCGCGGCCGCATCCCGGCGATCAGCCGCCGGTGGCGGGACTGGTATCCGGAGGAGGCGCGGCGCACCCGGCGCGGCGGACCGGCGGTGGACGTCGCCATGGCGGCGCGCTGCGCGCTGCGCGCCGCCGGCGCCGGGAGCTTCGACGACCGGGAGGCGCTGCCCGCACCGCTCGGCGAGCTGGTCGCCGCCGCCGCGCGGGGCGAGCACGACGACGCGTGGTCGCTCCGCGAGCGCGTTTCGCAGGTGTCGCTCGAAGCCCTGGGCGACCCGAGCTACAACCCCATCGGCATGCCGGGGTGGCCGGCGGCAAGGGGATAAGGGAGGAGGATCATGGGATACGGAACCTACAGTCACGCGGCGCACCAGGCCCTCACCGCCGGGCGCTCGGGCGCGGCCGCCCGGGAGCTCTTCCACCAGGGAGGGTGCCACGAGCTGATGAACCCCCACGGAGTGCGGGTCCGCGAGAGCCGCGACTCCGAAGCCCATCCGGAGTCGCTGGCCATCATCTTCGCCCTCGACGTCAGCGGCTCGATGGGCGAGATCCCCCACCACCTGGCCACCAACACGCTGCCCGACTTCATGCGGGCGATGCTGGACGCCGGCGTCACCGATCCCCAGGTCCTGTTCATGGGGGTGGGCTACGCCGGCGGCGACCTGGCGCCCCTCCAGGTGGGCCAGTTCGAGTCCACCGAGAAGCTGATGGACCAGTGGCTGACCTGGCTGTTCCTGGAGGGCGGCGGCGGCGGCGGCAACGAGAGCTACGAGCTGGCGATGTACTTCGCGGCCCGGCACACCGCGATCGACTGCGTCGAGAAGCGCGGCCGCCGCGGCTATCTCTTCATCACCGGCGACGAGCCGCCCAACCCGGCGGTCTCGCGGACGCAGGTCGAGCGCATCCTCGGCGACAAGCTCAAGGACGACGTCCCGATCGGGGAGATCATCGAGGAGCTGCAGCGGACCTGGGAGCCCTTCTACCTGATCCCCGATCCGGTGCGCGGCAAGCGGGTGGGCCGCGAGTGGCGCGACCTGCTGGGCGACCGGGTCATCGTCATGGACACCCCCGACGACACCAGCTACGCGTGCGCCGGTCTGGTGTCGCTGATGGAGAACGCGGTGCCGGACCTCGGGGCCCTGGTCCAGCGCCTCGAAGGCTCGGGGCTGGAGCGCAAGGTGGCCCGCCGGGTCGCCAAGGCGCTCACGCCCTTCGCCGCCTCGCTGGGGCGCGACGGCACCCCGGCGCCGGGCCTCGGCCCCACCATCGCGCCGACCGGGGACGGGACGAGCGGCCTGGATCGATGATCGAGGAGGCCTGGATCGTCTTCGATCTGGGTTTCGGCGACGCGGGCAAGGGCGCGACGGTCGACTTCCTGGTCCGGAAGCGGCGGGCCGGCCTGGTGGTGCGCTTCAACGGCGGCGCGCAGGCGGGACACAACGTGGTGACGCCGGGCGGGCGCCACCACACCTTCTCGCAGTTCGGCTCGGGCAGCTTCGTGGACGGGGTGCGCACCCTGCTCGGACCCGACTTCGTGCTCCACCCCGGCGGCATGCTCGAGGAGGAGCGCCACCTGCGATCGGTCGGGGTCGGCGACGCCTTCGAGCGCACCGCCCTCGACGCCCGCGCCCTGGTGGTGACGCCCTTCCAGCAGGCCGCCGGCCGGCTGCGCGAGCTGCTGAGGGGCGAGGCGGCCCACGGCTCCTGCGGCCTCGGCGTCGGCGAGGCCGTGGGCGACGCCCTGGCCGGGCGCGACGACGTGATCCGCGCCGCCGAGCTCGGCGACCCCGAGACCCTGCGCGCCAAGCTCGCCGCCCAGCGAGCCAGGAAGCGCCGCGAGGTCGCCGCGGCCGCGGAGCCGGCCGACCGCCGCGGCGAGATCGAGTGGGAGCTGCTGGCGGACGAGCGGGCGGTGGCGAGGACCCTCGCGAGCTGGGGGCGTCTCGCCGGCCAGCTGCGGGTCTGCGCCCCGGAGGAGACCCGGGAGATGATCCGCGCCACCCCGCGCGTCGTCTTCGAGGGCGCCCAGGGCGTGCTCCTCGACCAGGACTGGGGCTTCCACCCCCACACCACCTGGAGCGACTGCACCCCCGGGAGCGCCCTTTCCCTCCTCGACGGCACCGACCCCCGTGTCTACACCCTGGGGGTCACCCGCCCCTACATGATCCGCCACGGGCCGGGCCCGCTGCCCACCGCCGACCCCGCCTTCGACGCCGCCTTCCCCGAGCCCCACAACGACGACCACGGTTGGCAGGGGCCGGTGCGGCGCGGCGGCCTGGACCTGGTGCTGCTGCGCTACGCGATCCAGGCGGCGGGCCGGGTCGACGGTCTCGCCCTGACCTGTCTCGACAAGCTGGACGGCGCCGTCCCGATCTGTACCGGGTACGACTCGGCCGACAACGCCTCGCCCCTGGTGAGCCGCGGCGAACCGCGGCCGCTCCGCAGCCTCCCTCTCCTCGATCCCGGCGATCTCCCGGCGCGGAGCCGGAGGACGCGGCTCCTTGGCCAGGTCGCGCCCCGGGTGGAGGAGGTGAGCCCTGGAGACCTGCGCCATCTCCTGGCGCGGGCTCTGGGACTCCCGGTCTGGATCGAATCGGAAGGCCCGACCTACCGCCACCGGCGGCTCGGCCTGCCCCTCCACGACCGGTCGGTCCACCGCCCCGGGCGGCAGACCGCGCTCACGCCAGCGGGATCTCCAGAGAATCCTGGTCGCTGAACTCGACCTCGACGATGTTCGGGTGGGCCGCGGCGTGCAGCTCGGCCTCGGTCCGCGCGGCCTCGATGATCGCCAGGTAGTTCTCGTTGGCGGTCACCGCCGCGTCCGTCACCGCGTAGTTGAACCAGAGCTTGAACTCCCTGCCCGCCGCCTCGGGGTTGGCGGTGCGGATCTCCGGGTCGTCGCTGACGCGTGCCTCGACGTAGCGCCGGATGACGTCGACCTCCGGATTGTCGTGCCGTCCGTTGCCGCAGAAGACATAGTTATCGGCGGTCACCCGGCGGGCGAACTCGACGGTGGTGTTGGCGTCCGCGCCGTGATGCGGCACCTTGAGAATGTCGACGTGAATCCCCCGCGGCGCGGCGGCCAGCCGGTTGTGGGCCTCGAGCCCGCGGAGCACGTGCGGGGAGGCGCCGTCACCGGTCATCAGCACGGTGCGGCCCCCCTCTTCGACGAGAAACATGATCGAGGCGAGGTTGGGCGGCTCGATGCCCTCCTCGCCCTCCAGGCCCCCGCTTTGCGCCACCCTGGCGGCGAAGGCCAGGAAGTCCAGCGCGTTGGCCGGTGCCGAGCCCTGGGTCGCCTGGAACTCGGCCTTCATCTCCTCGATCTTCTCCTCGTTCCGCGAGACCCAGGCATCCCACTCCGCCTGCAGGGCCGCGAACGTATCGTCGAACGGACCGAGCAGGTGGACCTCGGTGCCGGAGAAGTCGACGCTCTGGGCCGGGTCGACCACCGAGAGCCGCTCGCCCTGCGAAGGCGCGTTGAGCTCGATGCCCATCGGACTGGCGCCGAGGGTGACCTGCAGCTCGATCGCCCGCCGGGCGCCCTGGGCCAGGCGGCCGAAGCGGCTCCCGTAGCTCGTTTCGGCGAGCGTCGCGCTGGCGCTGAGCAGCTGCGCGTGGAAGGCGAGCGCGTTGGTGACGCCGGCGGCCACGGCATCGTCGAAGGTCTCTCCGAACCCGTTGTGCCACAGGTGGTCGATTGCCGGCGGCTTGCCGAACGGCGGCTGCGGGTGGTCGGGGTTGGGCGGGTCGGGCCCGGCGATCTGGTGCTCGTGGACCTGCCACTCGCGGCGCCGGCGAATCAGCTCGACGATCCCGGTGATGTGATCGTCGTCGATGTGGGAGACGCACAGCAGGTCGAGCTTGCGGCCCGCCTCCTCGAGCTTTTCGAGGGCGGGAGCGACGTGGTCCTCGAAGCTGCCCTTGCGGCCGCCATCGACCAGGATGTTGGCCTGGCCGCCCTCGATCAGGATGCTGTCGCCGTCGCTGGCCTTGAACGCCGTGAACTTCATCGGAGTCTCCGTCCCAGCAACCAGCTCAGCGTCAACGCTTCGCCGACGCACCTCCTGGCGTCGATGCGCCCGAAGCCGGCGTCGTTGCGCCACTCGTAGTCCGCGCCCGGCAGCGGCCGGGTGGTCCGCACGACGATGCCGCGGATCTGCGAGGGCGTGAGCATGGGCTCGATGGCCAGCATCAGACCGGCGACACCGGCCACGTAGGGGCTGGCCATGCTGGTGCCGCTCATCGCGATCCACTTCTGCGTGGGGTGGAATCCGCACGCGGCGGCGATGTTCGTGCCGGGGGCGCAGACCTCGGGTTTCTGCTGCCCGGTGCGGGTCGGCCCCTGACTGCTGGTCACCGCCACCCGCTCGGCCGCCCCATCGAGGTTGCCGATGGTCAGCGCGTTCCGGGTGCAGGCCAGGGTGCTGAGGCTGGTGCGGTCGACGTTCGACTCGCTGGTGAAGAAGGCCGGATAGTGCCACAGCTGCTGCGCCCTCAGGCCCTGCACCGGTACCGGGTCGTCACGCTCGATCCAGCCGTCGTAGCGGCCGTCCCGGATCTCCCGGCCGTGCAGGCGCAGCGTCCAGATTCCGGGCGCCACGTGCCGGGAGCCGTCCTCGGACTGGCCGGGAGTCAGGAAGACGGCGATGTGGTTGCTGCCGTTCTCCGGGCGGTAGAGGTCGTTGAAGATGGTGATCGTGGTTCCGGTGGCCGTGCCGTCGGCCAGCAGCGCGGGCTCGTCTCGCAAGTCGCCTCCGGCGTCGACCACCCACGTCCACCGCCCGTTCGGCGGCCGCACCTGAATCCCCAGGCGGTCCTGAGGCGAGTACCAGATCTCGATCTCGTTCTCCGACAGGTCTTCGATCGGGAAGCCGGCCACCTCGAGCCGGATGTCGCGGACCAGGCCCGCCGCCGGCACGCGGCCGCTGGTGTGGATGCGGCCGACGATGAAGCCCAGGTCGTCGATGCTCGACGGCTGCTCCTGACCCGCGTTGCCGGCGGCGATGCAGACCGAGCGGCCCGGGCGGTCGAGCTCGGAGTCGATCCAGCGGCAGGCGCCGCTGGTGCCGTCGTGCGCGTG
The DNA here is from genome assembly GCA_041567315.1 of Thermoanaerobaculia bacterium. Classification (GTDB taxonomy): domain Bacteria; phylum Acidobacteriota; class Thermoanaerobaculia; order Multivoradales; family JAHEKO01. Next base: position 2,717 of record JBFGCA010000101.1, on the reverse strand, counting down.
GCCGTTGGTGCCCAGGCTGATGTTGATCGACACCGCCTTGTAGCCCAGCTCGTCCTTGAGCCGCAGGAGGTAGTCGACCGCGTCGACGATCCGGGTGGAGTCGGTGAACGACCGCTCGCGCTCCAGGTCCTCCTCCGGCAGGTGGATGAGGACCGCGGCGATGGCCGCCCGCGGGCAGACGCCGCTCTTGCCGGCGGCGATGCTGGCGACGTGGGTGCCGTGCGAGCCGGGAACCAGCGCCGACTGCTGCTCCAGGTGGTAGGCGGCGATGCCCAGATCCCCGGAGGCCGCGATGGCGCGATTCAGATGCTCCTGGCGGAACTCGCTGCCGTAGGGCTCGCCGCGCCCCAGATCGGGCCCGGCGCGGACGCCTTCCAGGCCCTGGTCCCAGATGCGCACGAAGCGGGTCTCGCGGCGACCGCCGTTGTCGACCAGGAAGTCCTCGTGCGAGAAGTCGAAGCCCTCGACGTCGACGATGCCGATCAGCACGCCCTCGCCCTGCCGGTGGTACTCCTCTCGCGGACCGGGCCCACCCCCGGGCTCGGGGACGGTCCGCTCCTCCCGCTGCGCCTCCAGCGCCGCGGGCTCGCCCGCCGCCCGCATCACCAGCGGCCGCTTGATGGGGTTCGCCAGCTCGGCGGCGGCGACGTCGGGCTGCGCCAGCACCTCGTCCAGCTGGTCCTCGCGGAGAGCGGCCTGCCCGACGCCGCCCCTGGTGGCCACTTCGACCGCCTCCCCCCCGGCCCAGATCGTGAACCTCCCGGTCTCCGCTTCGGTAGCCCGCCGGTTGAGGCTCAGGAAGACGTTGAGGAGGGTCCGGGCCCGCTCGGGGGCCGCGACCGGCACGGGCCCGCCGGGTGCTCCCTCCTCACCGGCCGCCGACAGAGTCCTGCGCCGCGGCGCCGGGAACCGCGGTTCCGGCTCGACTTTCGCGGCCGCGAATCGGCGGGCCGGAGCCGCGGCCACCGCCCGCGTCCTACGGGCAAAGAGCCGCAGACCGGGCGACGCCTTCCAGGTCTGCTGCGCGACGTCGTGCTCCGAGCCGTCTGGCATCTGCCGACTGCCGTGCGGGTGCCCCGCGAGGTCCCACGTGACCCGCTGAACCGGTTGCAGCTCTGCCCGTTGATCCTAGCACCCGGGCCCGTCCGTCCCCGCTGTGGGTCGAGCCCGTGATGCGGCGGGGTCTTGACAACGGGCTCGGACCGCTCGACGATCCGCGGCCGCATCGGCCGCGGGGGCGGATCAGCCGTCAGGTCGCTGGCCGTTGGTCGACAGGAGGACTCCATGGGTCTCGGACCTGGCCACGGTCATCTGGCCTCCGCAGCCTCCGGCTTGCCCGGCCTTCGATGCCGCCTCCTCGTCCTGACCGGTACGCTCGCCGTAACCGGCCTTCTGGCCACATCGGCGGCGGGCGGCCAGCCCGGAGCGGACAAGGCGGGCGGCTTCGCCGGCTTTCCGCTGATCAAGGGCTCTCCAGCCGAGCCTGGGGCGCCGCCGGGGGCGTGGCTGGAGAGCCGCATTCACCTCGACCATCTCGCCGCCGGCCCTCGCGCCGCGTGGAAGACAACGCTCGACGGGGTCGCGGCGGCCATCCGCGAAAGCCCGGCGCTGGCCGACCTCGGCGGCTTCTACCCGCGACTGGTGTCGGGCGTCGACTCCAAGGGCGGGGGGCTGGACGTCGGCACCCTGTCGGTGCAGGTATGGCCCCTGGAGTCGATCGACGCCCCCACCCTGTCGGTCAAACAGGATTGGCGCGACTACGGCCCCGGCGGGTTTAGCCTGTACTTCAACCGGTTCCCGGCCGGCGGCAGTGGCGCCACCGAGGGCCTCAGGCGGCCCGGATGGCAGGCACCGGGAAGCGGCGACTTCTTCCGGCTGCCACCGGCGGAGCGCGAGATCGCGGGTTTCCCGGTCCTGGCCGGTTACCTCTTCGTGACCGCGCCGGGCAAGCCGCCGCTGTTCCTGCCGGTGAGCCGCGAGGAGGCCCTGAAGGCGGCGATCGCCGGCGCCGAGGCGCAGAGCGAGATCGCCGGCGAGGGCAGCGAGATGGCGCGAGAGCTCCTGGAGAACTTCAACTCGCCCGAGATGCGCGAGCTGCGGCGCATGGCGATCGAGGAGGCGGCGGCGGCCGAGAGCGACCCCAAGCGGGCCGCCGAGGCCCGCGCCCGAGCCGAGCGCGACGATCGCGAGCAGGAGCGCCAGCTCCTGGCGATGGCCGGGGTCTCGCCCGACCAGGCGCCGCTGACCCTCGCGGCGCGCGAGGCCGCGGCGATGCTGCGGGCCGAGCTCGACCGCCTCGACGCCGCCCAGCGCGCGGCGCCGGCCTTCATCCGCACCGCCCCCGACAGCTTTCTGGGCGACGAGATCGTCGGCAGCGAAGCCGGCGGCGCGGTGCCGCTCATGCGGTTCAACCCCGCCTTCTTCGACAAGTCGCAGCCGGCGGCGCTGCAGCTCGTCTGGATGAGCATCGGCTCGCGGATCGACTGGGAGAACAGCAAGATCTCGCCGATGCAGGCGAACCTCGCCGAGCGCATCGCGATGGCCATCGTCGAGCAGACCGACTGGCGGCGGGTCGCCGCGCTGATGCGCTAGTGTCCCGTGCGGTAAGTTCCTTGTCACACCGAGAGCGGCGAAGCGCCCGCTGGGCAAGGCGCGACGATTGAGCGTATCGGGCTATACGTGACCGAGGAGCAACGCCGCCCAGCGGGATGCAGCGC
>JBFGCA010000100.1:0-18287 GCA_041567315.1 Thermoanaerobaculia bacterium | reverse complement strand
CCAGTAGTGGGAGCGGACCTCGCCGCTGAACGACAGGTTGAGCACCCGGATGCCGTAGGCGTCCTTGTAGTTGACGACGAAGTCGAGACCGCGGATGACGTCCAGATAGGTACCGTTGCCGCTGCCGTCGAAGGCCTTGATCGCCACCAGCGAGGCGTCGGGCGCGATGCCGTTGTAGCTCCCCTGGAAGCCGTTCTGGCCCACCGACTTGCGGCTGCTGAGCAGGACGCTGGTCACGTGGCTGCCGTGACCGCTGCCGTCGCCGAAGTTCTTGGGATCCTGGAGCGAATCGGTGCGGGCGTCGTAGGCGACGAGGATGCGCTCGTTGCCGAGCGTGTCCTTGCGGAGGAAGTTCTGGCCGCCCCCCTTTCCCCACAGACCGGTGTCGATCACCGCGACGGTGACCCCGGTGCCGGTCAGTCCCTCCAGGTGGAGCAGGTCGGCGCCCACCTGGGTGGGGTAGAAGGTGTCCTTGGCCTTGGGGTCGCCGCCGTCGTCGTAGCCGTCGCCGTCGCCCGAGCCGTCGCCCCAGGCGAGCGCCGCCGTGCAGCCCTCGGCGAAGACCACCGCCAGGGCGTAGGCGGCGGCGGGGTCGGCCCCGTCCTTGAACTCGACCTTGAGCTCCCGGCTCTGGCCCTCGCCGATGGCGCGGTCGCCGGCGTTGCCCTTCCAGCCGCTGGCGATGGCTACCGCGGCGGGCGGCTGTTGCTGATCGTAGATCTTCTTGCTGCCGTTCTTGAGGCTCTTGAGGTCGCCGTTGCCGGCCGGCCACTCGAGGGCGATGGCGTCGATGCTGAGGTCGTGGGGTGAGGCGTTGGTGATCTCCCACTTGAAGTGCTTGTTGCCGAACTCGGCGGCCGGGGCCCCCGTGACGGCACAGCCGGCCGGGTCGCCGTCGTCGCTGGAACCGTCATTGCCGGAGCCGTCGTCGCTGTCACCGTCGGAGTCGCTGTCACCGTCGGAGTCGCTGTCGCCGTCGGAGTCGCTGTCGGAGTCGCTGTCGCTGTCTTCGTCGCTCATGCTGTGGACCGGCCGGTCGTCCCAGATGCGGCGCACCGCGGGGGAGCGCTCGAGGGCAGCCCGCTGGCCCGGGGTGAGCCGGGCGCCGACTGCGCGGATCACCCCCAGGCGATGGGTGATCTCGCCGCCGACCGCCTCCACGGCCTTGACCACCCGGGGCAGCTCGTTGCCCTGGACGATGTAGCTGCCGCGGGCGCTCGGTGCGGGCTGGGCCGAGGAGGACTCCGCGGGGGGCGGAGAGCTACCCCTGGGCCCCGGGGCCGGCGCCGAATCCGCCGACAGCAGGAACAGGACGGCGACGCAGCCCAGGATCGGCTGCGACAGGTGGGGAAACTTCTGGCTCGTTCGCATAGGTCTTCTCCGCTCTCGCCGCTTTCCGGCGCTTCAACGCGCAAGCCGGGTGCCATCCATGATCCTAGATGGGACGGCCTGCGCGAGAACCTGGAGCGCCCCTGCTTGGAGCGGCCTAAACCTCTTGATTTGAGAAACTTGAGGCCTCCAGCACCGCCCTCGGGCGGCGGCGGTCAGAAATCGGCGGACAAGCTGAGGGTCGGTAAAAAAGCGGCGGGGACCGGATTGGGCGAAAAAACGGTGGCTGCCGTACTTCGCTCACCCGCGGCTATGATCCGCCGCATGAGCGCCAGAACCGCCAGATTCGGAGGTCGGCCGGCCCTCGCCGCCGCAGGGCTGCTCGGCGCGATGGTCGCAGCGGCCTCCGTTCCAGCCCAGGCCCCGCTGCCGTCGGCCGCGGAGCCGCCCGACCTCGTCGCCGTCTACAAACACCTCCACGCCAATCCCGAGCTCTCGTATCGCGAGGAACGGACCGCCGCCTACTTGGCGGCGGCGCTGCGGGAGGCGGGCTTCGAGGTCACCGAGCGGGTCGGCGACTACGGGATCGAGGGCCGCACCTCCTTCGGCGTCGTCGGGGTGCTCCGCAACGGGCCGGGTCCCGTTTTGATGCTGCGCACCGACCTGGACGCGCTGCCGGTCGAGGAACGGACCGGCCTGGAGTACGCGAGCACCGCCCGGGCGGTGGACGAGCGCGGCGAGGAGGTGGCGGTGATGCACGCCTGCGGTCACGACCTCCACATGACCGCCTTCCTGGGGACGGCGCGGCGCCTGTCGCGGCTGCGCGACCGCTGGGCGGGCACGCTGATCATGATCGCCCAGCCGGCCGAGGAGCGCGGGGCCGGGGCCAAGGCGATGCTCGACGACGGGCTCTACGAGCGCTTCGGCCGGCCCGACTGGGCGCTCGCCCTGCACACCAATGCCGCGCTGGCTGCCGGTAGGCTGGGGCTGGTCAGCGGCTGGGCGCTGGCCAACGTCGACTCGGTCGACCTCACGGTCAAGGGCCGGGGCGGCCACGGGGCCTACCCGCACACGACGCTCGACCCGGTGACCCTGAGCGCCCAGATCGTGGTCAACCTGCAGACCGTGGTGAGCCGCCAGGTGGCGCCCGTCGACCCGGCGGTGATCACCGTCGGGTCGATCCACGGCGGCACCAAGCACAACATCATCCCCGACGAGGTCAAGCTCCAGCTCACCGTCCGCTCCTACCGCCCCGAGGTGCGCGAGCACCTGCTGGCCGCCATCGAGCGCACCGCGATCGGCACCGCGCGCGGCGCCGGCTGGCCCGACGAGCTGCTGCCGGTGATGGCGGTCAAGGAGGAGGAGCACACCCCCTCGACCTACAACGACCCGGCCCTGATGGAGCTTCTGGAAGGGGTCTTCACGGCGGCCCTGGGCGCCGATCGGGTGGCGCGGCTCGAGCCGGTGATGGGCGGCGAGGACTTCTCGCGCTACGCCGCCGGCGGCGAGGTGCCGATCGCCCTCGTCTGGCTGGGCGCCGTCGATCCCGAGAAGATCGCCGCCGCCGAGCGCGACGGCACCCAACTCCCCTCGCTCCACTCGGCCGAGTTCGCCCCGCTCCCGGCGCCGGCCATCGAGACCGGCGTCACCGCCCTCACCGCCGCCGCCCTCGACCTGCTGGCGCGCGACGAGGCCGACTCGGAATGAGCCAGCAGATTCTCGACGAGTGCGTCGGGAGTCTGCGAGGCCATCCGGTGTGCTGAGGCGTCTCGCCAGAGTCTCCAGGTAGAGAAGGCGCCAGTGGCGGGAGGCTGCCGCTGGTACGGTGCCCGCAGGCCGAGGCGCCGGCGACCCATCGGGCGCGGCCCGCTTGGATCGTCACGACAGCGGTGCCCCGCCGGCCGCCTCTTACCTGGAAACCCGCCGCGACGTCCCTCAATGATCGCGGCCGACCTGCAAGATCAGGCCCTTCAGCTCCGGCTCTCTGACCTGTTCCGCCGCTTTGGCCGGCGATAGCCAGCTCCGCTCGCGGAAGCTCTCCGGCCACTCGCTCAGCTCCTTCTCGACCGCCAGGGCGTAGACCTCGACGGTACAGATTCCGCCCCACTTGGGGTAGCTGTAGCGGCCCACCGGCTTCGGCGCCGTACTGCCAGTGACCCCAGCCTCCTCCAGTGCCTCCTTGGCCGCCGACTCGGCGGCCGAGAGGCCGGGCTCGCGGACGCCCTTGGGGATGACCCAGCGCCGGCGGCCGCGGGAGCTGACGAGCAGCACCTGGCGCCCCGAGGGGCGATCGCGGTAGGCGATCACCCCCGACTGCTCGAAGAAATGGTCGGGAACGTTGGCCATCGGCGGTCCAGCCTACCGGTTGCGCCTCCATGCTCTCGGCGGCCTCCAGTATTCTCCAGCCGTGGAAGGGGCCGAGGTTCCCCCGCCGCCCGATCTCGAGGCGATCCGCGCCGCCCGCCGGCGGCTCGGGGAGCGGGTCCGCACGACGCCCGTCTGGCGCTGGCAGGGGCGCGAGCTGCGGGAGGCGCTGGGCGGCGAGGGCGACGTCCACCTCAAGCTGGAGCTGTTCCAGTACGCCGGGACCTTCAAGCCGCGGGGGGCGCTGCTCAACATGCTGGCGCTGGAGCCCGAGGCGCTGGCCCGCGGAGTGACGGCGGTCTCGGCCGGCAACCACGCCATGGCGGTGGCCTTCGCGGCGGCCTCGCTGCGCACCACCGCCAAGGTGGTCATGCCGCGCAGCGCCAACCCGGCGCGGGTGGCGGGCTGCCGCGCCTACGGTGCCGAGGTGGTGCTGGTCGACGACGTCCACCGGGCCTTCGAGGAAGTGCGTCGTATCGAGCGGGAGGAGGGGCGCGCCTTCGTCCACCCGTTCGAGGGGATGCAGACCATCCTGGGGACCGCCACGGTGGGGCTCGAGCTGGCCCGCCAGGTGGAGCGGCTGGAGGCGGTGGTGGTGCCGATCGGCGGCGGCGGGCTGATCGCCGGGGTGGCGACCGCGGTCAAGCTGGTGCAGCCGGACTGCCGCGTCTTCGGGGTCGAGCCGGTGGGGGCCGACGCCATGCACCGCAGCTTCGCGGCCGGCAGCCCGCAGGCCATCGAGCGGGTCGACACCATCGCCGACAGCCTGGGAGCGCCGCACACGGCGCCGTTCTCCTTCACGCTCTGCCGGCGGTTCGTGGACGAGCTGGTGCTGATCGACGACGAGGCGATGCGGCGGGCCATGCGGCTGCTCTTCGAGGGCATGAAGCTGGCGGTCGAGCCGGCCGGCGCCGCCGCCACCGCCGCCCTCTGCGGCCCGCTGCGCGAGCGGCTGGCGGGGCGGCGGGTGGCGCTGGTGGTCTGCGGCAGCAACCTCGACGGCGAGACCTTCGGCCGGCTGCTGGGCGACTGAGCGCGCCTACGGATCGGCGGTGCTGACCGGGCCGACCGTGCGGGGCGCGGCCGGCGGGCAGATCGCCGCCAGCGACTGCTCGGCCTGGGGGTCGCGTCCCCGGCGGGCGAAATAGGCGGCGATCGCCCGGCGCGACGGGTTGGTTCCCTCCAGCTGGCGGTAGCGCCGCATGCGGGCCTCGACCGCGGGCTGGTGACGGCGCGGGCATACCTCTTCGACGAGGATCGGCCGCACCCGCTTCCAGCGGTAGCGGGGGTAGTGGTTGGTGTTGTAGCTCTCGTCGAAGTAGGGGTTGACGTAGTCGCCGAGGTCGACGGGCCGCGCCAGGCGCCAGCCGCCGGTGCCGCGCTGGAGGTGGGGCCGATCGCCCTCGCAGAGGGCGCGGGCCAGCCGCAGGCCCTGGAAGTTGGCCTCCAGATCGGCGTACGAGAAGACCCCGTCGGAAAGACCGCCGACGAAGATGCGCTCCATGCGGATGCCCCACAGCACCACCCGCCGCACCGCCTCCTCCTCGCTCAGCCCCCGGCGGCGGGCCCGCAGGTAGCGCGCGTAGTAGCGCCGGCCAAAGCCGAACATGTGCCCCAGCTTGTCGGCGCCCAGCCGCACCCCGGCGACCTCGATGGTGCGCGACATCGGCAGCAAGAACGGGAACGCCGGCCTGCGGTAGACGCTGGCCTTGAGGTAGCCCCAGTAGCCGACCTCGGACCCCGGGATGCGCTCCACCGCGGGGTGGCCGTGCGCGAAGCGGCGGATCGGCGAGGAGATCAGGCTGCCGAACAGATGACGGTAGACGCGGTGCGGGATCGCCTGACACGGAATCTCGCGCCGCCGCCGCTCGAGGCGCTCGAGGACGCGCTCGATCCCCTGGTTGACGAAGGTGTTGACCGCCTCCCGGGAATCGGCCAGCGGCTGCTCCCAGGCCAGGTACTGATCGGTCTCGAGGGCGGCCAGCGGGCCCGCCGGCACCAGCATCGCGAGGAGCCAGCCCAGCAGTACGGCCGAGATCGCGGTGGCGCGTGACACCTTTGCCTCCCGGCCCCTCCTGTCTCCTATCTTCGGCCCGCCGTCGCCGGCGGATGGGTCCACGGCCCCGGCGGGCGCCGCGGACCCGCCCCGGTCTTCCCCTTGGATGCCGCCGGATCGCCGGGCGTTCCGCGCCCCGGCCGCGCGGCCGGGATCACCGCCCGATCGCCCACAGATGCCGCTCGCTGCGCTGGTAGATGCGTCCGCCGGCGACCGCCAGCGAGGAGAGGGTGTACTCCCCGAGGTCGTTCTCGGCCAGCACGCGAAACTCGCTGCCGGCGCTGACCACGGTGGTGGCGCCACCCTCGCTGGTGACGTAGAGCCGTCCGTCGGCGAGCACCGGCGAGGCGCTGTAGGTGCCGCCGTGCGCCCGCTGGGGTCCCCAGACCACCCGGCCGTCGGCGGCCTCCAGGCACCACAACACGCCGAGGTCGGTGAGGACGTAGAGCCGCTCGCCGTCGGCGGCCGGCGTCGGCACGTCGGGGCCGCGGTCGGTGCTCCAGGCCAGCCGGGGGGCGGCCGGAGCGGGCCCGCCGGCCGGCTCGAGGACCAGCAGCGGCCGCACCCGCGAGGGCGCGAACAGCCGGCCACCCGCCACCACCGGCGAGGCCACCACCCGCTGCATCGGGTTGCGGGTCGGGTTGAGGCCGGCCACCCGCCACAGCTCGCGGCCGCTCGCCGGGTCGTGACCGGTCACGTAGTCGGCGCCGCTGACGACGATCTCGACGGCCCCGCCGCGGGGCAGCAGCGCCGGGGTGGTGTAGGCGTCCGGCGCCTCGCGCGGCGCGTCGGTGGGGCGCTCGACCCGCCAGCGGGTGCGGCCGGTCTCCTGGTCGACGGCCAGCAGGTAGGACGGATCGTCGGTGGCGAAGCCGTGGAGCACCTGGACGACCACCGCGCCGTCGAGCAGCACCGGCGACGAGGAGTAGCCGTGGAGGATCCCGAACCTCCCGAACTCGGCCTGCAGGTCGCGGCTCCACAGCTCGCCGCCGTCGTAGTCGAAGGCCTTGAGCTTGCCGGTGCCGGTCATCACCCAGGTCCGGCGGCCGTCGGTCACCGGCGACGGCGACGACAGGTTGCCTTTGCGCTTGCTGACGTTGCCGTCGTCGAGATGCCGCTTCCAGAGCAGCGCGCCGCTGCGGTCGACCGCCCACAGCTCGAGCCGCTCGCCGTCGGCCACCTGCAGGGACAGCCGCTCGCCCCAGACGATCGGCGTCGAGCCGCCGGCGCCGGGCAGCGGCAGCTTCCAGGCGACGTTCGAGTCGGGCCCCCAGGTGAGCGGCAACCCCGTTTCCGGGCTGGTCCCGTTGCGCGCGGGGCCGCGCCAGTGCGGCCAGTCTGCAGCCGGCGCTTGCGGCGGCGCCAGGAGGATCAGGGTTGTGGCTACGACGCCTGACGTGAACCGAAACATGCGAGTCATTGTGCCAGACCGGCGGTCTGCGCCGCCGGTCCGTGCAAGCTCTCGGCTCAGCGCCCCTGCCGGACCGCACCCGCGGCCGGCTCTTCCGGGCCTCTGGCGCCGGCCCGTTACCGGTTGTGCTGCCGCCGGCAGAAGGACCGGGCGCCGTTAGTCGAGCGGCTCGAGGACGGCGCCGCCCTCGACCCGCCGCACGCCGGTGTAGCGCAGCGCGGGCTCGGCGTTGGCGAGGCCGGTGAGCCACAGCCGCAGCTCGCCGCCGGCCGACAGGTAGAGCACCCCGTCGCCGGTTTGCGGCAGGGCGCGGCGCCACTCGACCTCGAGGGGGCGGGAGCCGTCGCCGACCGTCTGCCAGCGGGTCTCGCGCCAGCCGCCGTCGGTGGTGCGGGCGCCGATCCGCGCTTCGATCCGCCCGCCGCTGCGGCGCAGGGCGACCGCGAAGAGGACCTGGTCGGGGTCGGCGAAGCCGATCAGCGCGGCGAGGCCCTCGGCTTCGGCGCGCTCGAGACTTTCCAGGTCGATCCGGAAGCGGCCGGCGTAGGCGGCCGCGGGGTCGAGCCAGCCAAAGGTCTCGAGCTCACCGGGCACCGCGTCGGTCCACGAGCGGGTGTTTCCCTCCTCGAAGGCGTCCTGGAAGATCTCGTCGTAGGCGCCGGCGAACTCGCCCCAGCCGAACAGGTTGGTCGACAGCGAGGTGAACGGCATCAACGACCAGCCGGAGACGCAGATCACCAGCGCTGCGAGGAGACGATGCCGCACGAAGACTCGAGCCATTGGCCCGGGAAGAGTAACAGGCGGCAGCCGGCGGCGGCTGTGGAGCAGTTCACTTACCGGCCTCGGCCTCGGAGTGGCGGCCCGGCTTCGAGGCCGTCGCCGTCCGGCCGCGGCGGGAGCGGGGTACGCCGCAGCCGGTAGAGCGGCCCGAGGCGGTCGGAGCCGAAGCCGGGGAAGTCGTCCCCGGCCGGCTCGTCGAAATAGACCGGCCGGCGGTCCACCGAGTCCGCCACCAGCCGCCGCAGGTCGGGGAGGCTGATCAGGAAGCGGTTCAGGGGCTGGAGGTCGGGGCGGCGGCCCTCGACGAGCTGGAGGTATTCGATCACCGGCACGGTGTTCCACCAGCCGACGACGAGCGCTCCCGGTGCCGCCACCTCCAGCGCCAGCTCGCCCCGCAGCCGGGCGCTGTTGTCGCCCGAGAGGTCGACCAGCGGACCGTTCCAGGTCAGCGCGAAGAGCACCGCACCCACCATCACCGACCGCAGGACCCACACCCCGGTCCGCTCGGAGGCGAGGTAGGGGGTGGCCGGCTGCCGCCTGACCCAGTCGAGCAGCCACTGGTAGCCGACCCCCAGCCACAGCGCCCAAAGCAGGTAGGCCGGCAGGAACATGGTGTCCTTGTCGCCCACCGCGTAGGCGACGTAGAAACCGGCGCAGCCGGCGAACATAAGCAGCAGGGCCTCGCCCAGCACCCGGCGGCGGCGCCACAGGACGGCGGCGCCCACCACCCCCGGCCCCAGCCCCACGGCTACGAACGAGCGCCACAGCTCGGCCAGGAAGTGGCCGGTCTCGCGGACCAGCCCGGGCAGGTCGTAGGCCCCCATCTGGGCGGCGAAGGCGCGGCCCGAGACCAGCCACCAGAGACCGGCGGCGGTAGTCAGGTCGTGCGGGCGGAAGGTGCCGGTGGCGTCGTAGCGGCCGACGTAGCTGAAGGCCGGCCCGCCGGCCGCCACCCACGGCAGGTAGAGATAGAGCGACAGGCCGGCCACCAGTCCGGCCGCCGCCGCCGCCAGCGCCGCCGGCCGCAGCGCCTGCCGCGGCGCCGTCCGCAGGACGTACCAGAGACAGCCCGGGGCGAACAGCACGGTCGCCATGTGGTGGGCGGCGGCCAGTCCGACGGCGAGGGTGGCGAGCCCCAACCTGCCGGCGGTGGGGCGCTCGCCCCACTGCACCAGCAGCAGCAGGACGCCGGCCATCAGAAAGGTGTGCGGCGTGTAGACCTCGGCGATCAGCGACAGCCCCCAGAAGAAGCGCGAGGTGGCGAGCAGGCCGAGCGCTCCGAAGGCCGCCCACCCGCCGACTCCGAGACGCCGCAGCAGGCGGGCGGCCAGCGCCAGGGTGAGGGCCCCGCAGACCGCCGACAGCAGGTTCATCCGGTAGCCCGGGTCGCCCACCGGCAGGCGGCTCCACGCCCGCCCGACCAGCAGGTAGAGCGGGTAGCCGGTGGCCCGCACCAGCCCCCCGGTGTAGGCGGCGGTGGTGAACTCGGCGCTGTCCAGGTTGTAGACGGTCGGCGCCAGGGTGGCGACGTAGAGCAACAGCGGGACGGCGAACGAGACGATCGCCCACCGCGGCAGGCGGGGGAGGCCGGGCGTCGGCCGCTGGCGGGAGGTCGCCGGGCTCACCGGCACTAAGATGCGGGCGTCGCCATGCTGGAACGGGCTCGGTCGGTCGGCAGCGACCCTACAGGCGCGCCGGGGCAAGTGGCAACCGGTGGCCGCGAGGGCGTGGCGCTGGCGGCCCTGGTGCCGCTGCTGGTGCTGTTGCTGACCGGCGCGGTGCGCAGCGACTGGCGGAGCGCGGCGACGGTCGACGAGCGCACCTACCTGGAGATGACGCTCGGGGTGGCGGCGAGCGGCCTGCCCCGGTTCGGCAACGGACCGGTAGAGCGATTCGGCTACCTGCAGGCGCGCTGGAACCTGGCGCGGGACGGCGCGCTGTGGGGCACGCTGGCCCCGGCCTATCCCTATCTGGCGGCGCCGCTGCTCGAGCGCGGCGGGGTCGGTCTGCTGGTGAGGGCCAACCTGGCGCTGCTCGCCTTGCTGGCGGTGGGGACCTTCCTGCTCGGCCGGCGACTCACCGGCGAGCCGCTGGCCGGCACCGCTGCCGCCTACCTGACCCTCGCCGGCACCCCGGTGTGGTCGACCGCCCTCGGGGTCTCGCCCTATACGCTGGCCATCCTGTGCGTCGTCTGGGCGGCGTGGCTGGCGTTGGGTGCACGGGGCGGCAGCGGCCGGCGGGCGGCGGCCGCCGGTCTGGCGGCGGGCGCTCTGGCCGGGCTGGGCAGCGCCTTCCATCTGCTGATCTTCCCGATGGCCGTGGCGCTGGTGGCGGCGCTGGCCTGGGTGGCGCCGCGGGCGGGTGCACTGGCGGCGGCCGGGGCGGCCCCGGCCCTGACCGCGCTGGCGGCCCTCAATCGGCTGCGCTTCGGGAGCTGGAACCCGGTCTCCGACGGTCCCTGTGCCTGGCGCGGCTGCCCGCCGGGCGATCCGCAGAGCCTGGGTGCCATGGCGGCCTTCGCGGCCCCGTTGGCGCTGTGGCTGCTGATCGCGGGAGGGGTCACGATCCTGGCCTGGCGGGTGGCGGCCCGCGGGGCGGCGCCGGGGGGGCGGCGGACGGCGCGGCCGTTTGTCGCGCCGTCCCTCGTCGTGGCCGTGGCGGCGGCCCTGGCGCTGGGACTCCCGGCGCTCCGTGCGCCGCTGGTGCGCTCCGGGTCTATGCTTTGGGCGCTGCTGCTCGACCTGGGTCCGGTGCCGCTGGAAGTCGACTACGTCCTGCCGGCCCATGGCCCTGGCCAACTGCTCGACGGCTGGGCGGTCAAGGCCCTCCTCCAGGGCAGTCCGTTCCTGGTGCTCGCCCTGCTGTCGCGGGCTCGGCCGCCGGACCCGTCCCTGGAACCGTGCCCGGACCGGCCGGCCGGCCGGTTACCGGGGGCAGACGCCGAGTCTCTCGGGTGGCGTCGTCTCCCGAGCGACCCCGAGCGGCTGCTGGTGGCGGCGCCGGTGGCGGGCCTGCTCGGAGCGCTGGTGCTGCGGGCCAACCTGGAGTGGGACTTCGCGCTCGGCCACCCGTTCCTGCATCTGCGCTATCTGCTGCCGGCAACGCCGCTGCTGGCGGTCCTGGCGGTCGCGGCGGTGCGCCGGCTGCCCTGGGACCTCTGGCACCTGGCGGCGGCGCTGGCCTCCGGGGCGCTGCTCCGGATGGCGCTCGAGGGCGCCGCCGACGCCGCGCTGTGGCGCCGCCTGGTGCTGCTCCGCGGCTCGCTGCTGGTGGCGGCGGCGGCGCTGGCGGCGGTGCTCGCCGCCCGGCGGCGGGCCGGGCGGTGGCGCCCGGTCGCCTGCTGGACGTTCGCCGGAGCGGTCGGTCTGGCGGCCGGGGTGACCCTCGGCGTCGACTACCCGGCGAGCGTCGCCTTCCGGGACCGGGCGAACGGCCAGGTCGCCGCGGTGGCCGCCGCCACCCCCGGACGGCTGGCGCTCATCGGCTACCCGGTGCCGCTCGACGCCGTCCTGACGCTGCGGGCCGAGCGCGACGTCGAGTACGCGGATCTCGGCGAGCTGGAGGACTGGGTGGAGGCGGGTGGCGTGGTGCGCTGGTGGCTGGACCAGGAGCGCCCCGTCTACGCTCTGCTGCCGGTGCCGGAGACCCCCGGCCCGCCCGAGTCCCCGTGGGCGGACCTCGTCTTCGAGCCGGTGGAGGGGCCTGCATACGAACTCGCTGACGGGGCCGCCGGGCTGCTGGCCGTTCGCCGGCGCGAGGCCGCCGGGGCGGCCCCTTTAGCAAACGGGTTAGCAAACGGGGGAGCAAACGAGGGAGCAGACGGGGAAACAGCGGGGGGGGCAGCCGGCGGAGCGGCCGGAGAGGCGCCGGCCGCCGGCCCGGAGGGGCCGTCCTGAGCGGCCGGCGCTGGGACGCGGTGGTGGTGGGGGCGGGCCCCAACGGGCTGGCGGCGGCGATCACCGTGGCGGCCGCGGGGCGGAGCGTGCTGCTGGTCGAGGCGGCGGCGGCCGTGGGCGGGGGCTGCCGCTCGGCCGAGCTCACCCGGCCGGGCTTCGTCCACGACGTCTGCTCGGCCATCCACCCGCTGGCCGTCGCCTCACCGGTGTTCCGGCGGCTGCCGCTGGCGGCGCACGGGCTGGAGTGGGTCTATCCGCCCAGCGAGCTGGCGCATCCCCTCGACGGCGGCCGGGCGGTGCTGCTGGAGCGCTCGCTGGCGAGGACCGCCGCCGCTCTGGGCGCCGACGGCGGCGCCTACCGGCGGCTGATGGGGCCGCTGGTCGACGGCTGGCCGGCCCTCGAGGGGCCGCTGCTGCGGCCGCTGCGGCCCTGGACGCGAAGCCCGCTGACCCTGGCCCGTTTCGGGCTGCGCGGTCTGCGCTCGGCCTCGGCGCTGGCCCACCGTGCCTTCGGGGGCGCCGAAGCGCGGGCGCTGTTTGCCGGGCTGGCCGCCCACTCGGTGCTGCCGCTCGAGCGGGTGGCCAGCGCGGCGGCGGGGCTGGTGCTGGGGGCGCTGGGACACGTCGCCGGCTGGCCGCTGCCGCGCGGAGGCGCCCAGCGCCTGGCCGACGCCCTGGCCGCGCACCTCCGGTCGCTGGGCGGCGAGGTGCAAACCGGCTGGCGGGTGGGGTCGCTCGACGAGCTGCCGCCCAGCCGGGCGGTGCTGCTCGACGTCGCCCCCCGCCAGCTCGTCGAGCTGGCCGGCGAGCGGCTGCCGGCCGGCTACCGGCGGCGCCTGGCGCGGTTCCGGCACGGTCCCGGCGTTTTCAAGCTGGACCTGGCGCTCGACGGGCCGGTGCCGTGGGCGGCGCCGGAGTGCGCCCGCGCCGCCACCGTCCACCTCGGCGGCACCCTGGAGGAGATCGCGGCGGGCGAGGCGGCGGCGTGGCGTGGTGAGCCCTGCGAGCGGCCGTTCGTCCTGCTCGCCCAGCCCAGCCTCTTCGATCCCGGCCGGGCGCCGGCGGGTGGGCACACGGTGTGGGCCTACTGCCACGTACCCAACGGCTCGACCGCCGATCTGACCGCCGTGGTCGAGGACCAGATCGAGCGCTTCGCTCCGGGCTTCCGGGAGCGCATCGTCGCCCGCGCGACGCGCACCGCCCGCGAGCTGGAGGCCTACAACCCGAACTACGTGGGCGGCGACATAGCCGGCGGGGTGACCGACCTGCGCCAGCTCGTGGCGCGGCCGGTGCTGCGGCGGGTGCCCTACGCCACCCCGGTCCCGGGGCTCTACCTCTGCTCGGCGTCGACGCCGCCCGGCGGCGGCGTCCACGGCATGTGCGGTTACCACGCCGCCCGCGCCGCGCTCCGCCGCGAGCTCGCCGGTCGGTGACGCCGGCTAGTGGTCCACTAGTGGACTGTAACGCCCAAATCGGGAGCGCCTGGCCCCCAGCGACGATCCGCGGCGCCATCCACTCCCGATTCGGACGTTACAGTCCACTAGCCGCCCGGGGCCGCCTGGATCTGGCGTACCTTGACGGTGGTGCCCTGCATGCAGAAGGAGATCTGGACCGGGGTGGCCACCACCTCGACCCGGTCGCCGGGTGCGAAGCCGCCCGTGCCACCGGTGAGGGTGTAGAGCTCGCCGTCGTCCCCGCGCAGCGCCGGGCACTCGACGCCCTCGTCGGTCAACCGTCCAATGATCTTCAACTCCCCGCCGGCAGGAGCCTCGCCAGCTTCCTCGCTGTGAGCCTCGTCGCCGGCTTTGCCGGGGGCCTCGTCGAGCGCTTGGCGGCCCGGATCGGGTAGCGGCTCGGGAGAGCCGGCGCAGGCCGGCAGCCCGAAAGCCACGAGGGCGGCGAGCAGCGCCGCCGCCAGCCGGCGGAGGCACGCCGCACTCCACCACGCGTCAGGCCGGGTGCGAGCGTGTCGTCGAGGCATCGGGGTCTCCCTTCGAGCTGTCGGCGGACCAACCCCTCGGTGACTACCGCTTGGGGCCCGTCGCCAGTCGGTGATCTTATTGAACTACCTGGATCCGGATGAGGGAGGCGCAGACGGGGCGCTGCCGAGGTCGAGGATGCGGGCGCTGGGGATCGAGCGGTCGACGACCAGGCGGGCGAGGTTCACCCAGCGGCGGCAGCGGTCGAGGATGGCGCTGTCGGCGGTGGCGACGACGTGGGCCGAGGTCGCCAGGGTGCGGTCGGTCTGGGTCAGCAGACGGACCTCCCAGGGCGGCTGGCGGCCGTCCACGGCCTCTTCGATCAGCCGCTTGAGCCGGCCGCTGTTGGAGACCGGCCGGTCCAGACACCAGACCACCCGGTCGCAGCCGCAGGCGGCGAAGAAGTCGGCCAGCAGGCCGATGGCGGAGACGGTGGAGTCGACCCGCCGGTAGTGGGCGCTCATCGCCGCCAGGTCGCGCAGCGCGCCGTCGCGGCCCAGCAGCAGCACCGCTCCCGAAAGCGCCGCCTCGATGGTCAGCAGCACGTTGTAGCCATCGACCGCCACGGTCTCGCCGGCCAGCCGCGCGGGCGGCAGCCGCCGCGACCGCCGCTGCCGGCAGGCCTCGTCGCTCGCCGCGCAGCGCTGCAGCGCCTTGCGCTGCCGGTCGCGGAGCGCGTAGCGGTCGCCCACCAGCTTGAGGGCCGCGCGCTGCGAATAGCCCCGGGAGAGCAGCCACGAGAGATCCGCCACCGCCGCCCGCAGGGCCGGCACCGCCGGGGGCGAGAAGCAATCCTCGTCCTTGGGATGGGGACCGCGACGGGTCCGGGTGTCCGGCACCGTCTCATCTTCCCACAGGGGCTCCGGTCCGCGGCCGCGTCGCGTGCTAGGCTCGACGGCGCTTCAGAGGCCGGCGCGCGGCCGACACGTGGTATCGCTGACCGGATGGCAGGCCTGGAGGTGTCGATGCGGCGTATGGTTTGGGCTCTGTGCGCGCTGGCGGCGGCGCCGCTGGCCGCCGACGAGGGGATGTGGACCCTCGACAACTTCCCGGCGGAGCGGGTCGAAGAGCGCTTCAGCGTTCGCATCGGCTCCGAGTGGCTGGAGCGCGCGCGGCTGGCGACGGTCCGCATGGAGGGCGGCTGCACCGGGTCGTTCGTGTCACCCGACGGGCTGGTGCTGACCAATCACCACTGCGTGCAGCGCTGCGTCAGCTCGCAGTCGAGCGCCGAGCGCGACCTGGCGGAGACCGGGTTTCTGGCGACCGACCGCGACGCCGAGGCGCCGTGCGAGGCCGACCGGGTTTCGGTGCTGGTCGAGACCGAAGAGGTCACCGAGCGGGTCGCCGCCGCCACCCGCGGCCAGGACGAGCGTCAGGCCAACGAGGCGCGCAAGCGCACCCTGACCCTGCTCGAGGAGGCCTGTGAGGCGGCCAGCGAGGAGGCGGACGGCCGGCGGCTCTCCTGCGAGGCGGTGGCGCTCTACAACGGCGGTCAGTACTTCCTCTACAAGTACCGCCGCTACGACGACGTGCGGCTGGTGTTCGTGCCGGAGAGCACAATCGGCGCCTTTGGCGGGGATCCCGACAACTTCAACTTCCCGCGCTACTGCCTCGACATGGCCCTGCTGCGGGTCTACGAGGCCGGCCGGCCGGTGCGACCGGAGCGCTACCTGGCCTGGCGCGAGTCCGG
Organism: Thermoanaerobaculia bacterium; assembly: GCA_041567315.1. Classification (GTDB taxonomy): domain Bacteria; phylum Acidobacteriota; class Thermoanaerobaculia; order Multivoradales; family JAHEKO01. Next base: position 2,782 of record JBFGCA010000100.1, on the reverse strand, counting down.
TCCGGCGGCCGGCGAGCCGGTGTTCGTCACCGGCCACCCGGGCTCGACCGAGCGCCTGCTGACCCTGGCCGAGCTGCGGATGCTTCGCAACTACACGAGGCCGCGGTTCCTGCTGGCCTTTACCGAGCTGCGCGGCCGGCTGATCGAGTTCGGGCGGCGCGGCGAGGAGGAGCACCGGGTCTCGCAGCCGCGGCTGCTGCGGGTCGAGAACGGGCTCAAAGTGCGGCGCAACGAGCTGTGGGCCTTGCTCGACGACGAGCTGATGGAACGCAAGGCGGCCGAGGAGGCGGCGCTCAGGGCGGCGGTGGCGGCCGACCCCGAGATGGCGGCGGCCTACGGCGGGGCCTGGGACGAGATCGAGCGCGCGATGGCCGCCTACCGGGCTTTCTGGGAGGAGCTGGCGGTGACCGAGCGCGCCACCTTCTTCACCGGCTCGCTGTTCGACTGGGCGCGCCACCTGGTGCGGGCCGCCGCCGAGCGCCGCAAGCCGAGCGAGGAGCGGCTGCGCGAGTACACCGACGCGGCGCTGCCCGGGCTGCGCCAGGTGACCCTGGCACCGCGGCCGGTCGACGCGGCGCTCGAGGAGCTGGAGCTGGCTTTCTGGCTGGAGAAGGTCCGCGAGTGGCTGGGGCCGGACGACCCGTTCGTCAAGAAGGCGCTGGGGAGGGAGTCGCCCGAGGCACTGGCCCGGACCCTGGTCACCGGCACCCGGCTCGGCGATCCGGCGGTCCGCGAGGCGCTTTGGGAAGGCGGCTGGGAGGCGGTGACCGGCTCCGATGACCCGCTGATCCGCTTTGCCCTGGCGGTCGACGACGACGCCCGGGCGTGGCGCCGTCGTTACGAGGACGAGGTGGAGGCGCCGGTGCAGCTCGCCTCCGAGAAGATCGCGCGGGCGCGCTTCGCGATCGAGGGGACCGGCCGCTACCCGGACGCCACCTTCACCCTGCGGGTGAGCTTCGGGGCGGTCGAAGGCTGGCAGGAGCCGGGCGGGCCGGTGCCGCCGTTCACTACCCTTGGCGGGGTCTTCGAGCGCGCCACCGGCGAGGACCCCTTCCGGCTACCGGAAAGCTGGCTGGCGGCCCGCGACCGGCTGCCGCTCGACGCCCGTTTCAACTTCGTGGCCACCACCGACGTCACCGGCGGCAACTCGGGCAGCCCGGTGATCGACGCCGCCGGCAACCTGGTGGGTCTGGTCTTCGACGGCAACATCCACTCGATCGCCGGCGCCTACTGGTTCGACGAGAGCCGCAACCGGACGGTGGCGGTGCATCCGGCGGCGATGATGGAGGCGCTGGGCACCGTCTATGGGGCCTCGGCGCTGGTCGACGAGCTGTCCGCAGCCGCCGCCGCCGCCAGCCACCGGGTCACCGCGCCGCCGATGTAGCCGGCGCGGCCAACCGCTCGCGCTCAGGGCGCAGCGGTGAGCCGATCCAGGCGTTCAGGATCCCGGCCAGCTCGTGGACCACGGCCTGGGCGTCGACGGTGTTGCGCCACCAGCCGTCGCCGTCGAACGGGTCGTCGGCCGCCGGCCGGACGATGGCCGTGAGCCCGGCCGGCGCCAGCCGGTTCCACAGCACCCGCACCCGCCGCGAGTGCTGTTTGGAGGTCACCAGGAGGACGCGCCGGCCGCCGCGGCGGCGTAGCTCGCGGGCCACCAGCGCCACTTCGTCGGCGGTGCTGAGGACCGGCTCGGGGAGCAGCCGGATGGCGCCGGCCGGCACTCCCAGCCGCTCGAGCACCTGCCGGTTCCAGTGCCAGCCCTGGGGGACCTCGATGCCCAGACCCGCCAGCGCCTCCTCCTCGGGCGTCGGCGCGATGGCCGCCAGCCAGACTTCGGGGGCGAGGCCCTGACCGTGGAGCCGGGCGGCCTCCATCGCGCGAAAGGGCAGGTGCCCGCCGTGGACGAAGAGGACGTCGGCCGCTCCCACCGGCTCCTCCACCACCAGCCAGCGGCCCACCGCGCGCAGGACCGGTGGGCCGACCAGCAGGACGAGGAGTGCGGCGAGGAGGCCGAGCGCCGCCACCCCCAGGGCGATCCGGCCGCCGCGGCGGCGACGGCCGCTCACCGCCAGGGCACCGGCGGCCGGCCGCTCACCAGACCGGCTCGTAGGCGGCCGCCGCCAGACTCCACCTGGGGCCGTAGACGTGGACCCGCCGGGTGGGCGCCTCGCCGCCGTCGACCAGCGGGCCGCCGGCGTGGGTCCAGGCCAGGATCGAGCCCCGCAGGTTGAGCACCTGCCAGCCCCGGGCGCGAAGCTGGCGCGCATAGAGCCCGCTGCGGTGACCGAGCGTGCAATAGGTCACCACCGTCCGCCCGGCCCACTTGTCGGCGCGGCGCTCGAACTCCACGCGGGGCACTGCGCCGGCGATCCGCGACACCGCCTGCTCGGCCGGCTCGCGGACGTCCACCAGCAGCAGCTCTTCGCCCGCCGCCCGCCGCTCGAGCAGCTCCTCGGCGGTGATCTCGTCGACCTCCGGGAAGTGGCTGCGGGACCGCTCGTAGAGCGCCTCGATGCGCTCCCGGTTGGCGCGATCGGCGACCGCGGCGTGCTCTTCCATCCTCGTCCCTCCGAAATCGAGTTGCTGGCAGGTGGCCGGCGTCGAAACGCCCTCTCTGGCGCGCGTCGGGGCGGATGATAACGCTAGTGTTCCGTGCGGTAAGTTCCTTGTCACATCGAGAGCGGCGAAGCGCCCGCTGGGCAAGGCGCGACGAGCGAGCATATCGAGGCTATATGCGACCGAGGAGCAACGCCGCCCAGCGGGATGCAGCGCCGCTCGAATG
>JBFGCA010000099.1:0-18641 GCA_041567315.1 Thermoanaerobaculia bacterium | reverse complement strand
TCGCCATAGGTGGCCTGCTGGACGATGGGGTCCACCCAGCCGTCGCCGACGCCGATGCCCCGCAGCCGGATCTCCGGATGGCCGGCCTCGTTGCCGCGCAGGATGTTGGTGGCGAGCATGGGCACGTAGACGCCGGCGAACGACTCGCCGAAGAGATAGAGATCGCGCTGCCGAAGGTCGGGCCAGCGCTCGTAGAACGCCTGCAGGCCCCGATAGAGCTGCTCCGAGGCCTCGGCCTCGGTCTTGGCGTAGGTGCCTTCGTCGGTCACCAGCGACAGACCGGTACCGGCGGGCTGGTCGATCATCAGGTAGCCGGCGTTGCGGTTCCAGCCGTACTCGTTGTCGATGAGCCGGAGCGAGCTCTGAAAAGGCGGCGGCTGGACGATCTTGTAGGGACCGTTTTCGGCGAACAGGCCGAGGAAGCTCGACGAGCCGGGGCCGCCGTTGAGCCAGAGGACGATCGGGTCGTCGGTCGGCTGGGCCGATCGGGATTCGATGTACCAGAAGTAGATGTAGGCGCCGCCGCCGTCTTCGACCGGCAGATAGCCGGCGAGCTGTCGCTCGGCGACCGGGCCGTACCCCGGCAGGGCGGTGACCGGTCCCGCCTCGGGCACGTCGCTCATGCCCGTCCTCCCCGCGCGATCTGCCACATCTTCCGGACGTCGATGGGCCAACCGTAGAAGCCCATGCTCGAGGTCTGGGTATTGAAGTCGATCTCGGACACCCCGGCCAACAGGCCCTTCTTCTGGGCCAACGCGTAGGTCGCCCCGCCGAGCGCGTAGCACGGCGCGTAGCCGGGCTCGGAGAGAAAGACGAAGCATTCGCCGTGCAGTGTCTCCTCGGACAGCCCGGTGAAGCGCGCCGCCCAGGCGATGAAATCCGTATAGGTCTGCTTGCCGCCGTTGACCCGGACGTCGCACAGTGCCCGGATGTAGCGGATGAGGCGCCAGATGTAGGTCTCGAGCTGAGCGCAGAGCACGCCGTCGGCCTGCTTTTCCGGGGTGTCCCCGTAGAGGGCCAGATAGGCGGCCTGCTCGGGGTCGAGGTCGGTGCGCCCCAACAGGTCCTGGGCGGCGGCCCAGTACTGGTACTCACGGTAGAACGCCTGCCCCTCGGTCAACGGCACCTCGAGCGCCGTGTTGAGGTTGAGCAGCGGCGACGGGGCGTGTCTCGCCGAAAGCACGAAGTTGAATCCGTGGGAGGCCTCGTGGACCAGGATGTTGATCATCGTCAGCAGCGAGGTGTTCTTGGAGGCCGTGAGGTAGAGCTGCGAGTAGGCGCGCTCCGGTTGCAGGTAGTCGACGGCGAAATCCTCGCCGCCGGTGACCAGGTTCACGAGGTAGTCGGGCGTCGCGCTGAAGCCCACTCGGTCCTTCTTGGTGAAGCCGATGACGTACTTGCGGCCGAAGTGGTTGCACACCCGAACGATCCGCTCGAGGGTCTCTTCGGAGAAATCGACCGCGTACTTCTCGCTGACCTGGTTCCAGATCTCGCCCAAAGAGCGCAGACGGCCGCCGAACAGCAGGGTGTTGATGCGGTCGGCGACGTGGGCGGTCACCGGCAGGTCGAGAGCCAGCCACGCCCGAGCGGTGGTCTCGATCTCGGAGGCCGACTGGGTGAGCTGGTAGTAGCTCTTCAGACAGTTCGGATAGCCCTTGGCCGGGGTCGGCCCGGTGGCCGCGTCCCAGGCCTTGAAGATGGGCCAGTACTTGTGGAAATCGTCGGAGTCGAGGCCGGGGATCTCGAAGAGCGCCTTGTAGGCTGCCAACGCCCTCTGGATCGCTCCGACCTTCTCGACCGCCGGCCGGTCGTGCTTGCGGGCGTCCAGGAGCGAAGTGAGATTGCCCTGCATGTAGGTCACCGTGTCGAGACACTCGCGGCGGACCTCGATGGTGAAGTCCTGACCGGCCCAGCGATAGGTCTCGAACTCGACGGCCGCGAGAACCGCGTCGAGGTAGTCGAGGACCCAGGGGTGTTTGAAGTCGTTCTTAAGGACGATGTAGAAGATGCCGTCGGCGGCCGCCCACACCCCGCCCATCCCGGTGCCCGACGGCCCGGCGCCGCTGGGCCGCGACAGGTCGATCTGGGTCCGCAGCGAGGTGAGCACCGCGCCGGCGGTGGCTCGCAGGGCGGGATCTTCGATCTCGTCGAGCCGTCGCCGGAGATGGTCGATGCGGCCGCGCATCTCTTGCATGTTGGCGGCCGACTGGATGAACACCGTCGTCAGCTGGCTCAGGTGTCCGCCGGTGTAGCCGACGGACGGGTTGAGGTCGGACCAGAAGTCGATGATGTCTGCGATGACCTTGGTGGAGGTAGAAGGCAAGCTCGTTCTCCTCTCCCTGACCGCGTGCCGCTGCCGGGCACGGGCATGGATCGCAGCGCGACGGGCCACGGAGGGACCGCTGCCGAGTTGCGGGTACGGCTGAGCTGCGGACTATACCGCAACGGGGTGCGCAGGGGTAGGACTTGTTCTGGAGGCCCCGGGCGCCGCTAGCTGCGCTCGGCTTGACGGAGGATTTTCGCGCGACTATATTGCCGCGACCGATGGACGACGCGGAGGTCCTCAGTCTGATCCGGCAGGCGCTGGACGAGGTGGCGCCGGACCGCGCGGATCAGTTCGAAAAGGTCACTCTCGCCACCGAGATCAAGGACCTCGACATCGATTCGATCGTCACCCTCGAGATGGTGGGCTCGATCGAGGACCGGCTGGCCAGCACCTTCGACGAAGACGAGCTGGCCAAGGTCAAGAACCTGGGCGACATCGCGGCGCTGATTCGGACCGGCAAGGTCGGGTGACCGACCGCCGAGGCGCGGTCGAGGCACACCGGCGCCGCGGGCCGCAACTGCGGCCTCGGGGCCGCGGTTACGGCGGGCGCCGCCCGAGCTGCTCAGCAGCCCTGCCAGGAGCTACTTGGCGGCGGCCTTGGTGGCGGCCTTGGGCTTGCGGTCCTTGTTGTAGACCGCCGAGAAGCGGTCGACGCCGTCCTGCAGCACCCTGGCGCCGGCGGCCACGGCGTCGTTCACGTTGCGCGTGACGTCGCCGGCCGCGTCGGTGAACTGGCGCACGATGTCCCCGGGATCGTCGGCCTGCGCCCGGCCCTCGGACGGCGTCATCGACTCCGCCACGTCGCGGACCAGGTCGTTGAGGACCCGCACCGAGCCGGTCGCCAGCTCGGTGCCGGCCTCGGCCCAGGCCTGAACCAGGCGTGTGCTCTCCTCGGCCATGCTGATCGCTGCGTCGCCGGCGGTCCTCACCGAACGCTCCACGGCGTTTTCGCTGCGGCCTTCCTGTTTCGCCATCGTGTTCCTCCCTGGCGGTTGCGGTCACGCCGAGTCGCTGGCTTCGACCCGGTCGGCCTCTCCGGCGGCCCGCCGTCGATCCGTCTCGGCGCGCGCCCGCCTTGCGACCCCTTGAGTGACTTGCCTGCCACGGACATCTTGCCACAGGGTATGATCGCGGTCAACTCACCAGCGCTGAAGGCCGGAAGCGGTCGCCGACGGATCGTAATGTTGCCGATCCGCCGCCACCGAACTGGCTGGCAGGGTGCCGGGGGAAGCCGATGATCCAGGCCGTACTGCTGACGTTGCGCACGGTGGCGGAGTGGTGGGCGCGGCTCTTCGTGTCGCCATGGGGCCTGCCGGCGATGGTGCCGGCGTGGCCGGTGTGGAACGGCGCCGGCGGCAACGAGCTGAGCGAGGAGGAGCGCGAGCGCATCCGCCAGAGCCTGTGGCGGGTGCGCCGCGACCTCGAGCAGCTCAGCCGCGACGAGTTCCTGCACGATGTAAAGGGGCTTGTCGAGGAGCTCACCGCGCACGAGCTGCGCCGCACGCTCCGCTCGTGGGTCGACCTGATCGAGACCCTCGCCCAGCAGGCCGAGGTCTACCACGGCTCGGCGAGCGGTCGCGGCCACCACAAGCACCGCCATCTCAAGTCGGCGCTGCTTTACCTCCTCTGGCGGTCCGACCTGAAGCTGCCGCGGGTGCCCAGGTTCCTCGACCCGATGATCTTCGACCTGCTCGTGGATTTCGCCATCAGCTCGGTGGTGCGACTGATCAACCGCGGCGACCTGTGGTGCGAGGCCCCCGAGCAGCCCGCACTGCGGGCGCGGCTGCTGCGTCCTCCCGCTACCGTCCTGGGCGGGCTGGTGCAGGCCGCGTCGCGCTTGCTGAGCCGCATCGTGTGGGCGGCGGTGCTGTGGCTCAACCCGGTGTCGCCGCCGATGAAGACCGTCATCGACGAGTTTTTCCGGGTCAATCCGGATGCGGTCCGCGGGTCGCTCCGGGCCTCGCTGACCCTGGTCGAGTTCACCGTCAACCACCTGCGCGAGCTGGCGGTGGTCTTCGATCTGGTGGCCACCGCGGTCCTCGAGGCCACCCACCTGCTCGAGACCGATCCGTCCCACCGGCGGCTCTATGCTCGGGAGCTGGTGCTGGCCACCGTCGAAGATCTGGTCGGGCTGCCGTCCCGGGGCTCGCTCGGCTACCAGCTGCTGGTGGCGGGGATCGATCTGGGGGTCGATGCCGCCACCTTCCTGTTCAGGAAGCGAACCGTCTCCGGGGACCAGGACGGCGAGGACGAGGACGTTACGGCACAGGTTGCCACGCGACGCTTTACTCCAATCGGTCGGTCACATATAGTCATCCCCCAATCTTCTGGAGAGACGACGGCGAGGGGTTGAGGGCCGGACGGACCGGGAGTCTTTTTCATGGAGCAACTGCCCAAGAGCCCGCCGTCCGGGCGGTCCGCGAACCCCGTGGAGGAGAGCCCGCCCGAGGCGGAGAGGCGGCGGCGCCGGGCGGCCGGCGCCGGCAGCGTGGCCCGCCGGATGGCGGCGATCCCCGACGAGGCGCTCGGCCCCGGCACGCCGGCCGCGCCGGCGGCCCGCCATCCGGAGCCGCGGTATCCGGACTGGCTGATCGAGCACGTCCGCGAGCACCGCGACTTCATCGACGGACTGAATCCGTTTCCGTTCGCCCAGCCGGCGGACATTACGCCTTATCTTTCGCTTCATCAGAACGATTATCTGCGGCTGGCCAACCACCCCGAGGTGATCGCGGCCCGCGAGCAGGCCAACAGCCGGCAGCGGATCGAGTCCTTCTCTTCGTCGGTGTTCGGCGGCGCCTCGCGCGAGCACGACGAGTTCATCGATCTGCTCCGGCAGTCGCTGCAGGCCGGCGAGGTGATCCTCACGACCGCCGGGTGGACCGCCAACGTCGGGCTCATCGAGGCCATCGCCAAGCCCGAGATGCCGGTCTACATGGACGTCGAGGCACACGCCTCGCTCGGCGACGGCATCCGCCAGTCGCGGGGCCGCAAGGTGATCGTCCGCCACAACGACCCCGACAACCTCGAGAAGCGGGTCAGCATCCACGGGCCGGGGATCGTCTGCATCGACGCCCTCTACAGCACCGACGGCACCATGCCCGATCTCGAGCGCTACGTCGACATCTGCGAGCGCTACGACTGCACGCTGATCCTCGACGAGGCCCACTCGTTCGGAATGTTCGGGGAGAGGGGCGGCGGACTGGCGGTCAAGCTGGGCCTCGCCGATCGCGTCCATTTCCGGACCGTCAGCCTCAGCAAGGCGCTCGGCGGGCACGGCGGTCTGGTGGCCGGCGGCGCCGACCTGATGCGCAGCCTCAACACCTGCATGCGGCCGGTGGTGTTCAGCTCGGCGACCTCGGCGGTGCTGGCGGCCGGTCACAAGGCGGCGCTGGAGATCGTGATCCGTGAGCCCGAGCGGGCGGCCCACTGCCTACGCATGGCCGACCGGCTCCGCAGCCGGCTCCACGAGCACGGCATCGACACCGCCGGCAGCTCGAGTCAGATCATCTCGATCTACTTCAAGGACGAGGAGGCCTGCACCTTCTATGCCGAGCTGCGGCGGCGCGGTATCCTGAGCTCGGTCTTCGTCTATCCGGCGGTGCCCCGGGGAATGAGCCTGGTCCGCTTCTCGGTCTACTCCGAGCTCAGCGACGAGGACGTCCACTACGTGGCCAACTGCGCCGTCGAGGCGCTGGCCTGCATGAAAGTGGCGGAGGGCGGGGAGTGAGCGGCGCCGCACCCGGTCCGCCCGTCGCCCTGGTGACCGGCGCCTCATCCGGGGTCGGCGAGGCCTGCGCCCGTGCCCTGGCCGACGCCGGCTACCGGGTCTTCGGCAGCAGCCGCGATCCGGCGTTCGCGCCGTCCGCCTTCGAGGGTCTGACCCTGGACGTCACCAGCGACGAGTCGGTGCGGGCGGCGGTGGCCGAGGTGCTGACCCGGGCCGGCCGTGTCGACCTGCTGGTCAACAACGCCGGCTACGGGCTGGCGGGAGCGGTAGAGGAGACGCCGGTCGAGGCGGTCCGGGCGCAGCTCGAGACCAACTTCTTCGGGGCGCTGCGAATGATCCAGGAGGTGCTGCCCGGGATGCGAGAGCAGGGCTCGGGACTGATCGTCAACGTCAGCTCGATCGGCGGCCTCATGGGGCTGCCGTTCCAGGGCGCCTACAGTGCCAGCAAGTTCGCGCTCGAGGGGCTGACCGAGGCGCTGCGGCAGGAGCTGTCGGGGAGCGGCGTCCGGGTGGCGCTGGTCGAGCCCGGCGATCTCAGGACCCGCATCACCGAGCGCCGCGTCAAGTCCGCGCCGGCCCCGGGCTCGCCCTACCGCGCCGGCTGGGAGCGGGCGCTCGCCGTCATCGAGAAGGAGGAGCGCGCGGGCGCCGCGCCGCGGCTGGTGGGCGAGCTGGTGGTGCGGCTGGCCGGCCGGCGACGGCCGCGGGTGCGCTACACCGTGGGCCGGGCCAGCCAGCGGCTTTCGGTAGGGCTCAAGCGGTTGCTGCCCGGACGCCTGTTCGAGCGCATCCTGATCTCTTTCTACGGGGCCGGCGGCAGCGGCGGACGGCCGCCGGCGGACTCCAGCGGCGCGCCGCAGGAGGCGGCCCGCCGAGGCGTGGCGACCGGCAGTGAGGGCCGGTTGGCCGGCGCCCCGACGGGCGGCGAAAGGTCGAGGCTTGATTGACGACCGCACGTTCGAGCGGCTCCGGAGCCTCATCGGCGAGGTCTGTGCGATCGACCCGCGAGCCATCGGCGCCAGCGCCCGCCTGCGGGGGTACGGCATCGACTCGATCCGGGCGCTGGACCTGATGATGTCGATCGAAGAGGAGTTCCAGGTGCAGTTCCGGCTCGAGGACCTGACCGACATCCGCACGGTGGGGGAGCTGGCGGCCTACGTGGACCGGCTGCGGGCGCCCGACGGCCGCCCCGAGGGCCGCCCCGAGCGCCGAACGCTGGCGGACGGGGTCTGAGGAAGGACCGGGAGGGCGACCGGTGAGCGTGCTGGGCAGGGCCGGCGAGACCGGAGCGGGGCGGGCCGAGGAGTCGCCGGCCGCCGGCCGGCAGGCCTACGCCACGTACCTCAAGCCGCGGCTGGCCCGCATGCTGGCGGCGTTTGGCCTCGATCTCTCGTTTCACCGCGCCGAGGGCGACCGGCTGTTCACGCTGGACGGCGGCGAGGAGCGCGAGGTGCTCGACTTCATCGGCGGCTTCGGGGCCTCGCTGCTGGGCCACAACCACCCCGAGCTGATCGAAGTCGCCCGGCGGGCGCTCGACGGCCGGCGGCCCTTCAACGCCCAGGCCAGCATCCGAGGCCCGGCGGGGCTGCTGGCCCGGCGGCTCTCCGAGCGGCTGCAGCGGATCACCGGCCGCGACTACCGGGCGACCCTGGCCAGCACCGGCGCCGAGGCGGTCGAGGCGGCGATCAAGCACGCCGAGCTGGAGATGTCGCTGCGCAACGACCGGCTGCTGGAGAGTCTCGAGGAGCGACTGCGGATGCTCCGCCTGCGGCTGCGCGACGGCCGCTCCTTCCTGCCCGAAGGGTTCCTGGCCGCCGCCGCCGAGCGGCTCGGGGTGGGCCGGATCGCCACCCTCGAAGCCCTGCTCGAGCACCTGCGGCGCGAGGCCGCGGAGGCGCTGGGGCAGGAGCCGCGGTTCCTGGCGGTCTGTGGCTCCTTTCACGGCAAGTCGACCGGCTCGCTCAAGCTCACCTACTCGCGGCTCTACCGCCACCCCTGGCGGCGCATCGGCATCTCGACGGTGTTCATCCCGGCCGATGACGGCGAGGCGGTAGAGCGCGAGATGGAGCGGGCGCGGGTGGCCTTCCACACCGTCGCCTTCGAGCCCGACGGCCGGGTGGAGCTGCGCGAGCAGAGCCTGGTCAACGTCTCGGCCTGCTTCGTCGAGCCGATCCAGGGCGAGGGCGGCATCCACGAGCTGGGCCCGCGGCTGCTGGAGGCGCTGCGGCGGGCCGCCGACGAGCACGGCTTCCCGCTGGTGATCGACGAGATCCAGAGCGGCATGGGGCGGACCGGTGCCTTTCTGGCCTTGGAGGCCGCCGGGGTGCGCGGCGACTATTACCTGCTCTCCAAGTCGCTGGGCGGTGGACTGGCCAAGGTCTCGGCGCTGCTGGTCGACGCGGCGCGCTACCGGCCGGACTTCGGCGTGCTCCACACCTCGACCTTCGCCGAAGACGACTACGCCAGCCTGATCGCGCTGCGGGTGCTCGAGATCCTCGAGCGCGACAACGACGCCCTGATCCGCCGCTGCCGCGAGACCGGCGCCGCGCTGCTCGGGCGGCTGCGGCAGCTCCGCGCCCGCCATCCGCGTCAGCTCCGCGAGGTCCGCGGGCGGGGCCTGATGATCGGGGTGGAGCTCGAGCCGCAGATCATGTCGCCCTCGCCGCTGCTGCGGGTGCTCTCCGAGCAGAACCTGCTGAGCTACCTGGCGGCCGGCTATCTGCTCCGCGTCCACGGCATCCGGGTGGCGCCGACGCTGTCGGAGCGCGCCACGCTGCGGATCGAGCCCTCCGCCTACGTCGGTCGCGAGGAGTGCGACCGGCTGCTGGCGGCGCTCGAGGATCTGCTGGTCCGGCTGGAGGCCTCGGACACCCGGCAGCTGGTCTCCTACCTGGTTGCGGGCCGCCGGAGCGGTCCGCCGCCGCCGGCACCGGCGGTGGAGCGGCGGCCGCCACCGCCCCGTCCGGTGCCCTCGGCCGCCGGCGAGGTCCCGCGGGTGGCCTTCCTGGCCCACTTCTCGGAGCCGGCCGACCTCCATGCCTGGGAGCCGCGCCTGGCCGGCTTCGACGACGCCGACTGCGAGCGCTTCCTGGACCGCACCCGCGGACTCCTGCAGCCGTTCGTGCTCGACGAGGCGGAGGTCCGCTCGTTGAGCGGCGAGCGCGCCCGGGTGACGGTGATCGGCGTGCCGTTTACGCCCGAACAGGCGATGGAAAGCATGCGCCAGGGGGCCGACTGGAGTCTCGACCTGGTGCGGCAGGGCGTCGAGCTGGCCCGTCAGCTCGGCAGCTCGGTGGTGGGGCTGGGCGGTCACACCTCCATCGTCACCGACAACTGCCGGCGGATCGTCGAGGACGAGCTGACCCTGACCAGCGGCAACAGCCTGACGGTGGCGGCCGCCTGGGAGGCGTCGCGCCAGGCGGCCGTCGGCCTGGGGCTCGACCTGGGCGCCTGCCGGCTGGGCATCGCCGGCGGCGCCGGCAACGTCGGCGCGACGCTCGCCGAGCTGGCGGCGGAGGAGGTGGGAGGCATCGTGCTGATCGGCCGCCCGGGCGCCGGCCGCTTCCTCCGGCCGGTGGCCGAGCGGCTCTACCGCGCCGCTCTCGAGCGCCTGCGGCAGCAGCCGGCGGCGGCGGAGGCCCGGGGGCTGGCGGCGGCGCTGGCCGCGTCGGCGGGCGATCTGCTGCCCAGCCTGGCGGCCGACGAGGCGGCCGGCGAGATCCTCTACCGCCGGCTGGCGGCGGCGCTGGGCGAGCGGGCGCCGGTGCGCATCGCCCACTCGATGGAGGCGCTGCGCGACTGCCAGCTCGTGGTCTCGGCCACCAACTCGGCGCGGCCGGTGATCGGCGCCGAGCACGTCGGCGACGGGCCGGTGGTGATCTGCGACGTCGCCGTTCCGCAGGACGTCGATTCGGCCGTTCAGCGGGAGCGGCCGCGGGCGCTGGTGATCCGCGGCGGCATGGTGCGGGCGCCGCTCGGCCAGCAGGTCGAGATGCCGGCCATGCGTCTCGACGGTGGGCAGCTCTGGGGTTGCCTGGCGGAGACCATCCTGCTTGGCTTCACCCGCCAGCAGGGCCACTTCTCCTACGGCGAGCTGACCGCCGCCAACGTCCGCCGCATCCGCGCCCTGGCCGCCGAGCACGGCTTCGAGATCGAGCTCAAGCAGGACTGAGCCGCTCGGTCGGCACGAAAGAAGGCGGCCCCCGGGGTCACCGGGGGCCGCTCGCAGTCTGCCGGGATCGGTAGACCCTGGAGCCTACTTCCCCCAGGTGGTCTTCCAGGCGTACTTGAGCCGCGCGTACCAGAAGGTGCCGTTGAAGCCGAACGGCGAGTACTGGCTGTAGCGGTTGCCGACGCCGGACCGCGCGCCCCGGTTCTCGTCGGGGAAGGTGTCGAACACGTTCTGCCCGCCGACCACCAGGGTCACCGCCGGGGTGACGTTGTAGCCCACCTCGAGGTCGGCGACGTACTCGCCGCTGTAGTCCTGGACGTCCTCGGAGTCGAACCAGCCGGAGTAGTAGCTCAGCCGGCCGAGGAATCGCCACTTGTCGCCCATCCGGTGATTGCCGGTGAAGACCCAGCGGGTGTCCGGGAGCGCCTCCTGCAGCTCGCGGATCCGCACGTCGTCGAGGGTGGCCGGGTTGAACTTGGCGACGTCCGTCTCGGTGTAGTTGAACAGGAAGCTGAAGGTGGTGTCGCCGCCCAGACCCGGCGGGATGTAGGTGGCGACGACGTCGACGCCCTGGGTCTCGGTGTCGAAGTCGTTGGTGAAGAAGCGGAAGTTCCGCAGGTTGGCGGCGCTGGTGATGCCCTCGGCGATCAGCTGGTCGATCTCCGCCTGGGTGAGCTGGAAGTTCTGGGTTACCGCCAGCCGGTCGCTGAGGTCGATGCGGAAGAAGTCGGCGGTGAGGGTGAACGGACCGCTGTCGTAGACCACGCCGAGCGCCAGGTTGACCGACTCCTCGGCGGTCAGCGGCTCGCCGCCGCGGAGCTGGGCGACCCGCGAGGTCGACGGGATGGTGCCGTTGTTGACGAGGTCCATGAGCTGGAGGTCGAACTCGGTCGAGACGTTGAAGGCGTTCTGCTGGCCCGGCGTCGGCGCCCGGAAGCCGGTGCTGACGCTGCCCCGCACCTGGAACTGGTCGCTGAGCTGGTAGCGGGCCGAGACCTTGCCGTTGGTGGTGGTCCCGAAGTCTTCGAAGTCCTCGACCCGGAGCGCCAGGCCCAGCGTCCACTTACCGTCGCCGCCGGTGCGCTCGACGTCGCCGTAGATGGCGTAGTTGCTGCGGCTCCAGCTGCCGGCCGCGATGTCGCTGAAGCCGGGGAAGCCGTTGGAGGCCGAGCTGAAGCCCTGCGTCGCCAGCGGGCCGATCTCGAACGACTCGATCTGGCCGATGCCGATCTCGAACTCCTCCTCGCGCCACTCGACGCCGCCGGCCACGTTGGTCTGGTCGTTGAGCGCGTAGGTGACGTCGAAGTTGAAGTTGAGCTCGTCCTGGGCGTAGAGCCCGGGGTCGAACGAGGTCGGGGTGTCCGGGCCCAGCGAGGCGTTGACGGTGTTGAAGATGAAGAAGTCGACCTCGTTGGAGCCGTAGCTGATGCTGGCGTCCCAGCCCAGCCCGCCGGCGGTCTGGCCGCGGAAGCCGGCGACGATCGCCTGGTCCTCGAGGTCGCCCCCGAACTGCGGGGTGAAGCCGCCCGGGAACAGCTTCTGGAAGGTGAAGCAGTTGGGGTCGGCCAGGACCTGGGCCAGCGCCTCGGGATCGAGGACGATCTCGGAGAACTCGCCCCCGAAGCGGACCGTCGGGCAGTTGGCGGAGCCGTCGAGCACGCCGTCCTGGGCGTCCAGCAGGTCGCCGATCAGCAGGGTCTCGCCGCCGTCGCCGCTGAACACCGCGCCGCGGGTGTGGGGGTTACGGAAGAAGAAGCCGCCGGTCACCGTCTTGCTGACCCAGTTGGCGTGGCCGTAGAACTGGGTGCCGCCGCCCATCAGATAGCCGAAGTTCCCCCACAGCTTGAGATCGTCGTCGATCTCCGGCGAGCCCCAGATCTGGGCCGGGTTGCGGACGTTGGTGTTGCCGGCGGCGATCAGCGCCGCGGCGTCGTCGCGCTGCACGCTGCGGTCGGTCGGGTCGCTGGTGCCGTACTCGAGACTGAGGTTGGCGAAGCCGTTCTCGCCCCAGGGCAGACCGACGTTGGCGGCCACCGACATGGTCTCGCCGTCGCCGGCCGTGTAGCCACCGGTCCGCAGCTCGACACTGCCCCCCGAGCTCGAGTCGTTGAGCAGGAAGTTCATCACCCCGGCGATGGCGTCGGAGCCGTACTGCGCCGAGGCGCCGTCGCGCAGCACCTCGGCCTGGCGCAGCGCGATGGCCGGGATCGCCGAGATGTCGGGACCCTGGGCGCCGTCGGCCACGCCGTTGCCCAGCCAGTAGATGACCGCCGCCCGGTGGCGCCGCTTGCCGTTGATCAGCACCAGGGTGTGGTCCGGCGCCAGGTTGCGGAGGTTGGCCGGCCGCACCACGGTGGCGGCGTCGCTGATCGGCTGGGTGTTGACGTTGTAGGAGGGGGCGATGGTGCGCAGCAGGCTGCTGACGTCGGTCTCCCCCTGGTTGACGAAGTCGTCGGCCGAGATCACGTCGATCGGCACCATCGACTCGACCACCGAGCGCGGCTGGGCGCGGGTGCCGGTGACGACGATGACGTCGGTAAAGCCAACCGGTTCCTCCCCTTGCTCCTCGCCGGCCGCTTCGCCCTCGGCTGCGGCCGCCTCCTCCGCCGGCTCGGCCTCGTCCTGCGCCATCACCGGCGGCGCCAGCACAGGAGCCAGAAGCAGGGCAGCGACCAGTCCGAGAGTCAAGAACAAGGCTGCGGGTCGACTTTCGATCATGGGGACCTCCTTACGATCTGCAAAGGCCTCGGCGGCGCTCTGCGGGTGCGCTGGGAGCCCGCCCCGGACCCTCCGCCGGGCAACCGGCTCCTTCCCACTGGAATTGGCGCGCATCGTACCAATGGGCCGTTCGGAAGGTCAACCGGGCCGTTGGTTCAACGCTTTGGATCGAACCGCGGCCCCCACTGCTCTCGTGGCCGCCCTCGGGCGCCCGCCCGACCCTGCCCGCCGACCCCGGGCCGGGCACGCGAGCGGCGCTAGCGGAGCACGGCGCTCGAGCCGTCGATCGGGGCGGCCGCCTCGGCGCGGCCACCGAGACAGTCCGCCAGGAAGCGGTCGGCGCGGCCGTTGAAGTCCAGCCGGTTGGCGGGCTTGGCGAAGCCGTGCCCCTCGTCCGGGTAGACGACGTAGGTCACCGGCAGCCCGCGGCCCCGCATCGCCTCGACCATCTGGTTGGACTCGTTGACGTTGACCCGCGGGTCGTTGGCGCCCTGACCGATCAGCAGCGGCACCCGGATCTTGTCGGCGTGGAAAAGGGGCGAGATCTGCCGGTTGTACTCCTCGTCCTGCTCGACGTCGCCCACCCGGAGCAGCATCTGCTTCTTGAAGGTCTGCCAGTAGGGCGGGATCGAGCCGAACACCGTGCGCATGTTGGACATGCCGACGATGTCGACGCCGCAGGCGTACAGCTGGGGCGTGAAGGTGAGCCCGGCGAGGGTGGCGTAGCCGCCGTAGGAGCCGCCCATGATGGCGACCTTGGCGGGGTCGGCGATCCCCTGATCCACCGCCCACTGGACGGCGTCGGTCAAGTCGTGCTGCATGCTGCCGACACCCCACTCGCGATTGCCGGCGTTCATGAACTTCTTGCCGAAGCCGGTCGAGGCCCGGAAGTTGACCTGCAGCACCGCGTAGCCGCGGTTGGCGAGCCACTGGGCGATCGGGTCGTAGCCCCACTGGTCGCGGCCCCAGGGTCCGCCGTGGACGTAGAGCACCATCGGCAGCTTCTTGGGCTCGACTCCCAGCGGCGTGGTGAGATAGGAGACCAGCTCGAGGCCGTCGCGGGCGGTGATCACCACCGGCTTGCGTGGCGCCAGGGCGTAGCGCTCGAGCGCCGGCCGGGTGGTGAACAGGAACTCCAGCTCGCGGCTCTCGCGGTCGTAGGCGTAGTAGCGCCCCGGGCGGGTGTCGGAGTCGTAGTGGAGGATCCAGCGGCGGTCGGCGCGGTCGCGCGCGACCGGGGTCCAGACCCCGTGACCCGGGCTTTCGAGGGCTTCGACGTCGGCCGCGATCGAGGGGTCGAGGACCCGCCACTCGGGCATCTCGTACTCGAAGGACACCGCCTGGACGACGCGCGTCTCGGGATGGATGAGCACGCTGCCGACGTCGCTTTGCTCGTGGTGGGCGAGCACCCGGAGGATCTCACCGGTCGCGGCGTCCACCTCGAGCAGCCGGGTGGTGTCGGAGTCCAGGGACGACTCGACGTAGAGCGAGCCGCCGCCGGCCGAGAAGTCGTGCGCGGTCCCGTTCTCGTCCCACGGCCAGGTGACGAGGTCGCGCCAGGGGGCCTCGACCGAGTCCCGGACCCGCAGGATGGTGCTGCCGTCCTGCGGATGCGAGGCGAGGGCGGCGCGGATCCGGAACTCGGGGTCGGTGAGCCAGCCCACCACGTCGCCGGGGTTCTCGGTGTCCGGCACCACCGCGCCGGTGGTGAGGTCGATCCGGTGCATGTCGAACAGCCGCCGGTCGCGCAGGTTGAGCCCCACCAGGATCTGGTTGGGCGACCGCCGGTCGGTGACGATGTTCTCGGCCCGCACCCCGAAGAACGGCGTCAGGTCACGCACCTGCTTGCTCTCGAGATGGACCGAGTAGACGTGCCAGTTCTCGTCGCCGCCGATGTCTTGGAGATAGAGCAGGTGTTTGCCGTCCTCGGCCCAGAAGTGGATGCGGATGCCGCGATCCTCGTCCTGGGTGAGCATGGCGTCGTCCTCGGCACCGAGGGTGCGCACCCAGACGTTGAGCACCCCTTTCTCGGAGGGCGCCAGGTACGACAGCCGGGTGCCGTCCGGCGAGATCCGCGCCTGGCTCTTGGTGGGGTTGCCGAGCAGCACCTCGAGCGGGATCAACTCGGGAGCGTCGGTCTCGGGCGGGGCCGCGCCCGCCGGGCCGGTGACGGCCAGGGCGAGGACGAGGGCGGCGAGAGCCGGGAAAGCGGCTCTGGAGCCAGCGGCTTTCCACCAGGGGGTGCCAGGTGCGCTTTCAGGTAGAGGGGCGGGTCGGGTTTCGGCGGGTCCGGCGGCAAGGCCCGCCGGTAGGTGTCGGTCCCGGGAAGGGAGTGCCGTCGCATCGGTCATTTTGGGGATTCTCCAAGAATTTGATCTGGCAGGCCCGACGTTCCGCCGCAGCCGCCCGCTGACTATTACGGTTCGTGCCAGCCCGGGTTCGCTCAGCAAGAGTCTTGCCGGACGGCCCGGCCCTTCACAGACCCGTGGCGCGAGTCGCCGCGACTGCGCGCCCTCGGACCTTCCGCTCGATCTGGCCGATCTCCGGCGGGGACGCCTTGGGACTCTTACCTGGAATCGACCCCCTTCGGGGGTTTCGTTTCTCACTGCCAGCGAAATGTCGGCGCGATAGATTGCGGGCGATGACGAACTTTGCGCCGAGGAAGCGAAGTCCGGGGAGGGCCCGGATTTGGACGGGAGTTTCGACTGCAATTGCTGTAGCCGTCGTCGGTTGGCCCAGCGCGGCCGCGGAGCCCGCGACGGACTGGACGCGGAAGGTCGACCCGTGGGTGGTCGAGACCTCCGAGGGGGGTGCGGTCACCGAGTTCCTGGTGTTCCTGGATGAGCAGGCCGACCTCTCGGGAGCTCGACATCTGACCACCAAGGAGGCCAGGGGCCGGTACGTCTTCGAGCGGCTGGCGGCGACGGCGGCCGCGACCCAGCCCCCGGTGGTCGCCGAGTTGGCGCGGTTCGGCGTCCGCTTCCACAGGTTCTGGGTGGCCAACATGATCTGGGTACGGGGTGGCCGCGAGGTGGCGCGGGCGATGGCGGAGCGCCCCGACGTGGCCCGGGTGTCCGCCAATCCGGCGGTCGCGCTCGAGCGCGTCGCGCCGGCCGAAGCGATCGGCTCCAGCGAGGCGATCGAATGGAACGTGCTGCAGATCGGGGCGCCGGATTTCTGGGCGGCCGGCTTCACCGGCCAGGGGGTGGTGGTGGCGGGGCAGGACACCGGCTACGAGTGGGACCACCCGGCCCTCAAGCAGCAGTACCGCGGCTGGGACGGCGCCGCCGCCGACCACAACTACAACTGGCACGACGCGATCCACGTCCCCAACGGCGACTGTCCGGCCGATTCGCCCGAGCCGTGCGCCGACCAGAGCCACGGCACCCACACCATGGGCACCATGGTAGGGGACGACGGCGGCGGCAACCAGATCGGGGTCGCCCCGGCGGCCCGCTGGATCGGCTGCCGCAACATGAACGAGGGCGTCGGCACCCCGGCCACCTACAGCGAGTGCTTCCAGTTCTTCATCGCGCCCACCGACCTGGCCGGGCAGAACCCCGACCCGGCGCGGGCGCCGCACGTGGTCAACAACTCGTGGAGCTGCCCGCCGAGCGAGGGCTGCACCGACCCCAATGCGCTGCGCACCGTGGTCGAGAACGTGCGCGCCGCCGGCATCCTGGTGGCGGTCTCGGCCGGCAACGCCGGCCCGGGCTGCGAGTCGGTCGACAATCCGGCCGGGATCTACGAGGCCTCGCACACGGTGGGCGCCACCGACAGCAACGACGCCATCGCGCCCTTTTCCAGCCGTGGCGCCGTCGACGAGGACGGGAGCTTCCGGTTGAAGCCCGACGTCTCGGCGCCCGGCGTCAGCGTGCGCTCTTCCGTGCGCTTCGGCAACTACAGCAGCTTCAGCGGCACCAGCATGGCGGCGCCCCACGTCGCCGGCCAGGTGGCGCTGCTGATCTCCGCGGCGCCGGCCCTGGCCGGCGACGTCGACCGCCTGGAGGCCTGCACCGAGGCCACCGCCGTCCCCCGCACCTCGACCCAGGACTGCTCGGGCGTCCCCGGCGGCTCGGTCCCCAACAACACCTACGGCTGGGGCCGCATCCGGCTGGCGCTGCCGCTGCCGCCGGTCTGTCAGCCTCCGGCCCTGATCTTCAGCGACGGCTTCGAGTCCGGCGACACCTCGGCCTGGTCGGGCTGACCGCCGGACGTCGGCGCGGCGCCGCCGAAAGCGGCGCCCCCCGCCGGGCGGGGCACCGAAGGCGCGGTCCGACCTGTCGCCGCCGCGTGGGAACCGATCGTCACCGCCGAAGCGGGAACGGTCGTCTGACGCCCGGAACGCCCCGGTGGTCTACTCCCGCAGTTCCCGGAGCCAACGCGGGCTGCTGACAGTCCTGGCCGGTCGCGGTCAGTGGGTCGTGGATTCTGATGGAGCGACCGCTGGAGGCCAGTCATGCCGGACCCGAAAACAAGTCCCTCTCCAGCTCTCACTGCCGCCGTTCTTGCGGTCGCCTGCCTGGGTGGCTGTGCGGAGAGTCCCGAGGCCGTCAGGGACAACATCGAAGCGACGGCCGGTGAGGTCAGGGAGACGGTCGAGGGTGCCGTCGAGAGGGCGGGCGCAACCTTCAGGATGCTGCAGCTCGCCACCGAGTCGTGCGAAGACGTCGTCCAGATGTCCATCCGGGAGGGCGAGGGCTACGGCGTGCCGGGCGTGTCGGGCGACGAGCGCTGGGGTATCCCGGAGGCGGCGCGAGAGCTCGGACACGGCGGCCGACTACGGCAACCCGGAGTATCCGGACGACTGGCGGGGCGAACTGTTCAACTTCTCCGAGGTCCGCGCCGACGAGATGTTCGATTTCCGCGCCCTGGGCTTCACCTACGACACCAACGAGGAGGGCTGAGGCAGGAGCGTGTCCATCGCCAGCTCCAGCACCTCGGCGTTGGCCAGGCGGATCGAGTCGAGGTGGCCGGCGCCGTCGACGACGAGGCAGCGGCCGCCGGAGGCGGTGGCCAGGGCGCGGGTCTCGCCGGGGCGGATGGCCCGGTCGTCGGCCCCGCTGACGTAGGCGGTGCGCTCGACCCGGAGGGCCGGGGCGTGGCGGCGGACGTCGAGGAAGCGGTAGGCGCGGGGGAGCAGCCAGCGATAGAGCAGGTAGAACGGCCTGCCCCAGGGGGCGAGCCGCCAGGCCCACTCGATGAGGTGCGGTGACACGTCCTCGAAGACCGCGGCGGTGACGCCGGGGCGGGCGCTGAGCACCATGTGCGCCCAGTAACCGCCGGCGCTGATCCCCCAGACGGCGAGCGGCAGGCCGGCGGCGCGCTCGGCCAGGAAGGTCAGGGCGTCGGCCACGTCGCGGTCGAAGAAGCCGGCCGGCGGACCGCTGCCGCCGAAGCCCGGCAGGTCGAAGGCCAGGGCGTGGAAGCCGGCGGCGCGGAGCGTCTCGATCCGGCCCCGCCGATGGAAGTAGGCGCGCCCCCAGGGCACCCAGGGGTGGACCAGCAGGACCCCGCCACGGGGCTCGCGGGCGGGGAACCAGGTGCCGCTCAGCGTGCCGGCGCCGCGCCCGCGTGGGATCTGCACCTCCTCCCAGGGAGCCAGCTCGGCGGGCGGCTCGGACGAGGCGCCGTCGGGCGCCGCCCGCGGTGCCAGAGCGAGCAGCATGCGGCCGCCCCGCAGCTCCTCGCGGAGGGGC
>JBFGCA010000098.1:0-18720 GCA_041567315.1 Thermoanaerobaculia bacterium | reverse complement strand
TGCCACATCGAGAGCGGCGAAGCGCCCGCTGGGCAAGGCGCGACGAGCGAGCATATCGAGGCCATATGCGACCGAGGAGCAACGCCGCCCAGCGGGATGCAGCGCCGCTCGAATGTAAAGGAACTTGCCGCACGGGACACTGGCAGTCCGTGGTGGAAGTCGGTCGGGTCGGCTGGCAAGCGCGGCGGGGCCGGATGCCAGGCGACGCGAGGCAGGCAATGCCGAGCCATTGTCGAGGAGCGGCAACGCCGCAGACGGCTCCGCCCCGCCGCCAGCCGGGCGGGCGGATTTTCACCACGGGCTGCTAGCAGTCCGTGGTGGAGATCAGGCCCGGCGGCGAAGGAGCGAGACCGTGTAGCCGTCGTGGTCGCCGGCGGGCAGGACGCGCCAACGGTGCGGGGTCTCCAGGTGGGTCCGCCATTCGCCGTCCGGGCCCTCGTCGAGCGCCTGCAGGGCAAAGCCCTGATGCCCCGCCACGAAGGCCTCGACCACCTGCTCGTTCTCCTCCGGCTCCAGGGAACAGGTGATGACCGCCAGCAGACCGCCGGGGCGAACCGCCGCCGCGGCCCCGGTCAGCAGCCGGAGACCGTGCCGCGCCAGCCGCCGCAGCTCGCCGGCGCTCACCCGCCACTTGAGCTCGGGATGCTTGCGGAGCGTGCCGGTGCCGGTGCAGGGCAGGTCGAGGACCACCCGGTCGAAGACGGCCGGCAGCGGCGGGTGGCCGGCGTCGGCCGCCAGCAGCGGCCAGACCAGGCGCAGGCGCTCGAGGTTGGCGGCCAGCAGCCGCAGACGGCCGAGCGAGGCGTCCGCCGCCGTCACCGAGACCGACGGCTCGTAGGCCGCCAGCGCCAGGCCCTTGCCGCCCGGGGCGGCAGCGGCGTCCAGCACCCGCTCGCCGGGCCGCGGCGGCGGCAGCAGCGCCGCCGCCTGACCGGCCTCGTCCTGGAGGTACAGCTCGCCGCGGCGGAACGAGTCGCCGGCCAGGGGATCGCCGCGGCGGACCACGAGGCCCTGCGGCGCCAGCGCCGAGGGCCCGGTCGCGACCCGCTCGGCGGCCAGCCGAGCGGCCAGGGCCTCCCGCCCGCCGCGCGCCCGGAAGGCCAGCAGGTGCATCGGCCGGGGGGTGTTGTTGGCCTCGAGCAGCCGCCGGGTGCGCTCCTCGCCCCAGCGCTCGAGCCAGCGGAAGACCAGGAAATCCGGATGGCTGGCCTCGACCGCCAGCCGACGGCGCGGATCGCGCTCGGCCACCGGCCAGGCGGCCGGGTCGGGCGCCGCCGCCACCCGCCGCAGCACCGCGTTGACGAAGCCGGCGCCGCCCGGGTGGGTGCGGCGGCGGGCCTCCTCGACGGCGCGGTCGACGGCGGCGTGGGCCGGGACCCGGGAGAGGAACAGAAGCTGGTAGGCGCCGATCCGCAGCGGCGCCAGCAGCTCGCGCTGGATCCGCTCCGGCGGGCGGCCACCGGCCGCCGCCAGCACCTGGTCGAGCCGCCGGCGCCAGCGCAGCACCCCGGAGACCAGCTCGCGTGCCAGCCGCCGGTCCCGCTCGTCGAGACCCGCGGCCCGACGCTCGACCAGGTCGCCGGCCGGCGCCCGCGAGGCCTCCAGCCGGTCGAGAACCGCCGCCGCCACCGAGCGGGCGTCACGGCCCACGTCCCGGCCGCGGGGGCGCCGGGCGGCGCTCACCCGAAGCGCTCTCCCGGCCGCAGCCGCTCGCCGTTGGCGAACTCCGGGGCCGGGAGGGCCCGCCGGCCGGGCCGCTGCAGGCGGTCGACGGCAAAGGCGCTGCCGCCGCCGCAGGCCACCAGCAGCCGCTCATCCTGGATGCCGAGGATCGTCCCCGGCGGCGCGTCGCGCCCGGCGGCCCCGGCCGGCCGCCCCCACAGCAGCTTGACGGGCCGGTCGCGGAGCACGGCGTGGAGACCCGGCCACGGGGTGAGCGCCCGCAAGCGGTCGAACAGCCGCTCCGCCTCGAGGCTCCAGTCGACCGCCCCGTCCTCGCGCCGCAGCCGCGGCGCGTAGGTGGCCTCGCTCTCCACCTGCGGCCGGGGCTCGAGCCGGCCCGCCGCCAGGGCGTCGAGCGTCCGCACCATCAGACCGGCGCCCAGAGCGGCCAGCCGCTCCGCCAACTCGCCAGCGGTCTCGCGAGGAGCGATCGGGGTGCCCTGCTGGAGCAGGGTCGGGCCGGTGTCCAGGCCCTCCTCCATCAGCATCGTGGTCACCCCGGTACGGCGGTCGCCGGCCAGCAGCGCCGCCTGCACCGGGGCCGCGCCGCGATGGCGCGGCAGCAGCGAGGCGTGGAGGTTGATGCAGCCGTGCACGGGAATCCGCAACAGGGCGGGAGGGAAGATCTGACCGAAGGCCACCACCACCGCGACCTCGGGCGCCAGCGCCGCCGCCCGCTCGAGGAACGCCGGGTCGCGGACCCGCTCCGGCTGCGACAGCTCGAGGCCGCGGGCCAGCGCCCATTCGGCGACCGGCGGCTGGCGGTCCCGGCGGCCGCGGCCGGCCGGGCGCGCCGGCTGGGTGACCACCGCCAGCGGCGCGCGGCCGGCGGCGCACAGCGCCTCCAGCGTCGGCACCGCGAAGGCCGGCGTCCCGAAGAAGAGCAGCCGCCCCGCCACCCGCCCTCCGTGCCCCCACGGTGCGGGGACTACAGCTCCTCGCGGGCGCGGTCCAGCTCGGCGAAGTAGTCGGCCTTGACCAGCACCTCGCGCGGCTTGCTGCCCTGTGGCGGCCCCAGCAGGCCCTCCTGCTCCATGATGTCGATCAGCCGCGCGGCGCGCGAGAAGCCGATCCGCAGCCGCCGCTGGAGGAAGCTCGCCGAGGCCTGCTGCTGCTCGACCACCAGCCGGGCGGCCTCGTCGAACAGCTCGTCGTCGCCACCGCCGGCGGCCTGCGCGCCACGCTCCTCTTCGGGCGGCGCCAGCACCGCCGGATCGAGGTCGGGACTCCCCTGTCGCTTGAGCCAGCGCACCAGCGCCGCGGTCTCCTGCTCGGTGACGTAGGCGCCGTGGAGCCGCAGGATGCGCGAGGTGCCCGGCGGCATGAACAGCAGGTCGCCCTTGCCCAGCAGCTTCTCGGCGCCCACCGTGTCGAGGATGGTCCGCGAGTCGTGCCGCGAAGCGGTGGCGTAGGAGATGCGGCACGGGAAGTTGGCCTTGATGGTGCCGGTGAGCACGTCCACCGAGGGCCGCTGGGTGGCGACGATCAGGTGGATGCCCACCGCCCGGGCCATCTGGGCGAGCCGCGCGATCGACGACTCCACCTCGGCCGAGGCCACCATCATCAGGTCGGCCAGCTCGTCGATCACCACTACGTAGTACGGCAGCGGCTTGAGGTCGGCGGCCTCGAGCAGGCCCTCGCCTTCGCTCAGCGCCAGCCGCCGCTGGACCTGGGGGTCTCCGATCGCCCGGTTGTAGTAGTCGATCGAGCGCACGTGGGCCTCGGCCAGCAGCCGGTAGCGCCGCTCCATCTCGGCCACGGCCCAGCGCAGCGCGTTGGCCGCCTTCTTGGGCTCCACCACCACCTCGGCCTTGAGGTGCGGGATGTGCCCGTAGACCCCCAGCTCGATCCGCTTGGGGTCGATGAAGATGAACTGCACCTGGTCGCGGACCGCCTTGTAGATGATCGAGGTGATCATGCTCTGCAGGCCGACACTCTTGCCGGAGCCGGTGGCGCCGGCGACCAGCAGGTGGGGCATGGTGGCGAGGTCGGCGTAGTAGGGCTCACCGTGGATAGTGGTGCCGAGAGCCAGGGTCAGCGGCGACGGGGCGCGGCGGAACGGCTCGCGGGCGAGCAGCGGCCCGAGGTGGATCAGCGTCCGCTCGCGGTTGGGAACCTCGATGCCCAGCGTCGAGCGCCCGGGCAGCCGGTCGATGCGCACCGCCTCGGCCTTGAGCGCCAGTGCCAGGTCGTCCTGCAGGTTGACGATCTGGCTCACCTTGACTCCCGGCGCCGGCTGGAACTCGAAGACGGTGATCACCGGGCCCGGGCTGATCGCCTCGACCGTGCCGTCGACCCCGAACTCGGCGCAGCGGCTGCGGATCAGCTCGCCGAGCCGCACCAGCTCGCTCTCCTCGATGGCCGGCGCCGCCTCCTCGAGGACGAGGAGATTGAGCGGCGGCAGGGTTCCCGGCTTGGCGGGTGGCTTGGGGAAGGGGATCTTCTGCTGCGGCGGCTCGGGGGGCGCCGGCGGCGGGGCCGTCAACACCGCGGGCGTCGCGGCCGCTTCGGGGGCGGTGCCGGCGGCCGTAACCGGGACCGTCGCAGGCGGCACCGCGCCCCGCACCCGGCGCAGCGAGAACCCGCCCTCGCCGGGCTTCTCGGTCACCCGCAGCGGCAGGCCGGCGGCCGGCTCCGGCCGCCGGGCGGCGCCCTCAGCGCCGCGCAGCTCCAGGTGCTTGGCCATCACCCGGCGGCGCGACCGCTCGCGGTCCAGCCGCTCGCGCCGCCGTGCCCAGGCCACCGCCAGGCGCTCGCGGGCGGCGGTCAACCGCCGGCCCCAGGCCGCCAGCACCTCACCGAGGGTGGACTGCACGAGCAGCGCGCCGCCGATGGCCAGCATCCCCACCGCCAGCAGCAGCGCCCCGGCAAAGCCCATCGTCGGCTCCAGGCTCTGAGCCAGCAGCCGGCCGACGACCCCGCCGGCCGCCACCGGCGAGCCCCGCCACGGCACCTCGCGCAGCGTCAGCTCGAGCAGGAAGGGCAGCGCCACCAGACTGAGCATGGCGCCCACCCCCCGGCCCGCCACCCGCGGCGCGGCCCGCCGCCAGAGGCGGCGCCAGGCCGCCAGCAGCAGGAGGATCGGCAGCAGCAGCGAAGCCGGACCCATGAGGTTGAAGGCCAGGGCCGCAATCTGGGCGCCGGCCTGGCCCACCAGGTTGTCGACCGGACGCGGCTCGGCGGCACGCAGGAACAGGCTCGGATCGCGTGGGTTGTAGGTCAGCAGACTGGCCGCGATCAGCAGGCCCAGGAGCAGCAGCAGCAGACCGATCAGCTCGCTGCCTTTGCCCGGCGGCAGGCGCGGTCGGTCGGTGGGAGCCTTACGGCGTGGGCTGGGGGCGGATCTGGCCAGCTCGGTCCTTCCTCGGGCAGTCAACCCTAGCCTGCACTTCTCACCGGCTCACTGCTGCGCGGGCGGATGCGCCTGAATCTGCGGGACTTTCCTCGGTCGGGCATCCTCGACGTACTTCGAGTACGCCTGTGGTGCGCTCCGTCGGTAAGCCCCGCATCTTCAGGCGCCTGCGCCCGCTCGCCGAGCGACCCGGTGACAAGTGCAGGCTAGCACCCTCAGGGATTAGCCTGCAGCCGCCGGGCCTGCCCGTGGAGCTCCACCAGCGCTCCCAGGTCCAGTTCCTGGGCGCGGACCGAGCGGCCCCAGCCCAGCGCCGCCAGCACCTCGGCGGCGCGCTCGCCGCCCCAGGCGGCCGCCAGCGAGTTGCGGAGGCTCTTCCGGCGGTAGGCGAAGGCGGCCCGGACGGTGGCCGCGAAGGCCGGCATCTCGGCCGGCGGCAAGGGCGGCGGCCGCCGGACCAGACCCACGAAAGCGCCGTCCACCTCGGGCGGCGGTCGGAAGCTGCCGGCCGCCACCCGGCCCAGCGGGCGGACCTCGGCACGGGCAGCGGCGAGAACCGCGAGCGCACCGTAGTCGGCTTCGCCGGGCCGGGCCGCCAGTCGGCGAGCGACCTCGAGCTGGACCAGGAAGCCGGCCCGCGGCACCCCCCGCGCCTCGGCCAGGAGCTGCTCGATGAGAGCGGTGGCGATGCCGTAGGGCAGGTTGCCGGCCACCAGGGTGCCGGCCGGCAGGAGCCCCCAGGGCAGCTCAAGGGCGTCGCCGGCCACCGGCCAGAGCCGGCCGTCGCCGGCCCGGGCGCGCAGCCCGAAGACCCACTCGAAGTCCAGCTCCCAGGCCGCCACCCGCGCCCCGGCGGCGAGCAGCCGGCGGGTCAGCACCCCGCCGCCGGCGCCGATCTCCACCACCAGCCGGCCGGCAGGCTCGAGAAACTCGACCAGCGGCCGGGTCAGGCGGCCGTCGCGCAGATGGTGCTGGCCGAGCCGCTTCTTGAGTCGCGGCCCAGCGCCGGCCGCCCGCTCGCGGAGCGGGCCCCGGGCGCCTCTTCGGACGCCTGCGCGGCCCCCGGTCGACTTTTTCGCCGTCATCACCCTCTGGTATCGTCGCCGGCACAGCCGCGGACGGCCAGGCGGGTCCGGATGGCCGTCCGGTGGCCGGCTGCCGGGGCCCGGCGCCCGGCTTGCGCCGCCCGCATCATGGTCGAGTTCCACTGCCTCGAACCGCCGCGGCTGGAGCGCTTTCTCGAGCGCCGGCGCGCCGCTCCCAGCTTTCCGCTGGAGATGAGCCTGGCCGAGAACCTGACGGCGGTGCTGCGCAAAGCCAACGAGTTCGTGCCCTCCGAGGCGGGCTCCATTCTGCTCGACAACCCGGCCGAGAAGAACCGCGACCGCGACCAGAACACGCTGACCTTCATCGCCGCCTTCGGCGACAAGTCGCAGCGGCTGATCGGTCAGCAGGTCTCCGCCCACAGCGGCATCGGCGGTCACGTCTACATCACCGGAAAATCGTACTGCACCGACGACGTCCGATCCGACCGTCTGTTCAACCCGCGGTTCGACGACGACAACGACTACCGCACCCGCACCCTGGTCGCCATCCCGGTGCGCATCGAGCACGAGGTGTGCGGGGTGCTGGAGCTGGTCAACCGGCTCGAGACCGAGCGCTATAGCCAGCAGGACCTCAACCTGCTGGAGATCTTCGCCGGCTACATCTCGATCTCCATCCAGAACGTCCTCGACGGCCGCCAGGCGCAGGAGATCGCCAAGCGCGACAACCTCACCGGGTTGTTCAACGACCGCTTTCTGCACATCGCACTGTCGCGCGCCATCGCCCGCTGCCGGGAGGAGGACGACGACCTGTCGCTGCTGTTCCTGGACCTCGACTTCTTCAAGCGCGTCAACGACACCCACGGGCACCTGGCGGGCAGCCAGGTGCTGCGCGAGGTCGGCCAGCTGCTCCACCGCGCCAGCCAGCGGCTGGGGGCGATCGCCGCCCGCTACGGGGGCGACGAGTTCGTGGTCGCCGCGCCCGGTCTGGCTTTGCAGCCGGCGATCGACTTCGCCGAGGAGATCCGCGACCGCATCGTCAGCGCCACCTTCTGCGAGCGGCCGGGCGACATCCAGCCCGAGCCGCTACACCTGCGGGGGATCACCTGCTCGGTGGGCGTCGCATCGCTCAAGCGCCACGCCAGCGAGGCGCTGCCGGTCGAGCGCTGCAAGAGCACTTTGCTGCGGCTGGCCGACGCCGCCATGTACGTCGCCAAGGACACCGGTCGCAACCGCACCGCGGTGGCCGGCGAGCCGGTGCGCCGGCGCTCGCTGCATCTCGATTGACCGCCGGCCAGGCCGGGTGCTACGATCCTTGAGGCTTCCGGGTCCTCCCGGAGGCCGTTTCAGTCTGGAAACCCCCAAGCGCCCGGTGCGCCGACGCGCCGCCAAGCCGCGTTCGTAGGCCAGCCGCCGCCCTGCGGCGCCCGGCCCCGCCAGCCCGGGCGACCGGCCCGCGCCGCCCCGGGCTGGGCCGCAGGAGAGCGCCTATGACCCCCATCGCCCCCACCACCGTGCGGATCGGCCCCGAGCAGGTCCACGAGCAGCTGCGCAACCACATCCTGGCCGACGGCCTGCCCTTCGTCCTCGATCTCGAACGCAGCCACGGCGCGCGGCTCTACGACAGCCGCGGCCGGCGCGAGTTGCTCGACCTCTTCACCTGTTATTCCACCTGCCCGCTGGGCTACAACCACCCCAAGCTCGACACCGCCGAGTTTCGCCAGCGCATTCTCAGACCGGCCCTCAACAAGCCGTCCAACAGCGACCTCTACACCACCGAGATGGCGGAGTTCGTGACCAGCTTCGCGCGCACCGTGCCGGAGTCGCTGCGCCACCACATGTTCTTCATCGAGGGCGGTGCGCTGGCGGTCGAGAACGCTCTCAAGGCCGCCTTCGACTGGAAGGTGCGCCGCAACCTGGCGGCGGGCAAGGGCGAGAAGGGCCACCGCGTGATCCACTTCCGGCAGGCCTTCCACGGGCGCAGCGGCTACACCCTGTCGCTGACCAACACGGCCGACCCGCGCAAGACCCAGTACTTCCCCAAGTTCGACTGGCCGCGGGTGACCAACCCCAAGCTCTCCTTCCCCACCACCCCGCAGGTGCTCGAGCAGGTAGCGGCCGCCGAGCGGCAGGCGGTCGCCGAGATCCAGCAGGCGCTGGTCGACTACCCCGACGAGATCGCAGCGCTGATCATCGAGCCGATCCAGGGCGAGGGCGGCGACAACCACTTCCGCCGCGAGTTCCTGGAAAGGCTGCGGACGCTGGCCGACGAGTCCGAGTTCCTGCTGATCTTCGACGAGATCCAGACCGGGTTCGGCACCACCGGCAGCTGGTGGTGCTTCGAGCACTTCGGGGTCGAGCCCGACGTCTTCGCGTTTGGCAAGAAGACCCAGGTCTGCGGCATCGCCTCCTCTTCGCGGCTCGACGAGACCGACTCGGTGTTCAAGGTGGCGAGCCGCATCAACTCCACCTGGGGCGGCAACCTGGTGGACATGGTCCGCTGCCAGCGCTACGTCGAGATCATCGAGGAAGACGGTCTGGTGCAGAACGCCGCGGCGGTCGGCGACCTGCTGCTCGACGGCCTGCGCGGGCTTCAGGAGTCGATGCCCGGGCTGGTCGCCAACTCCCGCGGCCGCGGTCTGTTCCTGGCCTTCGACCTGCCCGATCGCGAGACCCGCGACCGCGCGCGGCAGCTGATGCGCGACGAGAGCGGGGTGCTGGTGCTGCCGGCGGGCGAGCGGTCGATCCGCTTCCGCCCCAACCTGGCGCTGACCCCGGAGGAGGCGGCGGAGGGCATCCGCCGCGTGGAGCAGGTCCTGCAACGGGTCGCCTGAAGGGGGCGCCGAGGCGCCGCCGGCCCCGCCGGCGGCGCAACCTGCGGAAAATCAACGAGATACGCCGGTCGAGGCCCGTTCGGGGCCGGATCGCCTGATGGCCGTCAAGTCACTGATGAGAAACGAGTTGCAGGCGAGGGCACAGTTTCGGGTGCAGCCGGCGGCAACGACCCTGAGCGACCGCCTCACGAGCCCCGGGCAGGGCTTTTTGCACAGACTTTTCCACAGCTCCGGGCGGACTCCGAGGGCCCGGATCCCACTACCGACCGCCGGCGGCGACCCCCGCCGCCAGGAGGTACAGCCATGACCGTAGCCATCGAGACCAGCACCCACCGGCTGTTCGAGTCGCTGGGGCTCGGCGAGGACAATCCGGGCGCCTTCTGCGGCGAGTGGCTGCCCACCACCGGGCCCGCCATCGCCTCGCTCAACCCCACCACCGGCGAGCCCCTGGCCACGGTGCGGACCGCCACCGACGCCGAGTACGAGAAGGTGGCGGCCGCCGCCGTCGAGGCCTTCCGCGAGTGGCGGCAGTGGCCCGCTCCCCGGCGCGGCGAGATCGTCCGCCAGCTGGCCGACGAGCTGCGCCGGCACAAGGACGAGCTGGGCCGGCTGGTCACCCTCGAGATGGGAAAGATCGCCAGCGAGGGCCTCGGCGAGGTCCAGGAGATGATCGACATGGCCGACCTGGCGGTCGGTCTCTCGCGCCAGCTCTACGGGCTGTCGATGCACTCCGAGCGGCCGCAGCACCGGATGTACGAGCAGTGGCACCCGCTGGGTCCGGTGGGCATCATCACCGCCTTCAACTTCCCGGTCGCGGTGTGGGCGTGGAACGCCATGCTGGCCGCCGTCTGCGGCGACTCGATGATCTGGAAGCCGTCGATGAAGACGCCGCTGTGCGCCCTCGCCGTCACCCGCATCGCCGAGCGCGTGCTGGCGGCCAACGACGCGCCGCCGGTCTTCAACCTGGCGATCGGCGACCGCCGTCAGGTGGGCGGCCCGCTGGCCGCCGACCGGCGGGTGCCGCTGATCTCGGCCACGGGCTCGGTCTCGATGGGCCGCAAGGTGGGCGAGACGGTGGCCCGCCGGCTGGGCCGCAGCCTGCTCGAGCTGGGCGGCAACAACGGAATCATCGTCACCGACGACGCCGACCTCGACCTGGCGCTCAGGGCGGTGCTGTTCGCGGCGGTGGGCACCGCCGGCCAGCGCTGCACCACCTGCCGGCGGCTGTTCCTCCAGCGCGGCATCGCCGCCCGCATGAAGGAGCGGCTGGTGGCCGCCTACCGGTCGATCCGCATCGGCGACCCGCTGGAGACCGAGACCCTGATGGGCCCGCTGGTCGACGCCGACGCGGTCGAGACCATGACCCGAGCCCTCGACGTCGCGCGCCAGCAGGGCGGTCGGGTGCTCTACGGCGGCGGCGTCCTCGACCGCCCCGGGTTCTTCGTCGAGCCCACCCTGGTCGAGGCAACCCCGGTGATGCCGATCACCTGCGACGAGACCTTCGCGCCGATCCTCTACCTGTTCGAGTTCGACCAGCTGGAGGAGGCGATCGAGGCCCACAACGCGGTGCCTCAGGGCCTCTCCTCGGCCATCTTCACCCGCGACCTGCTGGCCGCCGAGCGGTTCCTCTCGGTCGCCGGCAGCGACTGCGGCATCGCCAACGTCAACATCGGCACTTCGGGGGCCGAGATCGGCGGCGCCTTCGGCGGCGAGAAGGAGACCGGCGGCGGCCGCGAGGCGGGCTCCGACTCCTGGAAGGCCTACATGCGGCGCCAGACCTGCACCATCAACTACGGCAGCGAGCTGCCGCTGGCCCAGGGCGTCGAGTTCGAGGTCGAGTAGCGGACGCGCAGCGGGGGCTGCCTGCTGGTTCCGGCTGGGAGAGGGAAACGGGTGGATGGCCGCCCCGCCGGTGCCGACCCGGAGTTAAGATTCCCGGGTCGCTCCAGGGAGGTGCCATGAAGCCCGCTGACTCGAAGCCGATCTCTCCGGCGCTGGTCGCCGGACTGGTTTCCTTATGCCTCGCCGTGCCGCCGGCGGCCGCCGGCCAGGGACCGGCCGCCACGCCGGTCCAGCAAGGCGCCACCGCGCCTTTGCTCTCCGGCATGGGGAAGCACACTCATCCGATCACCACCGACGATCCGTTGACCCAGCGCTACTTCGACCAGGGCCTGGTGCTGGCCTGGGGCTTCAATCACGCCGAGGCGGAGCGCTCGTTCCGGGAGGCGGCGCGGCGCGACCCGGACTGCGCCATCTGCTGGTGGGGCGCCGCGCTGGTGCTGGGCCCCAACATCAACGCCCCGATGGAGCCCGACGCCGTGCCGGTCGCCTGGGAGGCGATCCAGCGGGCGCGGGCGCTGGCCGCCGACGCCGAGGCGGGCGCCAGCGAGCTCGAGCGCGCCTACGTCGAGGCGCTCGCCACCCGCTACGCCGAGTCGCCGCCCGAGGACCGCAAGCCACTCGACGAGGCCTACGCCCGGGCGATGGGCGAGGTCGCCCGCCGCTTCCCCGACGACCTCGACGCCCGGGTGCTCCACGCCGAGGCGCTGATGGACCTCCACCCGTGGGACTTCTGGACCAAAGAGGGCGCGGCGCAGCCCTGGACGGGCGAGATCGTCGACATCCTGGAGGGGGTGCTGGCTCGCCAGCCCGATCACCCGGGTGCCCTCCACCTCTACATCCACGCGGTCGAGGCCTCGCCGCAGCCGGAGCGCGCCGAGGCCGCCGCCGACCGGCTGCGCGACCTGGTGCCGGGGGCCGGTCACCTGGTCCACATGCCCGGCCACATCTACTACCGGATCGGCCGCTACGCCGACGCCTCCGAGGCCAACCGCCGGGCAATCGAGGCCGACGCCGCCTACGTCGCCGAGTGCCACAGCCAGGGGCTCTACCCGGTCGCCTACGTGCCCCACAACCAGCACTTCCTGTGGGCCGCCACCACCATGGAGGGCGCCAGCGGGGCGGCGCTGGCGGCGGCGCGGCACATGGCGGAGCACACCGACGGCGAGCTGATGCGCGAGCCGGGCTACGGCACACTCCAGCACTACTGGGTGACGCCGCTCTACGCGCTGGCCCGCTTCGGCCGCTGGAGCGAGGTGCTGGAAGCGCCGGCCCCGGACGACGAACTGGTCTATCCGCGGGGCGTCTACCACTACGCCCGCGGGCTGGCGCTGGTCCGCCGCGGGCGGCTCGACGAAGCGGCGCGCGAGCTGGCCGCCCTGGAGCGCCTCGCCGCCGACCCGCGGCTCGAAGAGGTGACCATCTGGGACATCAACGGCACCGCCGACCTGCTGGCCATCGCCTCCGGGGTGCTGGCCGGCGAGCTGGCGGCCGCCCGCGGCGACCACGAGACGGCGATCGCTCTCTTGGAGAAGGCGGTGGCCCGGGAGGACGACCTCAACTACGACGAGCCGCCGCCCTGGCACGCGCCGGTCCGCCACTTCCTCGGCGCGGTGCTGCTCGACGCCGGCCGCCCCGCCGCCGCCGAGACCGTCTATCTCGAGGACCTGCGCCGCCACCCGGAGAACGGCTGGTCGCTGTTCGGGCTCGCCCGCAGCCTGCGGGCTCAGGGCAAGCTCGAGGCGGCCGCGGGGGCCGAGGCGCGCTTCGCCGCCGCCTGGGCCGGCGCCGACCTGGAGCTCGAGAGCTCGCGCTTCTAACGGCCAGCGGCGCCTACACCGCCACCCGCAACGCGCCGGGCACGATCTCGGCCCGGACCGCGGTCTCGCCGGCGCCGGCGCGGCGGACCGGCTCGCCGTCGGCGAACAGCGTCAGCGGGCGGTCGACCGCCAGGGTGGCCTGCCGGGTGGTCTGGAAAGCCACCGCCGGATGGCCGGCGTGACGGCCGCGGTAGACCCGGGGGAAGACCCGCAGCAGCTCGGTCCGCGAAACCTCCCGGACCAGCACCAGGTCGAGCAGGCCGTCGTCGGGTCGCGCCTCGGGGGCGATCCGCATGCCGCCGCCGAAACGCGGGCAGTTGCTGAGCACGGCGAGGGTGGCGGGACCCTGGAAGCGGCCCTCGTCGTGCTCCACCTCGAGGGTCGGCGGGCGGAAGCTGGCCAGCGTCCGCACCACCCCCCAGGCGTAGACCAGCGGGCCGCCCACCCAGCGCCGCCGGGCGTGGACGAAACTGGCAACCTCGCTGTCGAAGCCCAGTCCGCAGTAGACCGCGAACCAGCGCCCACCGACGCGCCCGAGATCGATGCGCCGCGGCGGCGCGGTGAGCGCCCGCTCGACCGCCGCCCGCGGGTCGCGCGGCACGCCGAGGGTGCCGGCCAGGTCGTTGCCCCGCCCCACCGGGATCAGCCCCAGGACGCAGTCGGTCGCCGCCAGGCCCTGCAGGACGTGGTGGAAGGTCCCGTCGCCACCGGCCACCAGCAGCCGCTCCACCCCTTCGGCGGCCGCCCGCCCGGCCTGTTCGGCGAGGTCCTCGGCGTCGCGGCTGAGGGTCGCCGTGGCAACCGCCGGCCCGGCCCAGCCCCGCAGCCGCTCGAACAGCCGCCGGCCGCGCCCGCCCCCGGCCGCCGGGTTGACCAGCAGGCGCATCATCTCGGCTCCCCCGCCGTCGGGCCGGCCGATGGGCGGCGGCCACCCGCCCAGGTGGCGACCATCAGCACGGTGAACGACGCCGCCAGCGCCAGCGCCGCCGGCGGCACCCCGGCCCCGCCGATCGGGGCCAGACCGGGCAGCGCTTCGGCTAGGGCCACGAAGCCGCCCCGGCGCGCCACCAGCTCGAGCAGCAGGGTCAGCCCCAGCCCGGTGCCGATCGAGGCGGCGGCGGCCCCCGGGCCCACCCGCTCCCAGTTGAGGCCGACGGCCAGCGCCGGCGCCAGCGAGGCGCCCAGAATCCCGAAGGCGAAGGTCCCCAGCAGGGCGATGAGGTCGCCGTAGGCCAGGGCCAGCACCGCCGCCGCCACCGCCAGCCCCACCGTCGCCATCCGGCCCCAGCGCAGCTCGTCGGCCAGCCGCCGCCCGAGCAACCGCGGCAGGTCGCGGACCAGCGCAGCCGAGCCGATGTTGAGGAACGAGTCGGCAGTCGACATGATGGCGGCCAGACCGCCGGCCACCGCCAGACCGGCCAACAGCGGCGGCGCGAAGCCCAGCAGCACGGCCAGCGAGGCCTCGTCGGGCCGCTCCAGCGGCGCCAGCCGGCCCTGGGCGACGAAGGCGGGGGCCGCCAGGCCCAGACCGACCCAGACCAGCAGACAGACCGCCTGTGAGCCGCCGAGCACCAGCGGCATCCACCGTAGCTGCCGCGGATCGCGCAGCATGAAGAACTTGTGGAGCATCTGCGGCTGTCCCAGCACCCCCAGCCCGAAGACCCAGAAGAAGCCCAGCGCCGCCGCCGGCCCGATCCGGCCGAAGGGCTCGAAGAAACCGGCGAAGCGGGCGTCGGCGCTCACCGCGCCGACGATGGCGGCCGGACCGCCGGCCGCGCCCAGCGCCCAGACGAAGACGCCTACCGCGGCGGCCAGCATCAGCAGCCCCTGCGCCAGATCGGTGTAGGCGCCCGCCACCATCCCGCCGGCCGCGCTGTAGAACAGGACCACCAGGGCGCCGGCCCCCAGCGCCGCCGGCAGGCTCCAGGCGCCGAGCGGCCCCGCGGTGCCCAGCACCGCCTCCAGCACCAGCCCCAGCGCCAGCAGCTGCGACCCCAGGTAGCCCACCGTGCCGACCACCGTGGCCAGCGCCCCGAGCGCGGCCGGCCAGGGCCCGGCGTACCGCCGCGCCAGGACATCGGTCAGCGTGAAGACGTCGCCGTCGCCGGCCAGCCGCCGCAGCGGCCCGGCCACCACCCAGCACAGCAGCCCGGCGGTGAACCCAACCGGCAGCACGATGAACAGCGAGGCGACGCCGATCCGATAGGTGAGCCCCGGCCCGCCGAGGAAGACGAAGCCGCTGAAGGCGGCCGACATGGTGCCCAGTCCGGTGACCCACAGCCCCAGCCGCTGACCGGCGATGAAGAAGTCGCTCGCCGTGCGGGTGCGCCCGGCCGCCCAGAGGCCGAGCGCCGCCATCAGCGCCAGCGAGCCCAGCGCCGCGGCCAGCACCGCCCCGCTCATCGGTCGCCCTCGTGCCGGTCGTCGGGCGGCAGCGGCGGGCGGAAGGTCAGGGCGAACGCCGCCGTGACCAGGGCAAGCGGCAGCACCACCAGACCGGCGGTCATCAGCACCAGGGGGGCCAATCCCGCGCCCGCCCGGATCGCCGCCCCGGCGGCCGGTCCCGGCTCGGCCAGCAGCACCGCCCAGGTGCCGGCGAGTAGAAGGAAGAGACCGGCCAGCGGCCACCTCAGCCGGCGGCTGCCTCCGGTGGCCAGCCCGATCAGCGCCACCGGCACAAGCGCGACGAGCACCGACGCCGTGCACCTAGCAGCGGGTCGATCCCAGGCCAGACCTACCAGAATCAGGGTCGGCGCGGCGGTCAGCACCGCCAGGCTGAGGCGCTTCGACACGGCGTTCTTCGAGGTAGGACCTTCCGACTCGAGGCCCCGCAGTGGCTTCGGGGACAATGCCGCGAAACCGCGCGATTCTAACTGCCCCCTTTCGGGCACGCCCGCCGTAGACAGCCCGCGGACGGCCCGGCTCAGGCCCGCGATCCGGCTCCCTGGGGCGCCCGGCTGAGGCGTACGAGCCAGGGCCAGGGACGTTATGCTGGCGCGCCGCACCCGGAAAGCCGAGCCCCGGGGGACCGATCGACGCCGTGCCCAAGCCCGCGATCCAGATCCTGGTCTGCGTCAACGAGCGCCCGCCCGAGGCCCGCAAGCCGAGCTGCGGGCCGCGCGGGTCGCTCGAGATCTACCGCCGCTTCAAGGACCGGGTGCGCGAGCTGGGCCTGCGCGACCGGGTGATGGTCACCCGCACCGGCTGTCTCAAGCACTGCTCCCGCGGCACCACGGTGGCGGTGTGGCCGTTCAACCTCTGGTACGGCGGCGTCGAGCTCGAGGACGTCGACGAGATCCTCGAGGTCAGCGTGGTGGGTGAGGGCCGGGCGGTCGAGCGGCTGGCGATGCCCGACATCCCGTGGGAGTGACGGCGCCAGAGCCCCCACCGTCGGCTCGCCGCCGGCTCGGCGAGCCCCTGCGCTGCCAGCAGCCCGTGGTGGAAGCCGGCGGACTTCCACCACGGGCTGCTAGAGTCCCGGCAGCGTGAGCATCTTCACCAACCCCATCGCCGCCGCCCGCGACGAGGCGGACGCCTACACCGCCGCGGTCCTCGGACTGCTCGGCGACCACGATCCGCTGGCCGTCCTGGAGGAGCTGCCGGCCGCCCTCGACCGGCGGCTGGCCGGTCTCGACGACGACGCCCTGCGCCGCCCCGAGGCGCCCGGCAGGTGGTCGCTCCTCGAGGTCGTCCACCACCTCGCCGACTCCGAACTGGTGTGGGCCTACCGCATGCGCTGCGTGCTGGCCGATGACGGGGCCCCCCTCACCGGCTACGACCAGGACCGGTGGGCGGTGGCCCTGCGCTACCGCCAGGCGGCGCTCGACGACGTCCTCGCCCAGCTCCGCGCCCTGCGGCGCGCCAACCTCGCCCTGCTCCGCTCGCTCGACGACGCCCAATGGCAGCGGGCCGGACTCCACAGCGAGCGCGGCCGCGAGACCCTGGCCGACATGCTCCGCCTCTACGCCGGCCACGACCTCGTCCACCTGCGCCAGATCGACCGCATCCGCGCCGGGCACGGCGGGTAGCACGCTCTCCTCGGCCGCAGGGCCCCGAGGGGCGGCGAGCAACCCACCCGCCGCCGCGGGCCGACCGCCTCACCCGGAGGAAGCTTGCCCGGGGGCGCTGGCTCGCCGACTAGAATCCGCTTCACAGCAGCGCAAGCAGGAGCAACCAGTGGCCAGTACCAGGGCACCTCTAGAGAGGAGCGGCGACATGCAGGTGAAGAGCGGTCTCAAGGCCGGCCAGTCGTACTCGACGATCGTCGACTAGGCGACGGCGACACAGAGGACCTTGCGCCGAGCTCCGCCGACGCAGCGGGGCCGGGTGGGTGTCTACTCCGGCTTCGCGGCCAGCCGCTCGAGCTGCTCGACGACGCCGGGCTGGTGGGGACACCAGCGCTCGGCGATCCTGCCGTCGACCACGCGGTAGAGGACCAGCGCCGTCTGCTCGATCCGCGCCCCGGTGGCCGCGATCCCCCAGAGGCCCCCGCTGTGGGTGCCGGCCGCCGAGACGTGGAGGGCCACCCGATCGCCTTCCGCAACGAGGTCGTGGATGGTGTGGCGGGTGTCGGGAAAGGCGGCGCCGACCGCCTCGAACACCTCCATCAGGGCGTCGACGCCGGTCGCCTTGGAGCGCGCCTCCGAGGGGGCGTGGTCGACGTAGTCGTCGGCGTAGAAGCTGCGCAAGGTCTCGTAGTCGTGCGCGTCGGCCGCCGCCAGCAGATCGCGGATCACCTGCTTGTTGCGCTGCTCCCGGTGGTCGCTCATCGGGGGGCGGAAGCTCAACCCAGCACCGGCAGCGGGGAGGCGAGTTGGCGGTTGTCGGGGGTCAGGGCGTGGCGGTAGGCGCGGG
The DNA here is from genome assembly GCA_041567315.1 of Thermoanaerobaculia bacterium. Classification (GTDB taxonomy): domain Bacteria; phylum Acidobacteriota; class Thermoanaerobaculia; order Multivoradales; family JAHEKO01. The sequence continues at coordinate 1,256 of JBFGCA010000098.1, read as the reverse complement.
CCAGCTCGGCGGTGTCGTCGCGGTCGACGAAGCGCTCGTAGAGGTTGGTGCGCTGGCGGGGGCGGAAGCCGGCCGACCGGATCAGGTGCTCGATCTCGTCCTGGCTCATCCGGTAGGCAGTGCCGGCGGCCGAGACGACGTTCTCCTCGATCATGATCGAGCCCACGTCGTCGGCCCCGAAGTGGAGCCCGAGCTGGCCGATCTTCTTGCCCTGGGTGACCCAGCTGGTCTGGAAGTGGACGACGTTGTCGAGGAACAGCCGGGAGACCGCGAGGGTCTTCAGGTATTCGTCGGCGAAGGTCTCGGGCACCTCCTCCATCTCGGTGTGCTCGTGCTGGAAGGTCCAGGAGATGAAGGCGGTGAAGCCGCCGGTCTCGTCCTGCAGGTCGCGGACCCGCTGGAAGTGCTCGACCCGCGGCTCCAGGCCCTCGCCCATGCCGTACATCATGGTCGCCGAGGTGCGGAGGCCGTGGCGGTGGGCCTGGCGCATGATGTCGATCCACTCCGCGGCCGAGGTCTTGGCGTAGGCCAGCACCTCGCGGCGGACCCCGTCCGACAGCAGCTCGGCGCCGCCACCGGGGATCGACATCAGCCCGGCCGCCTTGAGCCGGCCGATCACCTCGTAGAAGCTCAGCCGCTCCTTGCGGGCGACGAACTTGATCTCGGGCGGCGAGAAGGCGTGGACGTGGATCGCCGGGTAGGCCTCGCGGATGCGGCGCAGCAGGTCCTCGTAGTAGGCGAGCGGCAGGTCGGGATGGACGCCGCCCTGCATCAGGATGCCGGTGCCGTTGAGAGCCAGGGTCTCCTCGATCTTGCGGGCGATCTCCTCGAAGGGCAGCAGATACCCCTCGGCGTCGCCCGGCGGCCGGTAGAAGGCGCAGAACCGGCAGCGGTAGACGCAGACGTTGGTGTAGTTGATGTTGCGATCGACGTTGTAGGTGGCGACCGCGGGGTCGTTGAACCGGCAGCGCACCTCGTGGGCCGCCATCCCCAGCTCCAGCAGCTCGCCGTCGCGGAGCAGCGTGTGGGCGTCGCCGACGCTGATCCGGCGGCCCGCCACCGCGTCGGCCAGGATGGCGTCGACCGGACGGCCGGAGGGGGAGAGCTCCATACCCGGACTACTCTACGGAAAGGCCGCCCGCCGGGCAAGGCGACAGGTCCCAGCCCGACACACTTCGACCTCTCCGCGGCCCTCCAACTCTCGCCGAGCCGAGCTCGGCCTCCCCGATCACCAGAGCGGCGTCGGCATCAGTGAG
>JBFGCA010000097.1:0-19056 GCA_041567315.1 Thermoanaerobaculia bacterium | reverse complement strand
TCGGCCTTCAAGATCCACCTGCTGGACGAGGTGATCTCGGACCGCGAGGCGGTGGCGCGGATCCGCTTCGAGGTCACCGGCCGGCACCACAACCACTTCGGGATGTTCCGCTTCCGCTTCGAGCGCGGCACCGACGACCGCTTCCGGGTGGTCGACGGCGAGCTGCTCGAGGGCCGCTCGGTGGCCGGCTCCGGAGAGCTGTTCGTCGACGCCGCCGCCGAGCGCGGGCTGGCCTTCTACATGGCGCGCGACGCCCGCTTCGAGCCTGGCGCGGACTGCGATCAGCACCCCTGCTCGGGCCCCGACCGGCTCAAGTTCCAGACCATGCGGCACGCCTATGCCGGCGCCGCCACCGGCGACATCGACGGCGACGGCTGGGACGACGTCTTCCTGGCCTCGGGAAGCCGGCCGGCGCTGTTCCGCAACCGCGGCGACGGCAGCTTCGAGGACGTGACCGGCCAGCGCGGCCTGCCGGTGTTGTGGCACGTCAACAGCGGCGGCTTCGCCGACCTCGACAACGACGGCGACCAGGACTTCTACGCCGGCGCCTACTGGGGGCCCAATTACCTGTTCGCCAACAACGGCGACGGCACCTTCACCGAGGTCACCGAGCGCTCCGGGCCGGCCTTCGGCGACCTCGAGACGGTCACCGTGTTCAGCTTCTTCGACTACGACGGCGACGGCGACCTCGACCTCTATCTGGGCCGCTACATCGACTCCCGCACCGAGATCCCGGACTCCTTCCTGTGGGCGCGGAACGGGACCGCCGATCGCCTGTTCCGGAACGACGGCGACCTCACCTTCACCGACGTCACCGAGCAGGCCGGGCTCGGCGACACCGGGCTGGCGCTGGCCATCGCCGCCGCCGACTACGACTTCGATGGCGATCAGGACCTCTACCTGGCCAACGACTTCGGGCGCAATCTGCTCTATGAGAACCAGGGCGACGGCACCTTCCGCGACGTGGCGGCCGAGGTCGGCGCCCAGGCGGTCGGCCAGAGCATGAGCGCCAGCTGGGGCGACTACGACAACGACGGGCGGCTCGACCTCTACGTGGCGGCGATCCGCTCCAACCAGCGCTGGTTCATCCAGCCGATCAACGCCATGCGGGTGGTGCTCAAGCACGTCCGCGAGGGCAAGATCGTCACCAACCCCTACTTCTCGGACCTGCGCGAGACGATGGGCGACGAGTGGCTGAACACCGGCAACTATTCGATGGCCGGCAACTATCTGCTCCACCGGCGCGAGGACGGCACCTTCGAGGACCTCGCGGAGGCCACCGGCACCCGCCCGGCGGGCTGGTACTGGAGCTCGGGCTTCTTCGACGTCGACCACGACGGCGACCTCGACATCCTGGCCACCGACGGCTGGCTGACGGGCGAAGACCCGTTCGACTTGTGACCCGTCTTCAGCCTGGGCGCGGTCGCGCCCGATCGACCGTATGAAAGCGGCTACCTCTACAGCGACGAGTTCGTGGCCAACTTCTCGTGGAACGGCCGCGAGCGTAACCGGCTGCTGATCAACCAGGGGGACGGCTGCTTCGTGGAGGCCGCCCCGGCCCACGGCATCGACAGCCTGCGGGACGCCCGCGGCATGGCGGCGAGCGACTTCGACGGCGACGGCGACGTCGACTTCATCGTCAACAACTACGACGCCCGGGCCGAGTACTTCGTCAACCAGGTGGCGGCGGCCGGCGGGCGGGCCGACCGCGCCCACTGGCTGCAGGTGGTGCTGCGCGGCCGCCGCAGCAACCGCGACGGGGTGGGCGCCATCCTCCGGCTGGAGAGCGGCGGTCGGCACCAGATGCGGGTGGTCACCGCCGGCGACGGCTACATCTCGCAGTACTCGCGGGTCGCCCACTTCGGGCTCGGCGAGGACCGGCAGGCCGACCGTCTGGAGGTCACCTGGCCGTCGGGCGAGCGCCAGCTCTTCACCGGCGTCGAGGCCGACCAGCTGATCGAGATCGACGAGGACGCCGAGGCGGTCCGCACCGTGCGCCGCGGCCGCGTCCTGCCGCTGCTGTCGCCGCCGCCGGCGCCGGGCGAGGTGCCGGCCGAAGACCCCGAGGCGGTCCCCACCCACCCGATCGTCGCCCCGCGGTCGACCGCTCCCTGAGGCAGCGGCCGGCCGCCCGGCCTAGCTGGAACTAGCTCGGGTCGTTGACGATCCGCGGCGCCGCGTAGCGCGCCAGCGCCATCACCGTGAAGGCGATGTTGAGCGTGATCGGGGCCGGGATGACGCTGGCGTCGCAGACCCAGCAGTTCTCCATCCCGTAGACCTTCAGGTTGGTGTCGACCACGCCCGAGAACGGCTGCGGCCCGATGACGTTGCCGCCCTGCAGGTGGCCCGAGATCACCGGGATGAAGTCCGAGGGCCCGAGCCCCGAGAAGTACGCCTCGAAGGCGACGGGGCCGGCGTCCCGCCTGAGCGACTGGCCGTTGAAGCGATTGATGAACACCTCCTCGGCGCCCATCTCGAACATCGCCTCGGCGCTCACCCTGAGACCGCGCTGGAAGCGGATCCAGTCCTGCTCGATAAGGTTGAAGTCGACCACGAAGCCGCTCTGCCCGAGCAGGCCGCGCTTGATCTCGCCGTAGGCCAGGGTGCCCAGCACCGGCACCGCGGCGGCGATGCGGTTGAGCTGCCTCACCCGGACCTGGAACTCGTCGCCCCAGACGTTCAAGCTCTGGCCGACCGCCCCGGGCGGGGCGAAGCTGGTCTCGATGATGATCCGCTCCTTCTGGATCTCGAGCGCGTAGCCCACCTGCTGGCCGTTGAAGCCGTCCTGCGGCGTGCCCTCGGGGAAGATGCCGATCAGCGGCGTGCCGGCGTTGATGCTGAAGCGCTTGCCGACCGTGCGCACCCCGGCGGCGGCACCCGTGAAGCCGCTCTTCCACAGCAGCTTGGTCGAGGCGTAGGCGCCCGGGGCGACGACGCAGCGGTCGCACTCGATGTCGGCGACCTCGCCGTCGGGGGTGACGGCGCGGACCGCCCTGACCCGCATCGGCGGCGCGTCGCGGTCGAAGAGCAGCTTGGTGACCTGCGCCTGGGGCACCAGCAGGCCGCCCTTCTCCACCAGCTCGGGGATCAGCGTGTTGAGCATCGACTGCTTGGCCTCGTACTGGCAGGCGTAGTTGCAGCGCCCGCAGCCGATGCACTTGAGGGTGTTGATCGGCGCCGGCACCACCTGGTCGCTGGGCGGAATGCGGCCGGCCTCCTTGAGCTTCGTCCAGCCGTCGCGGATGGTGCGGCTCATCTGGCTGATGATCTCGGGCTCCTCGTCCGCCGGCCCGACGTGGAGGCGCTCGAGCAGCGGGTCGTACTGGGCGTGGAGGTCCGGATAGTCGAGATTGACGCCCAGCGAGCGCCACTGATCGACGATGTTCTCGTCCCACCAGAAGCCCTCGGGCTTGAAGGCGACGGCGTTGTTGACCAGCGTCGAACCGCCCACCGCCCGGCCCTGGACCAGATAGATCAGCTGGTTCTGGGTGAGCGTCACGCCGGCGTTCATGTAGAGCCGCGCCGCGGTGGTGAGCTGCTGCCGGGCGTAGTCGTCGTTGTTGGTCAGCGGGCCGGCCTCGATCAGCACGATGCGGGCGTCGGGCTCGAGCTGCTGGATGCGGTGGGCGGCCACCGCTCCCCCGGCCCCCGACCCGATCACGCAGTAGGTGCGCTTGCCGGGCGGCTTCTTGGCCACCTCGCTGGGCCGTCTGGCCTCGCGCTTGAGCATCTCGCCCTGTGGCGACGGCGGCGGCGTCGCGAGGTCGGGCCCGGTCGGCGGGTCGAAGGACCGCTGGTGGACGGGCTGGTAGTCCAGCGCGTCCCAGATCCGCTTCTCGTCGAGATAGGCCGAGGCCAGCACGGTGCGGAACGACTGCAGGCTGACGATGGTCTTGACCACCTGGTCGGCCTGCTCCGGGGCCTGCTGGATGAGCCGGCGATACATGGTCTCGATCCACAGGCTCCGACGCTTCCTCCCCTGGAGCACGAAGACGAAACGCCCGAAGGCGCTCTTGAGCGCGTACCAGAACTCGACCAGGGCGCGGCGCAGCGGATTGCGGGGCAGCGCCGGCGGCACGTAGAGCGGCACCGTCGCCACCGCCAGCATGAAGAACTCGAACACCTGGGGTGGCAGCTGCTTGAGGAAGGCGGTCACCTTGGCGTAGACCTGCCGGCCGTCGACCTTGAACTGGCCCTCGCCGTAGCCCATGTGGGCCTCGGAGAAGGCGACCACGAAGGGCTTGCTGAGCCGCCAGTAGAGCCAGAAGAAGACGTAGATCAGGCTCTTGCCGGCGGAATACCGCTTCTTCAGATGGGCATCTTTCTTCATCGGCTCGTCTCCTCTCTACGCTCTCCTGAATGCAGCGCGCACCGGCCGCGGCCGCCGTCGTCGCTCGAGGTCCACCCGGCGGGTGGGTCGATCATCAGCTCACGCTAGCGATCGTTGATACTTGAAAACGTATGTCAGCTCGTGTCAGGCTGTCAACCACGATGAACAGCGGAGCGAGGGAGCGCCGGCGCTCCGGAGACGGGGCGGCGGCGGCGTGCCGGTAGCGACGCTACCGCCAGGGCCCCGCTTCAAGCCGGCGGTACTGGTCAATTTTTTTCGTGACCCTTTGGGTTACTACGAACGTTGCGCCCGGCGTTACGGCGACCCGTTCACGCTGCCCACCACCTTCGGACGGCTGGTGATCACCGGCAAGCCCGACGGCATCCGCGCGATCTACGCCGCCAAGCACGAGATCTTCGACATCTTCGCCGGGATCGTTTCGGAGCCGTTTCTGGGTCCCACCTCGCTGATGCTCACCAGCGGCGACTATCACCTGCGCAACCGCCGGCTGCTGGTGCCGCTTTTCCACGGCAAGCGCATCCAGGAGTGGGGCGAGCTGATGGCCTCGACCGCGGCGCGGGCCGCCGCCGGCTGGCCCACCGGCGAGCCGTTCGTCGCCCAGGAGGCGATGACCGACGTCACCGCCGAGATCTTCCTGCGGGTGCTGTTCGGCGACCGGGAGGACGACGTCGAGCGGCTGGGCACCGCCTTCCGCGAGGCCGAGAACGCGACCCGGCCGTCGATCGTCTACGTGCCGGCGCTGCGCCGCGAGTTCGGGGGCGTCGGGCCGTGGGCGCGCTTCCGGCGCAAGATGGACCGGCTCGACGCGGTGATCCACCAGATCATCACCGAGCGCCGCCAGCGCCAGCCCGGCGACGACGTCCTCGGGGTGCTGATCGGCGCCCGCTACGAGGACGGCGGCGCGATGAGCGACGGCGAGGTACGCGACCAGCTGCTGTCGCTGGTGGCGGCAGGGCACGAGACGCTGGCCAGCGCCCTCGCCTGGGGGCTCTACCGGCTCCACCAGCACCCCGAGATCCTCGCCCGGCTGCGGGACGAGCTGGACGAGCTGGGACCGGCGCCGGCGGCCGACGCCCTCGCGGCCCTGCCCTATCTCGAAGCGGTGTGCAACGAGACCCTGCGGCTCAACCCGATCCTGCCCGAGGTCACCCGGCTGCTCCGCCAGCCGCTCGAGCTGCGCGGCTGGACCCTGCCGGCCGGGGTCGCGGTGTCGCCGATGGCGTCGCTGGTCCACATGGACGAGGAGGTCTATCCCGAGCCTGCCGAGTTCCGGCCGGAGAGGTTTCTCGAGCGCAGCTACACCCCCTACGAGTTCGTGCCGTTCGGCGGTGGCTCGCACCGCTGCCTGGGCGGCGCCTTCGCGGTCTACGAGATGAAGATCGTGCTGGCGACGCTGGTCGGCGGCTGGCGCTTCGCGCTCGACAGCGCCGAGCCGGTCCGGCCGCGGCGTCGCAACTTCCCCTTCGGTCCGTTCGAAGCGGTCAAGCTGGCGGTCGAGGGCGAGCGCGCGGTGCCCGCCACCACCACCGCCGCCGCCGAGGCGGGGCGATGAACGAGGCCGTCGCGGCGGACGCCGCCGGTCCGGTCCCCGGATTGCCGCCGCGCGTCGCGGTCACCGGCGGCGCCGGGCAGCTCGGCGCCCTGGTGCTGGAGCGGCTGCTGCGGGCGCCCGGGGTCGAGGAGGTGCGCTGTCTCGACCGCCGCCGGCCGCCGGTCTTCCATCCGCGGCTGCGGGCGATCGAGGCCGACGTCCGCGACCCCGGGATCGGGCGCCATTTCGAGGGCGCCGGCGCGGTGGTCCATCTCGCCTTCCTGATCGAGGGCCACCTGCCCCGCGAGCGCTACCGGGCGGTCAACGTCGAGGGCAGCCGCAACGTCTTCGAGGCCGCCGCCGCGGCCGGCGCCGGCCAGCTCGTCTACAGCTCCTCGGCCGCGGCCTACGGCGCTGGGCCGGGAGACCCGCTGCCGCTCACCGAGGACAGCCCGCGGCAGCGCCAGGCGGAGTTCTCCTACGCCGCCGCCAAGTACGACGTCGAGGAGCTCCTCGACGGCTTCGAGACCCGCCACCCGCAGATCGCCGTCACCCGGCTGCGCCCCGCCATCCTCGTCGGCGAGCGGATGGCCAACCTGTTCGGCCGCCATCTGCGCCGCCGCCGGCTGCCGGCCCTGGGGTCGGCGCCGCTGCCGCTGGTCTGGGACGAGGACGTGGCCGACGCCGCGCTGCGGGCGCTCGAGCGGCGGGCGGCGGGGGCCTTCAACCTGATGGCCGGCGAGCCGCTGCCGCCGGCCGAGCTGGCGGCGGCGGTGGGCATCAGGACCCTGCGTCCGCCGCGGGTCGTGGCGCTGGCCGCCGCCTGCGCCAGCGGCCTGCTGGCCGCCGCCGGCATCGGCCAGGCGATCGACCCGGCCTGGATCGCCGCCGCCGACGTGCCGCTGGTGCTCTCCTGCGAGCGCGCCCGACAAGTGCTCGGCTGGCGGCCGCGCTACCCGACCGCCACCGAGGTGATGCGTCACTACCTGGAGACCGTGCCCGAGCGGCTCGACCGCCGCGTCGGGCTGTTCCTGCGGCTGGCCGATCTCGCCGGACGCTTCGGCCCGCGCCAGAGCGGGCTGCTCAAGCTGCGCTTCACGGTCCACGTGCAGCTCACCGGCCGGCGCGGCGGCGACTTCGCGATCGTCCTCGACGACGGGCGGGCGCGGCTGCGGCAAGGGCGCCCGGCCGAGCCGGCGGCCGTCGTGCGGCTGCCGGTGGGGCTGTTCCTCGACCTGCTGGCCGGGCGGTCCGAGTGGGGCTCGGCCTTCCTGACCGGCCGCATCCGCTCGCAGGGTGAGGGCCACGCGCCGATGGTGGTCGGCGGTCTGGTGGCCGGCTACCGGGCGCGCAAGGCGGAGGCCGGGCTGCCGGGGCGGGTCGCGCGGATGATGTCGCGCTGGATCGAATCGGGAGGGGTGCCGTGAAGTTCTCGCTCTTTTTCGAGATGCAGATCTCCGAGCCCGACCACAGCTCGGAGGCCCAGCTGTTCCGCGACTGCGTCGAGCAGGCGGTGCTCGCCGACCGGCTCGGCTATCACTGCGCGTGGGCGGTCGAGCACCACGGGCTCTACGAGTACTCGCACTCCTCGGCGCCCGAGGTCTTCCTGTCGTTCGTCGCCGCCCGCACCGAGCGCATCCGGCTGGGCCACGGCATCACCCTGCTGCCGTTCCGCTACAACCACCCGATCCGCATCGCCGAGCGCATCGCCACCCTCGACATCCTGTCCGGCGGCCGCGTCAACTGGGGCTCCGGCAAGTCGTCGTCGCTGGTCGAGCAGGTGGCCTTCGAGAACGAGCTGGAGACGCTCCACGACCAGTGGCGCGAGGCGCTGGAGATCATCCCCCGGATGTGGAGCAGCGAGCTCTTCTCCTACAAGGGGCGCTTCTTCGAGATCGCCGAGACCCGCATCGTGCCCAAGCCGCTGCAGCGGCCGCACCCGCCGATGTTCGCCGCCTGCTCGCGACCCGACAGCGCGGCGGCGGTCGGACGGCTGGGCCTGGGGGCGCTCAACTTCGCGCTCGGCGACGACGTCTTCCTGGCCCAGAAGGTCGGCGACTACCGGCGCGAGGTGGCCGCCGCCCAGCCCAACGGCTGGGCCAAGAACGACCACTTCGCCTGCACCCCGGCGGTGCTGGTGCTGCCCGACGACCGCGAGGCCTGCCGCTGGGGCTTCCGCGGCGCTCGCTTCTTCACCGAGGCGCTGGGGCGCTACTACCTTAGCGGCAGCCGGCCGGTCGAGCCGCTCGACATCGAGCGCGACTTCTTCCCGGCGCCCGACCTGGAAGCGGCGATGGCCCAGCGCAACGCCCCCGGCTCGCTGCTGGCGACCATCATCGGCGACCCGGCCTGCGCCCGCGAGTCGGTCGCCCGGCTGGCCGCCACCGGGGTCGACGAGCTGATCCTGGTCATGCAGCTCGGCACCGTGCCCCACGAGCTGGTGATGCGGTCGATCCGGACCTTCGGCGAGCAGGTGATGCCCCACTTCGGCTGAGACCGGTGCGGGCTCGCGGTCCTGGCCGCGCTCTGCCTGCTGTCGCTCGACCGCACGGTCGGCCGCGTGGCCGGCCTCTGGGCGGCGCTGATCGCGCTGTCGACGCTGTTCGTCAAGCAGCACTTCGTGGCCGACGTGGTGGGCGGCGCGCTGCTCGCCTGGGGCTCCTGGTGGCTGCTGCTCGGCCGCTGGCTGCGCACCCAGGGCCCCGAGTCCCGCGCCCACCGCCGCTGGGCGGTGCTGCTGATCCCGGTGGTCCTCCAGGTGCTGGTGTACGTCGCCATGTACGTGAGCTACCTGCGATCGTTGCCCCCCAGCAACTAGCAGCCCGTGGTGGAAGTCCGCCCGCTCGTCTGACGGCGGGGCGGAGCCCGCTGCCCGAATGGAGGTAACCGGTCGCGCCGGTCACTGCTACCATCGCGCGCCGCCCGGGAGGGACCGGCCCACTCCGGGCACCACGATGGAGACCATGTCTCGGCCGATTTGTCACCCCCTGGTGGAGCGTTGCCTGGCGTGGGCGCTGGGCACCGTGCTGCTGGTCCCGCTCCTCGACTGCCGGCGGCAGGCGGCAGAGCCCCCGGCGCCGGCGCACGACGCCGAGTCCAGCCCGGCCATCGAGGCCCCGGCCGCGCCCGAGGAGCCGCCTCCGGCCGCACCCGGACCGGCCGCCGCCCTCCCCCGCCCGCTGCCGGTGGCGCCGCCCGAGCAGCTCGAGGAGTACACCGCCCGGCGGCCCAAGACCGTCTTCGAGCTGCAGCCCTACCGGGTCACCCATCAGGCGCAGATCGAGGACGCCGCCGGGCGCTCCGGCCGGGCGAAGCTGGTCGACCTCGCCCCGGGCATCCACGACTGGATGGTGCTCGATCTCGAGTGGGCCGGCGGCCGCGGCGGCGGCACCTTCCACCTGGAGAACCCGATCCGCACCCAGCAGGTGCTGCTCGATCCCGCCTATCTGTTCGGGCTGGTGCTGGTCGACGGCGACCGGCGGCGGCCCTGCGACCTGTGGTCGGGAGGCGAGGCCGGCGCGCTGGCGGCGGCGCGCGGGACGCGCCGCACCTGGGCCTCGCTGTGCGACGAGCGCCTCTACCTGCGCAACCGCACGGCCGGCCGCAAGACCACCCTCGAATGGGCCACCGACCTGTTGCGCGACCACGTCTGGCGCGGCGAGCAAGTCACGGTCTTCGTTCGCGAGAAGCTCTACAAGGACGCCTACCTGGAGACCTCCGAGGTGATTTTCGCCGGCGATCCGGCGAGCGCGACCGCCCGGCCACGGCCGCGCGGCGGCCCCCAGCGCCCGCTGGTCGACCCGGCCTACGACGCCTCCTACCTGGTTCCCGCCGAGCTGGGGCTGAGCCTCGAGTACGAGGTCCCCGGGCAGGTGCTGGCCGGTCGCTGGTACCCGGTGCGAGACCTGCCCGGCGTCTTCGTCAGCACCCTGCGGGCCAACATGGTGGCGCCGGAGGTGATCGCCGAGCTGCGCGGCATGCTCAACTCGCTTGACGAGGTCGAGCTGTCGGCCCTGGTCTACATGGTGGCCTTCGACCTCGAGGATCTCGAGCTGGGCTTCACGATGGGCACCGACCACCCGCGGGTGGGCTGGTCCGAGCGGGCGCTGCCGGCGGTGCGCGACGACCGGCTGCCGGGGCCCGACGGCATCGGCTCGGTCGAACCGCTGGTGATGACCGGGATGGTGGCGCCCGCTGGCGCCGAGCGCACCGTCGCCACCTTCATCGGCGGCTTCAAGCGCACCCACGGCGCCTTTCGCTCGGGCGACCTGGCGACCAAGAACTCGGGCAGCCACTACGGCTTCGTCGAGCACGGCGCCGTGCTCAGCAAGCTGCAGCCCGGTCTGGCCACCGCCGTCGTCTACGAGGACGGCCGGGTGGACCTCAAGACCTGGACGGCGGCCGACGACTCCGACCTGCCGCGGATCCGCCACGCCCGCCAGAACGGCGTGGCGCTGATCGAGCCCGACCCGGAGACCGGGCTGCCGCGGCCCGGCGAGCTGGTCCCGCGCTGGGGCACCGGCAACTGGTCGGGATCGGTGGACCGACGGCTGCGCAGCCTGCGCGCCGGGCTCTGCCTGCAGGAGTCCGACGCCGGCACCTTCCTGCTCTACGGCTACTTCTCGAGCGCCACGCCGTCGGCGATGGCGCGGGTCTTCCAGGCCTACCGCTGCCGCTACGCGATGCTGCTCGACATGAACGCGCTCGAGCACACCTACTTGGCGCTCTACCGGGTGCGGTCGGGGCGCTTCCTCATCCAGCACCTGATCGACGGTATGGACGTGCTCGACAAGGTCGAGGGCGACCAGGAGCTGCCCCGCTTCGTGGGCTTCGCCGACAACCGGGACTTCTTCTCCCTGCTCAGAAAGGAGCCGTCATGATCCCGCCCCGTCTCGCGCCGTTGATGCTGGCCCTCGCCCCCGCGGCCGCCGCCGCCTCGACCTTCGCCGAGCAGCACGAGGCGCTCCTCGCCCAGCTCCGCGAGGTCCACCGGCTGAGCGACGAGCAGCTGGGCGCGGTGCGGGCGATCTTCGGGCGCGCGCAGTTCCTGGGTCAGGGCAACCCGGCGATCACCGAGCACCCGGCGACCCCCGAGGAGTGCCGCGCCAAGCTCGACGCGCTCGGGGTCTCCTACGAGAACCCGCGCTTCGAGCGGATCTGCGGCGGGCCGTACATGGCGCCGCTCTTCGACCCCGAGAGCGAGACCGCCGAGCAGGCCACCGCCTGCATCGACCAGTTCGAGTTCCCCGACGTCCCCTGCGCCTATCCGGTGGTCTGGGTGCGGGCCCGCGAGGCGGCCGAGCTGTGCCAGGCGCTCGGCAAGCGGCTGTGCGACGCCCACGAGTGGGAGAGCGCCTGCGCCGGCCGCCTGACCCCGCCCGACTACCGCTTCGACCTGGCGCGCGGGGTGCCTGCCAACACCGCCGTGTCTCGCATGCGGAGCGCCCACAACGCGGCCCACGGACCGTCCAAGACCTGGAGCTACGGGCCCGAGTACCGGCGCGGCGTCTGCGCCGCCGCCAGCCGCAAGAGCCCGCGCTGTGAGGGCGGCGGCTGGAGCCAGTGCGGCTCCAACACCTACCCCACCGGCATGTTCCCCGACTGCCGCAGCGCCCTCGGGGTCTACGACCTCCACGGCAATGCCGCCGAGCACATGAGCCTGCCGCTGGCCGAGGACCAGATGTCGAGCCGCGGCAGCCGCGAGCTGGGGGTGACCGAGATGAAGGGCAGCTGGTTCATCTTCGACACCTACCACGCCCACGAGGACTGGTGCCGGTGGCGCGCCCCCTACTGGCACGGCAGCCGGGTGATGGACGCCGCCAGCCACCACAACTACCACCTGGGTTTTCGCTGCTGCAAGACGGTGGAGCCGGCCGCCGCGGCGACGGCGGAGTCCGCGGCCGGCGGCGAGGAGGTCGCCGGCGTCGGCCCTCCCGGGCGGACCGTCTGCAGCGAGCGCTGGCCGTTCCGCTAGGGTTCCACTAGCCGCCCCGGCCAGGGCCAGTGGCCACTAGGGATTGGCCTCGGCCACCGCCCGCGGATCGAGCAGCCGGCCGACGCCGCGGATGACTCCCTCGTAGCTGAAGAGCGGAGCCGACGCCCGGTCCTCGAGCAGGTCGACCAGCCGGCGCGGCTCCCCCGCCACCAGGACCTCGGGGTGGACCAGCCGCAGGCCGTGGCTGTAGTCGGCGTAGCGCCCGCCGTGGACGGTGCTGAGCGGCTGGATCGGCCGCCCGGGGGCACGGTGCCAACCGTAGATGGCGATCCGGCCGCGGGTGCGGAAGAGCCGGTTGGTGACGACGACGTCCTTCTTGTGGCCGGCCACCAGCAGCCCGAGCGGCCGGTCGCCCCGCTGCCGCTCGATGGTCTTCTGGTGCTCGACGAAGTAGGCCGTCGAGCGCATGCGGCGCCCGGGGGTCATCGGCACCGGCGCCAGCCGCACCTCCGCCTGCTCGTAGACGGCGTCGACGATCTTGCGGGTGGGCAGCACGAAGCCCAGCCGCGCCGCAACGGTCACCGCCGAGGGATAGGTCAGCGGAATGCGCAGGAAGTCGTCGTCGGAGCCGATCGCCAGGTAGTCGGGCATCACCCACACCGTGGCCTCGAGCGGTGCGCCGCCCCCGGCCGGCGCGTGACTCAGCCGCACCGGCTTGAGCTGGCGGAGAAAGTGGGGCAGGTTGCCGGAGACCAGCTCGCGGACCGCCAGCGCCTGGCGGCGGCGCCCGCTCTCGGCGGCGGTGCGCCGGGCGAACTCGGCGCCGCCGAGCGCGCCGGCCGGCCGGGGCGGGATGCGCTCGGCGGTCGGGAGGGCGGGCGGCGCGGGAAGGGCCGGGGCCGCCGGCGGACGCGGCACCACCGCCACCGCCAACGCCAGCAGCCCGGCCGCCAGCGGCCAGCGCAGCCGGCGGCCTGGAGCAACCTGTGGTGACGGCTCTGCCCCGGCGCCAGACGGCCGGGCGGACTTCCACCACGAGCTGCTGGCCCTCCTGCCACTCGGCTCCTGGCTGGCGCGCCGATCCACCGGCGCATTATCACCGCTTCCTGGCCGGCTTCGTCGACGCGCCCGGCGCCCGTCGACCGCCAGCCCCGGCGGGTAGTCACCCTCCACCCGGCGGGGTATGGCGCCGGGGCCGACCGGTTGCTAAGCAGTCCGCAGCTCCCGATCCCGAGAGACGCCCCAGATGCTCGGCCGGCTCGTCCATCTCCTTCTACGCGTCTATTGGAAGGTCAACCGGCCGTTCGTGGCCGCCTTTGCCGAGACCGTGCTGGGGTACGGCGAGGGGCCGTTCGAGGTCCGCGGGCGCGAGGTCTGGGCCCGCTTCGACCGCTTCCTGCGCCAGGTCACGCCGGCGGTCTCCAGCTTCATCACGATGGGCCTCGTGGTGCTGCCGCTCTACGTGCCGCGGACGCTGCCGCGCTCGGCCGTGGGGCGGGTGCTGGTGCAGGTCTGGTACGGCCTCAAGAGCTTCTTCCTGCGGATCCTCTTCGTGATCCGCAGACCGCCGGGCCGGACCCGCATGGTGGAGACCATGTACCGGCGGCTGATCGCACAGGCACCGGCGCAGGCCGACGACCTGGTCAAGACCATTGCCAGCCTCACCTCGTTCAAATGGGCGCTGAGCTCCGCCTATCTCGACCAGCCGCAGCTCTGGGAGGCGCTCGGCTACCGGCCCTTCGTGCACCGCAGCTTCGACCCGCCGAGCGGCCCGGATCTGGAGAGCCCGCCGATCTCGCCGTCGCTGCTGTTGCTGCGGGAGCGGGCGGCGACTCCGCGGCAGGTGGCGACCAAACCGGCCGGCCGCACCACCTACACCGTCATCGGCTCGGGGGCGGGAGGCGCGGTGGCGGCACAGCGCATCGCCGAGCTCGACCCCGGAGCCCGCGTGGTGCTGCTCGAGGCCGGCCCCCTACCGGCCAGCAACCGCTTCCCGCGGCACTTCCTCGACGCCTCGGCGGGGCTCTACATGAACGCCGGCGTCACCCTCTCCGAGGACATGCAGACCATGTTCGTCCAGGGGCGGGCGGTGGGCGGCTCCACCGTCGTCTACCACACGGTGGCGTTCAAGCCCGAGGGCTTCTGGTGGCGGGAGAACCTGGTCGAGCGCTGGCGGGCGCTGGGAGTCGAGCTCGACTGGGAGGAGCTCCACTCGTGCTACGACCCCTGGCTCGAGCGGCTCGACGTCGGGCCGGTCGAGGACGAGGTGATGAGTCGCAGCGCGCGGACCGTCAAGGCCGGCCTCGAGGCGCTCGGCCGGGGGCCGGTCTTCGCCTCCCCCACCGCCGTCGACCGCTGCGTCGGCTGCGGGCGGTGCTTTTACGGCTGCCCCTACTCGGCCAGCCGCTCGATGCTGGAGACGGCGGTCCCCGACTTCGTCGCCGCCGGTGGTCTGCTGGTCCCCGAGGCCAAGGCGGTGCGCCTCGAGCTGGCCCCGGGCCGCCTGGCCCGCCACCGCGTGGCGGCGGTGTGGGTGGTGGATCGCGACGGCAAGCCGGTGCGCATCGAGACCGACCGCTGCGTCATCGCGCCGGGCGCCTACGCGGCCTCCAAGCTGCTGTGGCGGAGCGGCTTCACCGGCGCCGCCGCCGGCGTGCGGACGGTGGGCAAGCGGTTCAGCGCCAACCTCGGGATCCAGCTGGTCGGCGTGTTCCCCGAGCCCCAGGGCGGCTTCAGCAGCCAGCCCATCGCCTACGCCCTGGAGGTGCCCGAGGAGCGGCTGCTGATCGAGACCACCTTCGCACCGCCCGGCGCCATCGGTCAGAGCCTGCCGTTCTGGGGCGAGGCCTTCCAGCAGCGGGTCCGCAAGCTCGACCGGGTGGCCTTCGCGGTGGTGATCGCCGACTCGACGGGCTACGGCCAGATCAAGCGCGGCCTGCTCGGCGAGAGCGGCTTCGTGATCGACTTCAAGCTCATCGAGCGCGACTGGATCCGCTTCCAGAAGGGGCTGGCGCTGACCGCCCGGGCGATGTTCGAGCAGGGCGCCGAGGAGGTGTGGCTCAACCGCTTCGACGCCGCGCCGCTGGCGCCCGACGGCGACCTCGAGCGCTACTTCGCCGGGCTCGGGCCGGCCGATTTCATCACCCTGATCTCGGGCCACCTGCAAGGCGGCAACGTGATCGGCCCGCGCCCCCACGCCGGAGTGGTCGACGGCGATCTCAAGGTCTACGGCTTCGACAACGCCTGGATCTGCGACGCCAGCGTCATCCCCGCCCCCATCACCCTCAACATCGCGCTGACGGTGATGGCGCTGGCCTCCTACGCCGCCCCGCGGATCGTCCGCGCCGACGCCTAGCGGCCACCGATCTGCGCCTCGGAGTGCTGGCGATGGGCGGGAGGCCGCCGGTCCTCAGTGCTTCGCCGGCCGTCCGCCGCCGGCCGGGGGCGGCTCCAGGGCGACGGCGCCGGCCGCCAGCAGCTTCTCGAACTCGACCGGCGGCAGCGGGCGGCCGAGCAGGAACCCCTGGGCGGTCGGGCAGCCCTCGTCGCGCAGGAAGGCGAGCTGGGCGGCGGTCTCGACGCCCTCGGCGATCACCCCCAGACCCAGGCGGCGGCCCAGCGCCAGGGTCAACCGGACGATCATCGCGCTCTCCTCGCTGGCCGGCACCCCGGCCACGAACGAGCGGTCGATCTTGAGGACGTCAACCGGGTAGTGCAGCAGATAGCTCAGCGACGAGTAGCCGGTCCCGAAGTCGTCGAGGTGGATCTTGACGCCCATCTCGCGCAGCCGGGCGAGCGCTTTCGACATCCGCTCGGCGTCGAGCATGGCGATGCTCTCGGTGATCTCGAGGTGCAGCAGCTCGGGCGGCAGCCCGCTGGCGGCCAGCGCCTCCGCCACCACCGCCGCCACGTCCCCGCCCTGGAACTGGCGGATCGAGACGTTGACCGACACCGGGACCGCCGGCAGACCCCGGTCGCGCCAGCCGGCGTTGCAGCGGCAGATCTCGCCGATCAGCCAAGCGCCGAGGTCGGGCATCAGCCCGCTCTCCTCGGCCAGCGCGATGAAGGCGCCCGCCGACAGCAGCCCGCGCTCGGGGTGCGGCCAGCGCACCAGCGCCTCCATGCCGGTGATCCGCCCGTCGGCCAGCGCCACCTGGGGCTGGAAGTGGGGCACCAGCTGGCGCCGCCGCAGCGCGTAGCGCAGCTCCTGGCCCAGCTCGGTGCGCTCGTGCGCGCGGCGGTTCATCGCCGCGGTGAAGAGCTGCAGGCAGTTGCCGCCCCGTGCCTTGGCCTGGCGCAGCGCCACCTCGGCGTTGCCCAGCAGCTCCCCGGCCTGCTCGCCGTCGGCCGGGAACAGACTGACGCCCAGGCTGGTCGAGACCAGGGTCTCGCGGCCGGCGGCGGTGAACGCCTCCTCGAAGCAGGCCAGCACGCGCTGCGCCACCTGCATCACGTCCTCGGGCTGCCGCGCCCGCGTGACCACCAGCGTGAACTCGTCGCCGCCGGTGCGGCCCAGTAGGTCGGCCTCCCGCACCTCCGCCGCCAGCCGCGAGGCGACCCCCGCCAGCAGCTCGTCGCCGGCCGCCTGGCCGCGGCTGTCGTTGAGCGCCTTGAAGCGATCGAGGTCGCAGACCAACACCCCGATCAGGTCGCGGCTGCGCCGCGCCTGCGCCAGCTGCTTGCTCAGCAGCTCGTGCAGCAGCTGCCGGCCCGGCAGACGGGTCAGCGGGTCGTGGAGCGTCGCCGGCGGCGCCCCACCCGCCGGCGGCGACACCGCGGCGTCTGGGCCGGGTGCCGCCCGGCTGCGCTGGTCCAGCACCCAGCCGGCCGCCACGACGACCGCCAGCGCGATCGCCAGCCCGATCCGGACCGAGCCCGCATCAGGACCGAAGACCAGCGCGGCCAGCAACGCCAGCGCCAACAAGAGCCTGGCATTTGCGACCATCCGACTCCCCACCCTCGACATTCTCGGCAAGCAAAGCTCAGGCCGGTCGCGGAGGGGATCGCCGGCTCGGCTCGGCGCGCCGCACCGGCTCGGTACACGGCCCGGTCAGCCCGGAAGCTATCATCCCGCCATGCCGGACGAGCCGCACCTGCTGCTCTTCGGTCTGGCGGGAATCTCGCTGGTCCTGGTGACCCTGCTGGGCGTCGGGCTGGCGCGGGCAAGGTCGCGGCTTCGCGACCTCGGGCGCCGGCTCGAAGAGATGGACGCGCTGCGGGTCAAGCTCGACCGGCTCACCGAGGAGCGGAGGTTCTTCAGCTGGTTCACCCGCGAGTTCCCCCGCTTCCTGCGGGTGCTCCACGGGCAGCTCACCGTCCGCCAGATTCCCGAGGCGATCCAGGAGTTCGTGATCCGCGCCTTCGATCCGGAGGAGGCCGTGGTCCTGATCCGTCGCAAGCGCGTGCTGTCGGATCCAGATCGCGACAAGCAGCTGATCGTCGCCGCTTCCCGTGGCAAGCTGGTCAACACCGGGACCGTGCTGCCCCTCGAAGCTGGCGACCTGGGGTACGTGGCGCGGACGCGGCGGGCGATGGACCGCCGGGAGCTGGATCGCACGCCATCGGTGGGCGACGCAGGGAATCGGGAGACGCTGCCCGGCTTCCGCGTCGAGCTGGCGGCTCCGATGGCCAGCGGCGAGCAGGTCCTGGGCGTCGTTGCGCTGGCGGCACCACGGCGAAGCCGGGCGCGCGCCAAGTACCTGGTCGAGCTGATCGCCCAGACCGGCGCCCTGGCGCTCAGCAACGCGGTGGCGCTCAGCCAGGTTCGATCGGCTGCCGACACCGACGCCTTGACCGGGATCTACAACAAGGGAGCCTTGAACTTCAGGTTGGGCCGGCTGCTGGAACCGGCCGGCCATCAGGTCGTCGAGCTGTCGATCTTCCTCTTCGACCTCGACCACTTCAAGAACTACAACGACACCCACGGGCATCTCGCCGGCGACCGCCTGCTGCAGGTGCTGGCCAGTCTGGTCGCAGAAGAGGTGCGCTCCGACGACGTCTTCGGGCGGTTCGGGGGCGAGGAGTTCCTGCTCATCCTGCCCGAGCGGCCGGCGGCGCAGGCGATGGTGGTCGCCGAGAAGCTCCGCCGGCTGATCGAGGAGCAGGACTTCCCGCTCGCCGGCACCCAGCCTCTGGGGCGGGTGACGATCAGCGGCGGAGTCGCCTCGTCTCCGGTCAACGCCACCGCTGCCTCCGAGCTGATCGCGGCGGCCGACGCCGCCCTCTACGCCGCCAAGAAGGCGGGCCGCAACCGCGTGCTGCGCGCCCACGGCGAGCCGCGCGACGCCCTGGCCGAGGCCCACCTCACACCCGACGCGGCCGCCGGGGAAGCCGACGACGACGACCTCGAGCTGATCCGTGGCATCGGCCCCGTGTACCGCAAAGCCCTCCGCCAGATCGGCATCGTCAGCTACCGGCAGATCGCCAGGCTCGACTGGACGCGGATGGTGCTGGTAGCGTCGAGCCTCGGGACCTTCCCCGAGCGCATCGTCCGCGATCGCTGGATCCAGCAGGCCCGCGATCTGCACTTCGACAAGTACGGCGAGCGCCTCTGACCGAATGAGCGAGCCGAGCCGCCAGCGTCCGACCGCCGAGGAGTACGGCGACTACTACGCCGGCTACGTCGGCCAGGTGCCCGACGGCGACGTGTTGGAGACCCTGGAGCGGCAGGGCGAGGAGGTGGTCGAGCTGCTGGCCGGTCTCGCCGAAAGCGACGGCGCCAGGCGTTACGCGCCGGGCAAGTGGAGCGTCAAGGAGGTGCTCGGGCACGTCATCGACACCGAGCGCATCTTCGCGGTCCGGGCGCTCGCCTTCGCCCGCGGCGAGCGCCAATCGCTTCCCGGCTTCGAGCAGGACGACTACGTCCGGACCGGGGAGTTCGACGCCCGCCCGCTGGCCGGCCTGATCGAGGAGTTCGCGGCCGTGCGTCGGGCAAACGTCGTCTTTTTCGCCGGCCTGGGCGAAGAGGCCTGGGGGCGGCGCGGCACCGCCAACAACCTGCCGTTCACGGTGCGCGCGGTGGCCTGGATCCTCGCCGGCCACGCCGCCCACCACCTGCAGGTCCTGCGCAAGCGCTACCTCGGGTAGCCGCCCGGCAGATCTAGTGTCCCGTGCGGTAAGTTCCTTTACATTCGAGCGGCGCTGCATCCCGCTGGGCGGCGTTGCTCCTCGGTCACGTATAGCCCGATACGCTCAATCGTCGCGCCTTGCCCAGCGGGCGCTTCGCCGCTCTCGGTGTGA
>JBFGCA010000096.1:0-19095 GCA_041567315.1 Thermoanaerobaculia bacterium | reverse complement strand
GGCCCGGCCGCCCGACTCCCACCGCAGACCGCCTGGCTTCACTCGTCCGGTGGCGCAAACGATTGCGCCGGCGTCCAGATCGTTTTACGTCCCGGTCCGACGGCGGATGGCCAATGCCGGGCAGGGCCGCGCGGTCCGTGGTTCCGCCGAGCGCTCAAACGCTTGACGGGCGCGGCGTCTCCGCCCGGCGAACCAGGACCACCTAAATAACTGGAACTAAGCGACTTATCTTCGTTTCCGGAAGATGGCAAGGGGCTTGAGTGGGGGCACCTCCGTCCGACGAACCAACCGGAGAAGGAGGTGCGCAACGGCAGATTCGACGAAAGCCAAGGCAAACGGTAGGGAGCGCGGGGCGCGTCGCCCCGCCGCTCGAGATCGAAACGAACCAGAGAACGACAACAGCAAAAGGAGAAAGACATGCAGCACTCGCAGAAGTGGATCCTCAGCCTCGTCCTCGTGGCCCTCGCCATCGCGGCCCTGCCCGCCGGCGCGGCGGCGGCCGACGGCGTCGTCAACGTCAACACCGCCGGTGCCGAGCAGTTGGCGCTGCTGCCTCGGGTGGGCGAGGCCGTGGCGCAGCGGATCATCGACTTCCGGGAGGCGAACGGCGGCTTCAAGGCGGCCGAAGATCTGATGCTGGTGCGCGGCATCGGCCAGAAGACCTTCGAGCTGATGAAGCCGTACGTCGCCCTCGAAGGCGAGACCACCCTCGACGAGAAGGTGCGTCCGCCGCGCCAGGAGCCGAGCAGCGGCGAGTGAGCCGCGGCGAGCCGGGGCGGGGCGGCCTTCCGCCCCGCCCGGCTCCCCGACCTTCGGGAACCGACGCCGATGCGCAGATCACCGACGGCACGACGAGCCGACCAGCGGTCGACGGCGCACCGTGCCCGGGCGGGCTTCCAGCTCTACGAGCTGCTGGTGATGCTGGCCGTCCTCGGGCTGATCGCCGCCCTCGGCCTTCCCGACGTGCTGCGCGCCACGCGCGCCCGGCGGGTGCGGCTGGCGGCCGGCGAGCTGGTCGGCGTCCTGCGCAGCGCCCGCTCCTACGCCATCCGTCACAACGCCCGGGTGGGAGTCAAGTTCTGGGTGCCCGGCGAGGGCCGCCCCAGCTTCCAGCTCCATCGTGACGGCGATGGCGACGGGGTTCGCACGGCGGACATCCGCCGCGGCGTGGATCCGCCGATCGGACCGCCCCGGACCCTGGTCCACCTCGGCGGCCAGGTGCGCCTCGGCTTCCCCCCCGGCCCCCCGCCCCGCGATCCCGGTGATCCCGGCCGGCGGCTCGACCGGCTCGACGATCCGGTGCGCTTCAACCGTTCCGACATCGCCTCCTTCGATCCGCTCGGCGGTTCGACGCCGGGCTCGCTGTACCTCACCGACGGCATCTATCACCTGAGCGTGGTCCGCCTTTTCGGCCGCACCGGCAAGGTGCGGGTCCTGACCTACGAGCCCGAGACCGAGGTCTGGCGCTGAGGCCGCCGGTGCTCGCGGCGCTCTCGAGGACCGAGCTGCGGCGCCGCCCGGCGGCCAGCCGGCGCGCGCGCGGTCGGCCAGCCCGAAGGTCGCCGTCGCGCGTTGACGCGCCCGCGCCGGGTGCAGTAGTGTCCCCTCCTTGTGGGCGCTATCGTCGTCGTCACCACCGTCGGCACCGAGGAAGAGGCCAACACCATCGCCGAGGAGCTGGTGGAGCGCCGCCACTCCTGCTGCGTCAACATCGTCCCGGTGCAGCGCTCGATCTACCGCTGGCAGGGCAAGGTCTGCAGCGACAGCGAGTACCTGCTGGTGATCAAGACGATGGAGGACGAGTACGAGCGGGTCGAGGCGGCGATCCAGGAGCTGCACTCCTACGAGCTGCCCGAGATCCTCGCTTTCAACATCGGCCGCGGGGAGGCTTCGTTCCTGTCCTGGATCGCTGGTTGCGTGGGGCGATCGGAAGGCTCCTCCGCCGGCAGCGCCGAGCCCGGCCGTTCCCGGCCTGAGCCGGTCGGCTGACGCCCGGCGCGCCCGCGCCGGTTCCGGTTTTCCTTCCGTGGTTCGTCTCTTGCCGTTGCGGCCGCCGGCGGCCGCAGGGCCCGTCCGCGCACCGGCCGGAGCCGCCTCCTGCACCCCAGGCGACGCTCCGGCTACCGGCCTCCGGGCGGTGCTCCTCCTCGCGGTACTCGCCGCGGCGGTGCTCGCCGGCTGCGGCGGCGAGCCGCCGGGCGCCGGCGACCGGCCGGGCGATCCCGCCGCGCCGCCGGTGCGACGCGTGGTGCTGGTGACCTTCGACACCCTCCACGTCGATCACTCCGGTCCCTACAACCCGGCCGTCGACCACACCCCCCATCTCGACCGACTGGCGGCCGGGGGCGTGGTCTTCGAGCACGCCTACACCCGGGTACCGCTGACCGTGCCCAGCCACGCCTCGATGCTCACCGGCCGGCCGCCGACCGAGCTGGCGGTGATGGACAACGGCGACCGGCTGGCGGCGCCGGCCGAGACCCTGGCCGAGATCCTCGGGCGGCACGGCTACCGCACCGCGGCCTTCGTCTCCCTGGGCGTGCTGGGACCCAACGCCAACCTGACCCAGGGCTTCGAGCACTATGACGCTGAAGGCGTGGGGCCGGAGGCGTCGCGCTGGTACCGCCGGGCCGACGAGGTGCTGCCGGCCGCTCGTCGCTGGATCGAGGAGGAGGCGACCGAGCGCTTCCTGCTCTGGGTCCACTTCTCCGACCCGCACGAGCCCTACGTCACCCGGGACGCGCCGCCCGACCTGCGGCTCGAGCTCGACGGCTCGCCGGTCGGCGAGTGGACGCTGGCCGCCAAGGAGCGCAGCCGGGCGACGCTGGTGCTCGAGCCCGGCCGCCACCGCCTGGTCTGGCGGCCGCTGCGCGAGCCCCACCCGGACGACCGGCCGTCGACCGCGCTGATCCTGCGCCTTCGCGAGCCCGCGGCGCTGGCGCCGTTCCTGGAGGGCGGGGCGAGCGTCCCCGAGGAGGTCGCGCTCGGCGCCCCCTGGACCGTGGAGCTCGTCAACCGCACCGACGCGGCGGCCGAGCTGGCCATCGGGTTCACCGGCTACCTGCGGCATGCGCCGCCGGCGCAGGTCCTCCCCGCCTACGACCGCCTGGTGGCCTGGGCCGACCAGCACTTCGGCGAGCTGCGGGCGCTGTTCGAGCGGATGGGCATCGCCGGGGACACCCTCTGGGTGGTGGCCTCCGACCACGGCGAGGGCCTCTTCCGCCATCGCTCCATCGGTCACGCCAGCAACGCCCAGGAGGACCAGCTGCGGGTCATGTGGCTGATGGCCGGCCCGGGCGTCCCGGCCGGCCGCCGGCTGGGGTCGGCGCCGGTGCTGCTCGAGGACCTCGCCCCGACCGTCCTCGCCCACCTCGGGCTCGCCGTCCCCGGGTCGATGAGCGGCCGACCGCAGAACGGCTGCTGGACGGGCGCCGGCTGCGCCGGGCGCGAGGAGTGGTGGGCCTACGGGGTGCGCGGCGCCCGCGGCCGCATCACCGCGGTGGCCGGCTATCGCTGGCCGTATAAGCTGCTCTGGCAGCTCCAGGGCCACTCGGGCGGCTTCGAGCTGCTCGCCGACCCCTGGGAGGAGAGCAAGCTCGTGCGGCTGCGCAACGCGGACGACGCCGACCTGCCCGCCGAGCTGACCCGCCTCAACAAGCGCTACCCCGAAGCGCGCGCCGCCCTCGAGCGCGCCCTCGCCAGCCGCCAGCGCGAAGAGCACGCCCCCGAGGTCAAGGAGATGCTCGAGGCCCTCGGCTACCTCGGGAACTAGGACGGGCTGCTGCGGCCCTCAGACCGCCGCGAGGGCCTGCTCGAGGTCGGCGATGAGGTCGGCGCGGTCTTCGATGCCGACGGAGACGCGGATCATGCCGTCGGTGATGCCCAGCTCGGCGCGCTTGTCGGCCGGCACCGAGGCGTGGGTCATCGAAGCGGGGTGGGAGATCAGGGTCTCGACCCCGCCCAGGCTCTCGGCGAGGCTCATCACCTCGAGCCGGTCGAGCAGCTTCTTGGCCGCACCGTAGCTGCCGAGGTCGAAGGTGATGAGGGCGCCGAAGCCGCTGGCCTGGCGTTTGTGGACCTCGTGGCCGGGGTGGTCGGCGAGCCCGGGGTAGAGCACCCGCTCGACCTTGGGGTGGCCGGCCAGGAACTCGGCCACCGCGCGGCCGTTGGCCTCGTGGGCGTCCATCCTCACCGCCAGGGTCTTCAACCCCCTCAGCACCAGGAAGCTGTCGAAGGGCGACAGGATGCCGCCGGCCGATTTCTGGACGAAGGCGAACCACTCGGCCTCGGCGGGTCGCGAGGAGACCAGCACGCCGCCGATCGAGTCGCTGTGGCCGTTCAGGAACTTGGTGGTCGAGTGCACCACCACGTCGGCCCCCAGTTCGAGCGGACGCTGGAAGCGCGGCGAGAGGAAGGTGTTGTCGACCACCAGCAGCGCCGTCTTGCCGTGGGCGATCTCGGCGGCGCCGGCGATGTCGGTGACCTCCATCATCGGGTTGGTTGGGGTCTCGACGTAGACCATCCGGGTCTCGGGGGTCATCGCCTCGCGGACCGCCTCCAGCCGCGTCGAGTCCACCCAGCTGAAACGCAGGTCGTAGCGCTCGAGCACCTGGCTGAACAGCCGGTAGGTGCCGCCGTAGACGTTGCGCGAGCAGACCACGTGCTCGCCGGCCTTGACCAGGGTGAGCAGCGTCGATATCGCCGCCATCCCGGAGGCGAAGGCGTGCCCGGCGAGGCCCGACTCGAGCGCCGCGACGTTGGCCTCGAGCGCCGCGCGGGTGGGGTTCTGGACGCGGGCGTACTCGTAGCCCTTGTGCACCCCCAGCTCGTCGTGCACGTAGGTGGCGGTCTGGTAGATCGGCATCGTCACCGAGCCGGTGACCGGGTCCGGTGGCTGGCCGGCGTGGACGGCCCGGGTCGAGAAGCCGCGGTCCTTGGTGTCGCCTTTCATCGGTCGCCTCTCGGGAAGTGGCTCGAACGGGCCGCAGGATATCCCAGCGAGCCGACCGGCCAGCCGGCGTCGCCGCGGCTCGACCGCGAAGCGAGGACCCCATCTTCCACGGACCGCTCGTCCGTCACGGTCGACTAGAATCGCCCGATGAGCGCGCAACCGACAGACCCCGAAGCGGCCCCCGCGGCCGCCACCGACGCGCCGGAGACCTTCTCGCCGATCCGCTGGCGCGACGGCCTCGAGCTGCTCGACCAGACCCTGCTGCCCCGCCAGGAGGTCTGGCTCGACTGCCGGACCCCCGAGCTGGTGGCCGACGCCATCCGCCGCCTGGCGGTGCGCGGCGCCCCGGCGATCGGGGTGGCCGCCGCCTACGGCCTGGTGGTCGGGCTGCGCTCGGCGCCGCCCGAGGCCGAGCTGCGCCGCCGCTTCGACGAGGTCTCCGAGCTGCTGGGCTCGACCCGTCCCACCGCGGTCAACCTGCGCTGGGCGCTCGAGAAGGGGCGCCGGGTGTTCGAGGAGCACGCCGACAAAGGGCGCGAGGCGGCGATCTCGGCGCTCCTCGACTGGGCCCACGGCCTCCACGCCGCCGACGTCGCCGCCAACCGGCGGATCGGGGCCTACGGCGCCGAGCTGTTCGCGGCCGGCGACCGGGTACTGACCCACTGCAACACCGGCGCCCTGGCCACCGCCGGCTACGGCACCGCCCTGGGGGTGATCCAGTCCTGCTTCGCCGCCGGCAAGCTGGCGCAGGTGTGGGTGGACGAGACCCGGCCGCTGCTCCAGGGGGCGCGGCTCACCGCCTGGGAGCTGGGTCGACTCGGCATCCCCTACCGGCTGGTCACCGACTCCAGCGTCGGCAGCCTGATGTCGCGCCGGCTGGTCGACCGGGTGGTGCTGGGCGCCGACCGCATCGCCGCCAACGGCGACGTCGCCAACAAGATCGGCACCTACACGGTGGCGGTTTTGGCCCACCGGCACGGCGTGCCCTTCTACGTGGCGGCGCCGCTGTCCACCATCGACCCCCACACCCCGACCGGCAACGAGATCCCCATCGAGGAGCGCGAGGGGGGCGAGGTGACCGACGTCTTCGGCACCCGCATCGCCCCCGAGGAGGCGCCGGCCGCCAACTTCGCCTTCGACGTCACCCCCCACGAGCTGGTGACCGCCATCATCACCGACGCCGGCGTGCTGCGGCCGCCCTACACCGAGTCGATCGCCCGGGCGCTGGCGTAGCCGGCGGGTCGACCTACCCCTCGGGGCAGGGCCGACCCTGGCCGCCGGGTGTACACTCCGGGGCTGGGATTCACCCTTGATGAACTGGCGCGATCGCGCGCGGTCCGGCTGCTCCCGCGCCGCCTGAGGCGGAGCGCGGGGTGGGCTGCCGCCGCCTGAGCGCAGCGCGAGCGTGGCCGGCGAAAGGAGGACGGGAATGAATCGCACGCTGAGAAGGGCCGTCGTGCTGGCGATCGGACTGTCGCTGGTGCTGGCGGCGGGGGCTTCGGCCAACTCGCTAAAGACCAGCTGCAACGCGGGCGGCCGGGTGTTCAGCATCCTGGCCGACCACAGCGGCGCCTTCGACGTCACCCTGATGTGGGCAAAGGCGGGGGCGGACAACGACATCTTCCTGCTCGACGGCGCCAGCGGCGATCTCGTCGGTCTCGGCGTCGCGACCGAGTCACGCTTCGAGACCGTGACCATTGGCGTGCTGCCAGGAGTGGTGATCGACGTCATAGTGAGCAAGTTCAGCGGCCCCAACGGCAGCTGCTTCCTCAACTACAGCAACCGCGACGGCGGGCTGATCCGGGTGCGCTCGCGCTCGCGGCTGCGCTATCGCGGCACCCTCGACGAGCTGGCGGCCGCCGATCCGCGCTACCAGCGCGCGCGCGATCTGATCGAGCTGTACCAGGCGCTCAAGGCGGCGCGCTGAGGCGTTCGCCCGGCCTGCGCACCGGGACGTGGTGCTTGAGCCTCGCAAGGCCGCCCTTTCGGGTCGGCACCGGGGCCTCTCCACCGCGTCCGCGGCTCCGCGCCCGGTGAGCGTCAGCGCGACCTGGGGGACGACCGCCGAGGAGCGCGGGCTGGCGTTTCCCTGTGATCGCCACCTGGACGGCGCCGAGATGGCGCTCTTCAGGGGCGTCGACGTCGTCGCCGAGCCGGCGGTCCTCTTCCGCTGGCTCTGTCAGCTCCGGGCCGCGCCCTACAGCTACGACTGGATCGACAACTGGGGCCGGCGCAGCCCGCTCCGGCTCACCCCCGGTCTCGAGCGGCTCGAGGTCGGCCAGACCGTGATGACGATCTTCGAGCTGGTGGAGTTCGAGCGCGACGTCCACCTCACCATCCGCACCTTCCCGGGGCGCGCCGAGACCCTCTTCGGGCGGATCGCCGCCACCTACCTGGTCCGCCCGCTCGGACCGCGGGCCTCCTGCCGCCTGCTCGTCAAGCTCCTCGTTTGCCACTCTACCGCCCGGCGCGCGCGCCCGGTGCGCCACCTGCTCCCCTGGGGCGACCTGTTGATGATGCGCCGCCAGCTCCTCAACCTCAAGCGCCTCGCCGAGCGCGACGCCCCGGGTGCCGGAGGCTGAGGGCTCCCCGGCCTCAGCCGGTCGCCTCTTCCCGGCCGAGCTCGCGCAGCCAGCGGCGGCGGAGCCATTCGAGGTCGCGGCGCGAAAAGGCGCCCCGGCCCTGCGGGATCATCAGGGTGAAGGGCCTGCCCCGTCGCGGGACCACCTGGATGGCCCCGCCGCCGCGGATGGGATCCTTGATCCGGAAGCGGGCCAGCTCGTCGGCCGCCAGCGAGCGTTGCCGCCAGGGCAGCGCGAGCCCCAGGACCCGCTCCTCGGACTCCAGTCCGGCGGGGCTGACGCGCAGTTGGCCCCGACCCAGCAGGACGAACGCACAGAGAGCGAACAGAAACCCGAAGAAGGCCGCCACCGATCCCAGGAAGATGAAGCCGCTGACGCCCAGCAGCAGGTTGGCCAGCATCACGGCGCCGACCGCGGCCACGGCCCACAGCGGTCCTTGGCGGCGTCGCGGACGGCTGAGAAGATACATCCAGGCGAGAAGCAGTCCGCCGAGAGCGAGGAACGCCGCCGCCACCACCGGGGGCTCGCGGCGCAGCTCGATCAGCGTGCCGGCCGCAAAGGCGAGAGCGATGGCGCCGAAGAAGAGGGTCAGGAACCCCCAGAAGAAGGCCCAGAAGGGGGACCTGGGGAGCAGGGCCCACCGGTAGGAGCTGCCGCGGCCGTCGCTGGTGATCTCGATGCCCGGTGGCGGGCCGGCCTGGGCCGCGGTCGCCACGAAGCGCCGCCCGGCGCCCTGGCCGGCGGCCGCCGGTCGCCGCGGGTCGGTGGCCAGAAGATCGGCGAGCTTGCCGGCCAGGGCCGCCATCGGCTCTCGCTCGGTCGAGCGGTCGATCAGCAGCTCGTCGCCGTCGGCCCGTCGGAGCACCAGCCGGTATTCGGTCAGTCGCCGCCCGCCGAGGCCGGGACGTGGTTCGGGGATCAGGTCGACCGCGGCGACGTCGCCGTAAGGCACCACGGTCGGGGGAGAGTCCGGTCTTCGAAGAAAACGGATCGATCGCTCCTCGCGGTCGACCTCGATGCCCGCCCGGTAGCGGATGGCGAGGACCAACGTCGCCAGGCAGCAGACCAGAAAAAAGGCCCCCAGGCTGACGCCCACGACCCGCAGCATCCACTGGCGGCGGCCGAGCTCGAAGATCCCGACGTAGAGCACCGGCAGCCCTGAGGCCGCCAGGATCAGCGCCATCAGCCAGAGCCCGAGTTTGCGCCCTCGCAGGACGAGACGGGTCTCGGTGTCTTCGACGACGCGGTAGAGCGAAGAGCCGCCGGCCATTGATTCCAGCACGGGTCTCGAAACGGTTCAGGCTGGCTGATCATAGTGCCGGCCATCGCCACGGCGCTGCTAGACTCCGACCCCTGGAAACCGGGCTGTGACACCGCCAGTCGGTGCTGAGCGGCCGACCGATCGACGCCGACGTCGTGC
Source organism: Thermoanaerobaculia bacterium (assembly GCA_041567315.1). Lineage (GTDB taxonomy): Bacteria > Acidobacteriota > Thermoanaerobaculia > Multivoradales > JAHEKO01. The sequence goes on along the minus strand of JBFGCA010000096.1, from coordinate 10,145 downwards.
GCACTGGGAACGGGCGAGTTATCGCGGCGGAGTCCGCTCTGTTCAGAAGAACGCACTTCGCCGCGGCCTCGAGAGTCGCCGCCCGCTACCCCCTGCTGGCCAGGGCCCTGCTGATCGCCGGGCTGGCGGCCGGCGCATTGGGTTGTCCTTCGCCGCGCGAATCGTGGCCGCGGCCGGTCTGGCGGTGGATCGAATCCGAGCCGGCGACGCTCTTCGACCGCACGATCGAAGAGTTCTACTGGCCGCTGAGCGACCGGGAGGAGCTGACACGGTGGAGCGGCTGGCGGGACGGCCAGAAGATCGTCGCCAACGAGCTGGGCGCGGGCCTGTCGGCGCCCGGCGGGGACGTCGCCGTGGTGCGGCGGGTCAAGCTCGACGCCGCCGCGATCGAGCGGGTGGAGATCGAGCTGGCCAAAGAAGGTCTGCAACCGGCAGTGCGCCGGGTGGCCTTTTTCTGGGCCGCGAGTGGCGAGGGCTTCTCGGGCGAGCGCCGGGTGCTCGCCGAGGGCGGCGAGGATTGGCAGGGGCGGCGCACCTACGAGCTGGTGGTCAAGCGGCATCCGGCGTGGCGGGGCGAGATCGACCGGGTGGGGATCGGCATCGTGGTGGAGGCCGGGCGGGAGGTCACCCTGTCGAAGGTGGCGGGCTACTCGAGCGATCTCGACGTCCCGGGACTGCCGGTGACCGTGGTCCGGCGCGAGGTGTTCGATCTCCACCCCGGCGAGCCCGCGGAGGCCGCGAGCTGGCAGCGGGTCGTAAAGCCCGCCGAGCCGCCGGCGGTCAGGACCGTGATCCACTCGCGGCGTCTGGCCTTCGATGCCGGCGGGGTGCTGACGGTCGAGGCGGTCGTCGACGGCGTCGACGAACGCGCCGAAGGCCACGGCTTTCTGCTCTGGGCGCCCCCGCGGCGGGGCTTCGGCGGCACCCGCCTGGTCGCCGAGAGCCGGTCGGTGCGGCTCGACGACTCGCGCCGGCTGCTGCGCTTCGAGCTCAAGGACGAGGCGTGGTGGCAGGGCGAGGTCGCCAAGATCGCGCTGCTGGTCCGCGAGCAGGCCGGCGAGTCGATCGGCGTCGAGCGGTTGACCGGCCTGGCCTGGGAGCTGAGCACCGAGCCCCTGGCGCGGGCCGCCGGCGAGGGCTGCCGGGTCGTGGTCGGCAACGAGCTCCGCAGCGCCCTGCCCGCCTTGCCCGGCGTCCCGTTGGAGCGGGAGCTCGAGGTGCCGCGGGGGAGCCGCCTGCGGTTGGCCTACGCCGCCCAGGGCGGGGTCCCGTTGCCGGTCCGCTTCCGGGTGACGGCGACCGAGCGGGAGCGCCGGCCGGTCACTCTCTTCGAGGCCGCGATCACCCGCGAAGAGGAGCAGAACCGCTGGCACCCGGTGGCGGCCGACCTCGATCGGTTCGCCGGTCGCCGGGTCACCCTGCGGTTGGAGACCGAGAGCGACGTGGTGCCCAACCCGGCGCTCGGTCTTCCCTACTGGGGGATGCCCGAGGTCTTCGCCGCCACCCGCGGCGAGCGGCCGCCCAACGTCATCCTGATCTCGGTCGACACCCTCCGCCCCGACCGCATGTCGCTCTACGGCCACGACCGGCCGACCACGCCCAACCTCGACGCCTGGGCCGATCGGGCGGCGGTGTTCCTCAACACCGTGGCCCCGGCGCCCTGGACCCTGCCCTCCCACCTGTCGCTGTTCAGCGGGCTCAACGCCCACCGCCAGGGCGACCCGAGCCCGCGACTCGGCCTTCCCGGCACCCCACCGGTGCTGTCCCAGCACCTGCAGGGCGCCGGCTACCGGACGCTGGCCGTCACCGGCGGCGACTATCTGCGCCCCCACTTCGGCTTCGACCGGGGCTTCGACCGCTTCGCCTACTACGCGGAGCGGCGCGACGAGAGCAGCGAAGGGGAGCTCCGCATCGGCCTCGAGCGGGCGCTGGCCTGGATCGGCGAGCATCGCGACGAGCCGTTCTTCCTCTTCCTGCACACCTACGAGGTCCACCAGCCGTTTCGCGCCCGCCAGCCCTACTTCAGCCGCTTCACCGGCGTCCCGGCCGTCGAGCCGGTCAACACCCGCGTGCCGCCGCGCGTGGTCGAAGACGGCTTTCTCAAGTCCAAGCCGTTCGACTACCAGGGCCGGCACGGGCTGGAGCCGGCCGAGCTGATCCGCGCGCTCTACGACAGCGGCATCGCCTACGCCGACGACCAGCTGGCGCGGCTGTGGCGCGAGCTCGAGGCCGGCGGCCTGGGTGAGCGGACCGTGGTGGTCCTGACCTCCGACCACGGGGAGCTGCTCGGCGAGCACGGTCTCGACGGCCACCTCTATCTCTACGAGGAGAACGTCAAGGTGCCGCTGGTGATCGCGGTCCCCGGCGGTCGCGGAGCGGGACTCCGGATCCCCCACCAGGTGCGGCTGATCGACGTGGCGCCCACCATCCTGGACCTGGCCGGCCTGCCGGTCCCCGCGGACCTGGACGGCGTCTCGCTGGCGCCGCTGCTCGACGGCGAGCCGCCCGAGCGCTCGCTCGAGGCCTGGACCTACGCCAGCGGCTCGAACCACGGCATCTCGCTGCGGCTGCGCAACGAGCAGAAGTACGTCTTCAACAACACCGCCTGGCCCCCGCTCCAGGGCCGCGAAGCGCTCTACCGGCTGGCCGATGGCGAGGAGGTGATCGAGCCGGCGCCGGCGGAGCAGCTCGAGTCGCTGCGGCGGCAGGTCGAGCGGGTGCTGGACGAGGAGGCTCCGGGGCTCAGGCTGCGGATCGACAATCGCGGCCCCTTCACGCTCGAGGGTCGCATCCGGTCGTCGCTGGTCAACGAGTCCAACGTCAAGTCGACCGACCTGGGCTGTCCCTGCCTGCGCTGGTCGCAGGCCGGGGAGGCGCTCCTCGAGGTGCCCCCGGGCCAGGCGTTCACCCTGCTCTTCGAGAAGATCAAGGAGCCGGACCTCGATCTCGACCTGCTGGCCCGCCACCCGGACGGCTCGGAGGCGGCGCTGGGCGAGACCTTCGATCTCACCGCGCTCGAGGGCGAGGAGACCTGGTCGCTGGCCGGCGGCCAGTGGGCGCGCGGCGGCTCTTCCGCCCCGCCGGCCGCCACCGTCACCCTCTGGCTGGTCGGCGACCTGGTGGCGACCGGCGAAGAGGAAGCGCCCGTCGACCGCGCCCTCGAGGCCCAGCTCGAAGCCCTGGGCTACGTCAACTGAATCCCTGAAAGCCGAAAGGAAACCGACCGATGAGATTGAGCATGCCGATCCACCGCGAGTCCTTCGGCGACCACCGGCCCGCCTGGACCGCGGTGGGGACCACCGCCCTGCTGTCGCCGACCGCCGTCGTCGAGATGCGGGTGGTGGCGGTCGTGGGCTCGGGCCTGAGCAGCCGGGTGGTCCCCGACGTGACCGCTCCGGCCGCAGCCTCGCCGCCGCCCGGGTGAGGTTGCACGGGAACTCGAACCCGGCCGTCGCCGGATCGTATGCCGCACCGACCGATCCTTCGAGAGTCGACAAGGCGCGAGCGGCTCGGTCCGGTGCTGCGGGCCGGCGAGACCGTCCGGCTCAGGGTCGCCAGCGAGCTCGAATCCCGGCGGGGCGTCCCCCTGGGCCGGAGCTTCGAGCGGGCCTTCCGGGTAGCCGCCGCCGACCGCGCGTCGCCCGACCCCCGGCGCTGGCGGGTCCTCGCCCCCGCCGCCTCCGGCGATCCGGTGACGGTCCGCTTCGAGGAGCCCCTCGACCGCGCCCAGCTTCCCCGCTGGGCTACCGTCCACGGTCCCGAAGACCAGGTGCTTGCCGGCACCGCGGGCCGCCTGCGGATAGACTCGCGCGCATCCTGGCTGGCCGAGACCGGGCGGAGCAGCTCGCGTGTTTCTTCTCACTGCGTTGATTCTCGTGATCGCCGCCCTCGTCCACGCGGCGCGGGCCGGGCGCGGACTCGAGGGCCGGCTGGAGCTGGTCCTCGTCTATCTGCTGGCCGGCTACCACGGGGTCGTCATGCTGGTCGTCTCCGGCTACCTCTTCCTGGCCCCGGAGCGTGGGGCGGCGATGGTCTCGGCGGAGCCGGGGAACCCCTTCCAGCTCTTCTTCGGCTTCGCCTACCTGGGGATGTCGGTGACCGCGATCCTGACCATCTGGTGGCGCGGCCGCTACGTCGACGGCCAGGTGATCCTGTGGAGCATCTACTTCTTCGGCGCCACCTGGATCCACCTCCGGACCTTCGCCGAGGAGGGCAACCTGACGCCCTGGTGGTTCTTCCGGATCGTCGTCTCGCACGCCCTGATGCCCGTGGTGATGATCGCTCTGGCGCTGTGGCGCGCCCGGCTGCAGGCCGGCTCGGACCGGGCCCTGGCGCACGCTCAGACCTTCGCGGACAGCCTGGGGCCGGGAAGCGGGACCCCGCGGCGGAGCTGATGGCCGAGCGACGGCAGGAAGCAGCTCGGGAGAGCCGGTGAGGGTAGCGGTCTCCTCGCTTTTCTTGGGCTTGGCGTCTGCCGGCATCGGCACCGGCCTGGCCCAGCCGCCCATCCTCCAGCCGGGCGCGCCGGGCGCGCCGGCGCGGGAGCTCAGCGCCGACCAGGCGATCCAGATCGCCGTGACGAGCTACTCGCCGGCCGACGTGCGGTTCATGCAGGACATGATCCCGCACCATCACCAGGCTCTGGAGATGGCCGCGCTGGTGGCCGATCGCACCAACCGGCCGGAGCTGATCGACGTGGCCGGGCGCATCGACGGCTCGCAGCGGGACGAGATCGAGTTCATGCAGCAGTGGCTGCGCGAGCGCGGCGAGCGGGTGCCGGACCCGACCGCGCACGAGGCGATGCACACCGACCACTCGATGGCTGGGATGGCGACACCCGAGCAGATGACCGAGCTCGCCGCCGCGGAGGGCACGGCGTTCGACCGGCTGTTCCTGGAGCTGATGATCACCCACCACGAGGGCGCCGTGACGATGGTCGAGGAGCTGCTCGAGCAGCCGGGCTCGGCCTACGACCCGGTGCTGTTCGAGTTCACCACCGACGTCGTCAACGACCAGAGCGCCGAGATCGAGCGCATGAACGCGCTCCTGGTCTCGCTGTCCGCCGACCCGCGGGCGGCGCTGGCCGCCGGGTTCGAGGACGCCGGCCAGGCCGCGCTCAACCTCGAGCTGGTGGCCTCGCTGCCCAAACCGGCCGGGTTCTTCGATCCCCGCAACCCGGCGGGGCTGCCGCCGGAGCGCCTGCGGAAGGAGACCGAGCCGCCGAGCGGGGAGCCGGCAGCCGCAACGGCCGCCGCGGACGGCGAGGCCAAGCGCGATCCCAAGAAGAAGACAGACGAAGAGGACAAACGGGCGCCGCTGCTGAGCTTCGCCAACACCGACATGGCCTTCGCCGGCGACGTGATGGTGGCCGGCAGCTACCACGGCTTCAACGTCTACCGGCTGGCCGCCAGGGGCGCCGCCGCCGGGCGGCCTCGGCTGGTCAGTTCGGTGGTCTGCCCCGGCGGGCAGGGCGACGTCTCGATCGTCGGCGACCTGTTGATCCTGTCGGTCGAGCAGACCCGGGGCCGGCTCGACTGCGGGCTCGAGGGCGTCGGCGAGGACGTCAGCACCGAGCGGTTCCGCGGGCTCCGCATCTTCGACTTGAGCGACCTCGCCCGGCCGGTCCAGGTGGGGGCGGTCCAGACCTGCCGCGGCTCGCACACCCACTCGGTGGTCTCCGGGCCCCACATGGCGGGCCGGGGCGACGACGGCAAGATCATCGTCTACAACTCCGGGACCGCCTCCGTCCGCGACGAGGAGGAGCTCGAAGGCTGCATCGACGAGTCCCCGGGCGACGACCGCACCGCGCTCTTCCGGATCGACGTCGTCGAGATCCCGGTCGACGATCCGTCCAGGTCGCGGATCGTCGACAGCCCGGCGGTCTTCGCCGACCCCGAGCTGGGAGTGCTGGCCGGTTTGTGGCGCGGCGGCGACCACGGCGACGACACGCAGGAGACGCGGCGGACCGACGAGTGCCACGACATCACGGTCTTCCCCGAGGGCGGGATCGCCGCCGGCGCCTGCTCGGGCAACGGCATCCTCTTCGACGTCTCCGATCCGCTCGCCCCGCGGCGCATCGACGAGGTCGTCGACAAGGGCTTCGCCTACTGGCACTCGGCGACCTTCAACAACGACGGCACCAAGGTCATCTTCACCGACGAGTGGGGCGGCGGCAGCCGGCCGCGGTGCCGCGCCTACGACCCGCTCACCTGGGGCGCGGACGCCATCTACGACATCGTCCCCACCGAGCAGGGGATGAAGCTCGAGTTCCGCGCCTACTACAAGATGCCGGCGCCGCAGATGGAGCAGGAGAACTGCGTGGCGCACAACGGCTCGATCGTCCCGGTCCCGGGCCGCGACCTCTTCGTCCAGGCCTGGTACCAGGGGGGCGTCTCGGTGATCGACTTCACCGACTCGGCGAACCCGGTCGAGATCGCCTACTTCGACCGCGGGCCGGTCGACGCCGAGGAGCTGATCCTCGGCGGCTACTGGTCGACCTACTGGTACGACGGCCGGATCTACGCCACCGAGATCGTCCGCGGGCTGGACGTGTTCGCGCTCCTCCCCAGCGAGCACCTCTCGGCGAACGAGATCGCGGCCGCGGCCCTGGCCGATCAGGGCGGCCTCTTCAACCCCCAGCAGCAGCTCCGCGTCCGCTGGCCCGCCGAGCCGGTCGTGGCCCGGGCCTACCTGGATCAGCTCGGGCGCGCCGGCAGCCTGCCGGAGCCGCTCGCGGCCGAGGTGGGCGCGGCGCTCGACCGCGCGGCGGCGCGGCTGGGCGACGAGCCGCGCGACCCGGATCTGGCCGCCGGGCTGGAGTCGCTGGCGGCGGCGCTGGCCGAAGTGGACGGCGGCGACCCCATCGCCCAGCGCCGGCGGGCCGCGCTCGGCGAGACCTTGGACCGGATCGCGGCCAGGCTGCGCTGAGGTCTTCGAGTCGAAGCCGGCGGCCGATGCGGCCTCAGCCGAAGACCTGGACGCCGCGGAGGAGCGGCCGGGGAGGCCCAAGGAGCGGCCAGCGCTGGCCGCGGCGTCCGGCTACTCCTTACGTCGAGCTCTCGACCGTTTCACCCGTGGCGACGCCCGTGAAGCCTTGCCTGGGATGAGGTCGAGGTCGAGGCTCGAGAACTGCTTGAAGGCCGCATCGGTCGTCGCCAGCCGGTGTCCTCCGGCCAGAGCGAAGGCCGCGAGGTAAGCGTCCATCCAGAGCTTGGGGGAGGCGCTGTCCCGGACCGCCAGGCGCTTCCAGCGCCTCTCGAGACCTGCCGGCTCCTCCGTCAGCATCACGATCCGATCGTCCGCGAGAAACGCCTCGATCCGGATGAAGCAGACCCAGCGCGCCAAGGACTACCCGGTGATCGGCGAGCTCGCCCGGCGGCTGCCACCCGAGCTCGAGCTCGAGTTGACGACCGATCCGGACCGGATCCTCGCCCTCGCCGAGCGCCACGGCGCCGGCAGTGACCGCGAAGTGGTGCGCACGGCCCGGGCCAGGCGTGATCGGGCGGCGGTGGTAAGTCAACTCGCACAGGAGCTCGACCGTCGCCAGCGCGAGGACCGGGCCCGTGTCGAGGCCTACCAGCGAGCCGCGCGACCCTATCTGCGCCGCTTTCGCGAACAGCGCCTCGGCGATCTACCCCTCGAAACGGCCCATGAAAGGGTCGTTCGACTTGCCGAAGACCTCCTCCCCCGGGCGCCCGGGAGCACCCGATGCAGATGCTGAGTGAAGACGATCTGGATCTGGCGACGATGTCGCCGGAGGAGCTCGAGGCCGCCTGGGACCTCTGGTTCGATCTGGCCCAATCGACCAACGACGCCGACCCGCCCTACACCCACGGCGTCTTCGTCGGCCTCACGTGGAGCGAGCCGGAAGGCAAGCCTGTTCCGGTCTCGACGGATTAGCAAAAAGGGACTGGCAAGCGGATGGTGGAGGCGGCGGGAATCGAACCCGCGTCCGAGGAACGCGTCCCGGAGGTCACTACGTGCGTAGCCTTCGTTCGAAGGTCTCGCCCGGCGCGTTGTGGAGAAGGCTGCCGGCGCGCCGCGCCAGCCTCGCTTGTGATCCGGACCCGCCGCGAGGCACGTCGGGCCGTTCGATCCGCTTTTGCGTCGCCCCGGACGAGCGCGGCGAATCAGCGCTCTCGGCGGGACGTGGCCACGTTAAGCAGCCAGCGCCAAGTTGTCGTTGGCGTTTTTGAGGTTCCGTTTTTACGAGCGGAAACTCGACACGCGACCCCCGGACCGCCTTGTCCCCCGTCGAAGCCAAGGCGCCCCCAGGTCTTGGTAGGACAACTGCCAAAGAACCGCACTCATATTACCATCTCCGAGCCGTCGGATATTCCGCCGCGGCGGGTAGTCCGCCCCGGACCCAGGGCGCCCTCACTCCAGCGCCGGGATCTCGAACCCGTCACCCAGCGAGATGCCGCCCGCCAGGCGGTAGCTGCGACTCCGGCGCTCCACCGAGTAGAGGTTGGCGTCCCGGAAGGAGCACGACAGCTGGCCGCGCCCGGCGGCGCGGCCGGCCTGGATCTGGCGGATGCGCGCGTCCCGCACCTCGAGCAGGATTCCCTCCAGCTCGAGCTCGAGCTCGACGGCGAGGGCCAGCCGCCCGAGCTCCGTCTCGTTGAGCTTGAGCAGGATCTCGGGGGCATGGGTGGAGCTGACCGTGTGGGTATGGAGCGGCACCAGCACCGTCTCCTCGGGCGGGAACTTGTCACGGTCCCGGTACTGCTGGAGCTGCTCCAGCTTGCTCCACGCCGGCAGCAGGATGCGGTCGACGATGCCGATGTCGAGCACTTCGGCGATCTTCTTGCCGAGCTGGACGGCGACCGTCCGCCACCGCCCCTTGCCCAGCTCGTCGGCGATCTGGCGGCGCAGCTCGGCGAGGGCGTCTCCCCGCTCCAGCTGGCGCCCGCCCCGGCGGTCGAGGGCGTCCCGACGGCCGAAGAACAGGCTCTTGAGCGTCCACGAAGCGGCGTCAGTCATGACTCGGTCCTCCCTGGCCGCTGCCATCCGGCCCGCCGACGTCGACCCGCTGCTGGCCCGGGTCCCAGTCGATCCGCAGCCTGAGATCGGCCCGCAGTTCCTTGCCGGCCGGCCAGGTGGCGCTCTGGCGGCCCGCGTCGCTGCGCCCCTCGACCTGGAGATTCTTCGGCAGCTTGCCGCGCGGCAGGCGCTGGAGCCCCCAGGCCGCCCCCAGGACGGCGAGCGCCACCAGCCACGGCCAGAGGCTCGGCGGTGGCGGCAACGGTGGCGGCTCGCCGGCCAGCATCAGGTCGACGGCGCTGCCGGCCGGCCGCCAGGAGCCGGCCCACGGCGACTGGCTTACCACCTGGCCGAGCCGGCTGCTCGAGGCCCAGGCGGTGACGCCGCCGATCCCGAGGCCGCGGGCTCCGAGCGCGCCGCCGGCCGCTTCCCGGCTCCGGCCCCTGAGGTCGGGCAAGCGCACCTCCAGATCGATCTCGACCGTCGAGCCCGGCACCACCAGCGTTCCCGCCACCGGCCGCTGTGCGGCCAGCCGGTGCTCCGGGGCGTCTGGTGCCAGCCACCGCTCGAGGGGCTCGTCTCCGGCTGCCAGGCGGAGCGCGCGGCCCAGCAGCTCGTCGCGGGCCCGGGCCGCGGTGACTCCCAGCAGCCCGGGCACCGCCACCGCCACCCCGAACTCCACCGGGGTCCCGAGCGGTACGCCCGCGCCGGCCGCCGGCCGCTGCGAGACCACCCGGGGTCCCGCCGCCGGCGGCAGCGAGGCGATCGCCTGGCCGATGGCGGGGTCAGTGCGCAGACTGCAGGAGCCGAGCCTTCCGGAGGCGGCCTGTGGGCTGAGTCCGCGCAGGTCGGGGACGGCCACGGCCACCTCGAGCTCGACGGCGGCACCGAAGGAGACCGGGTGTCCCGCCGCGGGGCGGTGCAGGGTGACGGTGGCCGGGCAGTCCGCCGCCGGCTGCGGAGCGGCGCCGAGCTCCCCCCAGACCGCGGTCAGGCCGCGGCCCTCGAGCTCCCCGAGCGCCGCCTCGAGCGGCCGGCCCCTGAGATCGGGCAGACCCACCACCGCCTCGACCTCGACCGCAGAGCCCGGCGCCACCGTCGCTCCGGGTGGCGGCCGTTGGATCGCCACCTCATAGGCGGCGGTTGCGGCGGGCTCGAGGTCG
>JBFGCA010000095.1:0-19198 GCA_041567315.1 Thermoanaerobaculia bacterium | reverse complement strand
CTCCCAGCCCCAGGGGGTGGCCTCGCGGGCCAGCCGAGAGGCCCCGGTGCCGAGTTCCCACCGATCCGCTACCCCTCCGGCCCCACAACAACCTCGATGAGTGCACCATCCCTCGGCCGCTCCACCACCTCCCCGATCACCGCCGCCCCCTCGTCCCCGCCCTCCCGCAGCTTCGCCACCGCCTCTTCCGCCCGCTCCGCCGGCACCCCGAAGAGCAGGCCGCCCGAGGTCTGGGGGTCGAACAGCAGCTCGAGGCGTGGTCCTTCGAGGCCGTTGTGGGGCGCCAGGAAGCGGCGGGCGCGGGCGTTGGCGGGGTGGGAGGTGCTGCGGACGCCGCGGCCGAGGAGCTCGAGGGCACCGGGCAGGGCCGGCAGGGCCTCGAGATCCAGGCGCGCCGCCAAGCCGCTGGCCTCCAGCATCCCGGCGAGGTGGCCGGCCAGGCCGTAGCCGGTGACGTCGGTGGCGGCGGTGGCGCCGGTCCGGCGCGCCACGGCGGCGGCTTCGGCGTTGGGGCGGAGCATCGAGGCCAGCGCCGCCTGGAGCCAGGGGCCGCGCGCCAGGCCCTGCATGTCGGCGTGGAGAATCACCCCGGTGCCCAGCGGCTTGGTCAGGATCAGGCGTTGGCCGGCGCGCAGGTCGCCGAGGCGGAGGAGCGGCGCCCCGGGCTCGGCCAGGCCGTCGACGACGAAGCCGGCCAGCAGCTCGGGGGCCGTGGTGGTGTGGCCGCCCAGCAGGGTGACGCCCAGCGGGTCGAGCGCCGCCCGCGCCCCGGCCAGCACCTGGAAGAGCAGCTCGCGGCGGCGCTCGCCGCGCCGTCCTTCGGGCTCGAGGGCAAGCGCGCCGTCGGGTCGGCCCTCCTCCAGCTCGCCTGACCGTCCGTCTTGCCCCTCTTCATGGCGCCGGCGCGGCGCCTGTTCGGGGAGCGCCACGAGGGCCTGGGCGTAGCGCGGGGCGACGCCTTTGGCGTAGAGGTCGGAGACGGCGTTGACCGCCGCCACCCGGCCGACCAGGAAGGGGTCGTCGGTGAAGGCGCGGAAGGCGTCGATGGTCGAGACCACCCGGCGGCCCTCGGGCAGGCTCCAGGCGGCGGCGTCGTCGGGGCGCTCGAGGCCCAGCTCGACGGTGGGGTCGGCGGGGCCCGGTCCGAGCCGCTCGAGGGCGAGCGCCAGATCGTCCTGCGCCGGCTTGGCGGCGCAGCCGCCGCAGAGCATCTCCATCTCCTCGCCGTCGTCGCCGGCGGCCATCGCGTCTTCGAGCCCCGCCGCTTCGAGCGGCGAGCCGTCCGGGGCCAGGAGCTGGAAGCGCTCCATGAAGCGGCGGTCGATCTTGTCCTTGAGGGTCATCACCCAGCGGCCCTCGAAGGAGAGGCCCCACTTGGTGCCGAGGGCGGTGCCGTCGCCGAGGTTGAGCAGCGTCAGGAAGTCGCCCTGCGGCCGGTAGGCGCGGAGCCGGCCGCCGGTGAGGCGCGCCAGCAGGTTGTGGATCAGGAAGGGTCCCTGGCGGACCGCGTAGACGCCGGCCTTGGGGGTGTCGGGGTGCTGATCGAGGGTGCCGCAGTCGCCGACCGCGAAGAGGGCGTCGTGGCCGGCGACCTGGAGGGTGGGACGGGTGCGGACGAAGCCTCGCTGGTCGGTGGGCAGGCCCGAGGGCGCGAACAGCGGGTGGCTGACCGCGCCGGTGACCCACAGCAGCAGGTCGCAGGGCAGGCGCTCGCCGCCCTCGAGGCCGAGGCTGTCGGCGGCGGCGTCGGTGACCCGGCAGCCGGTGCGGACGGTGATGCCGCGCCGGACCGCCTGGGCGAGCACCCGGCGCCGCAGCGACTCGGGGTAGCCGGCGAGGATGCGGTCGCCGCCCTCCAGCAGCGCCACCGAGAGGCCGGTCACCCCGCGCCCCCGCAGCCGCCGCTCGAGGGTGAAGGCCAGCTCGACGCCGCCGGCGCCGGCGCCGACCACCACCACCCTCACCGGCGCGCCCGGGCCGGCGGCCAGCGCCCGCTCCTCGAGCTCGGCCACCCGCTGGACGAAGCGGCCGATCGGGCGGGTCGGGTAGGCGTGGCGGCGGACGCCCGGCAGGTCGAGGCCGGCGACGGTCGAGCCGACGTCCAAGGAGGCCAGGTCGTAGGGCAGCGGCGGGCGGCCCTCGATCTCGATCCGCCGGCTGGCCGCGTCGACCCCGGTGGCCGGCGCCAGGACCACCCGCGCCCCCGCCCGGCGGGCCAGCGGCACCACGTCGATCTCCAGCTCCTCGACCCGGTACTGGCCGGCCACGAAGCCGGGGACCATCCCCGAGTAGACGGCGATCGGGGTGTCGACCACCAGGGTTACCCGGGTGGCCGGCGGCGGCTCCATGGCGAAGTGCCGCAGCACCTGGACGTGGGTGTGCCCGCCGCCCACCAGCACCAGCTCGCGAAGCGGTCCCGCGCTGCCCGGTCTCATGCGCCGGAGCTTCGCACAGCGGGGCGGCTACTTCGGGCGTCGGCGACTTCCGAGCGCTGGGGTAGCATGACGGCGGGCGAGTCGCCGACGGGGAACCAATTCAGCGGGAGGCTGGCATGAGCGAGCAGGAGACCGGCTCGATCGGATGGGTCGACCTCACGGTGCCCGACGCCGAGGGGCTGCGCGAGTTCTACTCCGAGGTGGTGGGCTGGGAGGCCGAGCCGCTCGACATGGGTGGCTACAGCGATTTCGTGATGAAGACGCCCGGCGGCCAGGGGGTGGCCGGGGTGTGCCACGCCCGAGGAGGGAACGCCGACCTGCCCGCGCAGTGGCTGATCTACGTGACGGTGTCCGATGTCGAGGCCAGCGCCGCCCGCTGCCGGGAGCTGGGTGGCGAGCTGCTGGTCGAGCCCCGCACCCTGGGCGAGCACGGCAGCTTCTGCGTGATCCGCGACCCGGCCGGGGCGGTGGCGGCGCTCTTCCAGCCGGCCGGCTGAGCGGCGGCCCGGCCGCTCCACGGCGGACACGATGCGATTCCACGAGACGCCGGTGCCCGGGGCCTGGCTGATCGAGCTGGAGCCGCACGCCGATGCGCGGGGGCTTTTCGCGCGCACGTACTGCGCCCGCGAGTTCGCCGAGCAGGGGATCCGGTTCGAAGTCGCGCAGTGCAACCTGTCGGTCAACCACCGGCGCGGGACGCTGCGCGGGCTGCACTACCAGGCGCCGCCTTCCGCGGAGGCCAAGGTGGTGCGCTGCGTGCGGGGCGCCATCCACGACGTGATCGTCGATCTGCGGCCCGACTCGCCGGCCTACCGCCGGCACTACGCGGTGGACCTGTCGGCCGAGAACCGGCTGGCGCTCTTCGTGCCCGAGCTGTGCGCCCACGGCTTCCAGACCATGACCGACGGCGCCGAGGTCTCCTACCTGATGGGCGAGTTCTACGACCCGGACGCCCAGCGCGGGGTGCGCTGGGACGATCCGGCCTTCGCCATCCCCTGGCCGCTGGCGGTCACCGAGATCTCGGAGAAGGACGCCTCCTGGCCGCTGGTCGAGTAGCGGCGGCCACCGGTTCGAGGCCGGGGGTGGCAATGTCGGCGCTCGCGGGGTCGGGCTCGGCAATGTCCGGGTCAGCAACTTCGGGGTGTTGGATGTCGGGGCAGTGATGCCGCCCGCGGCACTGTTGGGCGCGACGTCCTTGACCGCATGATCTGGCTGGCCGTCTCGCTCTACGCCGCGGCGGCGCTGGCCATTGGCTGGTACGGCTACCGGCGCCACGAGCACGGCGCCGACTTCTGGACCGCCGGCCGCGGTCTCGGCGCCGGCGCGGTGGGGCTGTCGATCTCGGCCGGGTTCATGTCGGTCTCCTGGTCGTGCGTCTACGCGGTCCAGCTCTTCTACTGGTACGGGCTGGGCGGGCTGTGGCTGATCACCGTCCCCTGGCTGCTGAGCCTGGGCGGCATCTACCTGCTGGCCCGCCGCTACCACGCGCTCCCCGCCTTCAGCCAGCCCGAGATGGTCGGCTCGCGTTTCGGTCCCGGCGCCCGGCGGACGGTGGCCGTGGCCCTGGCCTTCGTCTTCCTGGTCTGGGGCGGGGCCGAGATCTATGTCGCCGCCAGTCTGCTGGCGCCCGGCCTGGGGATTTCGCCGGCCGCCGCCATCGTCGGCATCAGCCTGCTGGTGGCGGCCTACGCTTCGCTGGGCGGCTTTCGAGCCGTGGTGGCGACCGACAAGCTGCAGTACGCGCTGGTGGCGCTCTACGTCCTGGCGGTGGCCTGGCTGGCGCGCGAGGGGCTGGCGGCCGCCAGCAGCCCCTTGCTGCCGTCCGGCGAGCTGACACCGTTGCGTCACGGCGGGAACTGGACCGACCTCGCCTCGCCGGGCGTCGCGATCATCGCGCTGACCTTCGTCGCCTACCTGCCGGGCTGGCTGTTCGAGACCGACCTGTGGGTGCGGGTGCAGGCGGCCCGAGACGACCGCGCCGCCCGCCGCGGGGTGCTGATCGCGGGCGCCAACTCGCTGCTCTTCGTGGGCGTGCTGCCGCTGTTCATCGCGCTGGCGGCGCTGGCGCTCTTCCCGCTCGAGAACGGTCAGCCACCGGCCGCGCTCGGCAACGACGGCGACGCCATCTTCGCCGCCCTGGTCGAGCGCTTCGCCCCGCCGTGGATGGCGGCCCTGGTGGCCGTCGGCTTGGTGGCGGCGGCGATGAGCACCATCGACACCTGCGCCAACGTCATGGCCCTGGCCATCGGCTACGACCTGCTGGAGCTGCACCGCCGCTCCGGCACCGACCGCGGCTCGCGCCTGGTCACTGCCGCCGCCGTCGCCGCCTCCTGCGTCTTCGCCCTCAACACCGAGTCGCTGTGGGACATCTTCTACCTCTCGGGCGGCGTCCTCACCACGGCCGTCGCCTTCCCGGTGGCCGCCGTCTTCCTCCCCCGGGCCTCGCCGGCCGGCGTCCGCTGGTCGGCCATCCTCGGCCTCGCCGGCACCGCCACCGCCTACTTCGCAGAGAGCCGCGGCCTGCTCGCCGCCCTCGAGCCCGCCTGGCTGGCCGACTCCGGCCTCGGCTTCATCCTCTGGGGCCTCGCCGCCGCCGTCGCCGGCTACCTGTTAGGGGCGGCGGCCGGCCGGCGGAGTAGCCATGCCCCCGGGCCAGAAGGGGCGCCAGACTCGAGAGCAATCCCCGGCAGGGACAGCGGGGTATGATTCGGTTCGATGGCTGCCGAATCCGCGCCCCCCGTCGGCTCCGACACGGGCGCCGCGGCGAGCGCCCGATCCCAAGCCGTCTCGCCCGAGGCGGCGGGCAACGCCGAGCCGACGCTCGATGGCGCCTTCGCGGCGGACGGCGTCGACCTCACGGTCATCCGCTGGATGCTCGATCGCACTCCTGAGGAGCGGCTACAGGCCGTGCAGCAGCTCCTCGATGCGGCCTGGGAGCTCCGCGGCCGTGAAGCCTGACTTCGCGGCGCTGCTGCGCGCCCTGACCGAGGGCGGCGTCGACTTTGTCGTGGTCGGCGGCGTGGCGGCGATCCTCGAGGGCGCACCGATCACGACGATCGACCTCGACATCGTGTTTCGCGTCGAGGACGACAACCTCGATCGTCTGCAGGTGCTGCTGACCGATCTCGAGGCGCGGTACCGCGACCCCGCGGGACGCCAGATCCGACCGACGGTCGACCGGCTACGCGCGAACCGAATCAACCTTCTCGAGACCCGGGACGGACTGCTCGACGCGATGCAGGAGATCGGCGACGGTTGGGACTACGAGGAGGTGGCGAACCGAGCGCACCCGTGCCGAGTCGGAGAGCTAGAGGTTCTGGTGCTCGATCTCGGGGCCGTTATCGAGTCCAAGAGAGCCGCTGGCCGGGAGAAGGACACCGCGATGCTCCCCGTCCTGAGGCGGACGCTCGAGCTTCGCCAGCGGGCCAGACTCGAACCATCGACGCCCTGATTTTCAGTCAGGCGCCGGCGCCGCGGTCGGCGATCAGGCTGTCGACGACCGAGGGGTCGGCCAGCGTGGTGGTGTCGCCGAGGTCGCTGACGTCGCCGGCTGCCACCTTCCTGAGGATGCGGCGCATGATCTTGCCCGAGCGGGTCTTGGGCAGCGCCGGCGCGAACTGGATCGCCTCGGGGGTGGCGATGGGGCCGATCACCTTGCGGACGTGGCGGACCAGCTCCTGGCGGAGCGCCTCGTCGGGCTCGACGCCGGCCACCGGGGTGACGAAGGCGTAGAGGCCCTGGCCCTTGATCTCGTGGGGGACCGGGGTGACCGCCGCCTCGGCCACCTTGGGGTGGCTGACCAGCGCGCTTTCGATCTCGGCGGTCCCCAGCCGGTGGCCGGAGATGTTGACCACGTCGTCGATGCGGCCCATCAGCCAGTAGTCGCCGTCGGGGTCGACCCGGCAGCCGTCGCCGGTGAAGTAGAGGTCGGGGTAGGTCGCGAAGTAGGTGTCGATGAAGCGGTCGTGGTCGCCCCACATGGTCCGCATCATCCCCGGCCACGGCTTGCGGATGCAGAGCTTGCCGCCCTCGTCCGCCTTGCACTCGCTGCCGTCGTCGCGCAGCACCACCGGGTCGACGCCCAGGAACGGCCGGCCGGCGCTCCCGGGCTTCAAGGTGTGCACCCCGGGCAGCGGCGAGATCAGGATGCCGCCGGTCTCGGTCTGCCACCAGGTGTCGACGATCGGGCAGCGGCGGCGGCCGACGTGCTCGTGGTACCAGATCCAGGCCTCCGGGTTGATCGGCTCGCCGACCGTCCCCAGCACCCGCAGGGTGTCCAGCTTGTAGCGCCGCGGCCACTCCTCGCCCAGCCGCATGAGCGCCCGGATGGCGGTCGGGGCGGTGTAGAAGACGGTTACCCCGAACTTGTCGCAGATCTGCCAGAAGCGCCCAGCGTCGGGGTAGGTCGGCACCCCCTCGAACATCAAAGAGGTGGCGCCGTTGGCCAGCGGTCCGTAGACGATGTAGCTGTGCCCGGTGACCCAGCCGATGTCGGCGGTGCACCAGTAGAGGTCGTCGTCGTGGACGTCGAAGATCAGCCGGTGGGTGAGGCTGGCATGGAGGAGATAGCCGCCGGTGGTGTGGACGACGCCCTTGGGCTGACCGGTCGAGCCCGAGGTGTAGAGGATGAACAACGGGTCCTCGGCCCCCATCGGCTCGGGCGGGCAGTCGGCCGGCGCCGCCGCCATCTCCTCGTGGTACCAGACGTCGCGGCCCGGCTCCATCTTGCAGGGCGCCTCCTCGACCTTGACGACCACGACCCCTTCGATCGACGGCGTCCCGGCGAGCGCCTCGTCGGCGATCTCCTTCAAGGCGATCCGCTTGCCGCCGCGCCGCAGGACATTGGAGGTCACGAGCAGCTTGCACTGCGAGTCGTTGACCCGGCCCCGGATGGCGTCGGCGCTGAAGCCGCCGAAGATCACCGAGTGGACGGCGCCGATCCGTGCACAGGCCAGCATCGCCACCGGCAGCTCGGGGACCATCGGCAGGTAGATCGCCACCCGGTCGCCCTTGCCGACGCCGCGCGTCTGGAGCACGTTGGCGAAACGGCAGACCTGCTCGAAGAGCTCGCGGTAGGTGATCCTCTCGACCGCCTCGTCGTCCTCGCCCTGCCACAGCAGTGCGGTCTTGTCCTCGACCGGCGTCCCCAGGTGGCGGTCCAGGCAGTTGGCCGAGACGTTGAGCACCCCGTCGGCGAACCAGGTGTGCCGGATCTCGCGCCCGGCGGTGTCCCAGACGTAGTCGAGGCCCCGGGTCGGCGGCTGGATCCAGGCCAGGCTGCCCGCCTGCTCGAGCCAGAAGGCGTCGGGCTCGTCGATCGAGCGCCGCCACATCCGCTCGTACTCCTTGAGACTCGAGATCCAGGCCCGCCCGCGGGCCTCCTCCGAGGGCGGGAAGGTCCGCCCCTCCTGCATCAGGGACTCGATCGATCGCCGTTCGCTCATGACCGGCGATCTTACCCGGCGGCAGCGGCTGCCGGCGCTACGACAGCTGCTCGCGGAGCCAGGTGGCGGCGCGGTCGAGGGCTTCGGGGACGCGGGCGGCGTCCTTGCCGCCGCCCTGGGCGAAGTCGGGGCGGCCGCCGCCGCTGCCGCCGACCAGCGGCGCGATCTCGCGGATCAGGCGGTTGGCGGCGAGACCGCCCTCCACCAGGTCGGGGGAGAAGCCGGCCAGCAGGGTGATCTTCTCGCCGCTGGTGGCGATCAGCAGGACCGCCGCCGAGCCGGCCTTCTGGCGCAGCCAGTCGACCGCCTGACGGAGCTGGTCGGCCGGTGCCCCGGGGATCTCGCCGACCACGATGGCGGTGCCGTCGGCGCGCTGGGCTCCGGCGAGCAGCGCCTCGGCGCGGGCGCGGACCTGTTCCCAGCCGGCCGCGGCCTGGTGCCGCTCGTGCTCGTGGACCCGGCCCTGGAGGGTCTCGAAGCGCTCTTCGAGCCGGCGGCGCTCGGCCACCGGCAGGGTGGCCTCGGCCGCCGCCGCCCGCAGCGCGGTCAGGGCGCCGGCCATCTCCTCGCCGGCCGCGTCCGAGAGGCGCTCGGCCTCGCCGGCCAGCCGCTCGGCGGCGGCGCGGGCGCCGCGGGCGGCCTCGCCGGTCAGACCCACCAGCCGCCGGATGCCCTTGGCCACCGCCTCCTCGGCGACGAGGGCGAACTCGCCGACCTGGTCGGTGGTTTTCAGGTGGTTCCCACCGCACAGCTCGACGGAGTACTCGTACCAGCGGGCGGCCTCGGGGTCGGCCAGCAGCTCCGCGACCGGCGCCCCGATCGACACCACCCGCACCCGCCGCCCGTAGCTCTCGCCGAAGACCGCGCGGATGCCGTGGATGGCGAGCGCGCGGTCCAGCTCCACGACCTCGGCGTCGACCGCCAGGCCGGCGGCGACCCGCTCGCCGACCGCCCGCTCGACGCGCTCGACCTCGTCGGCGGTGACCGGGCCGGCGTGCGAGAAGTCGAACCGGGTCTTCTCGTCGTCGACCAGCGAGCCCTTCTGCTGGACGTGGTCGCCCAGCACCTCGCGCAGACCCAGGTTGAGCAGGTGGGTGGCGGTGTGGTTGACGGTGATGAGGCCGCGGCGCCCGGCGGCGACCGCCGCCCGGACCGTGGTGCCCGGCGCCAGCCGGCCGGCCGCCAGGCGGCCGACGTGGAGCACCGTGTCCTGGACCTTCTGGGTGTCGAGGACCTCGAAGACGCCCTCGGCGCCGCCCTCCGAGCCGTCGGCGGCCCAGGTGATCCGCCCGGCGTCGCCCACCTGGCCGCCGGCCTCGGAGTAGAACGGCGTGCGGCGGAGCAGCACCGCGCACGGCTCGGGACCTTCGAGGGCACCCTCATGGAAGCGGCCCTCGGCGTCGAGCCAGCCGGCGAACTCGGTCTCCAGCTCGAGCGTCTCCCACTTGGCGCCGTCGTCGGTGGCGGTGCGCTCGAAGAAGGCGGGCTCGTTGGCGGCGGCGGCGTGCTTGAGCTCGCGGGCCAGGTCCTCGCCGGCACCCCGCGCCCCCTGCCGGGCGCGCTCGCGGGCCTGCTCCATCAGCTCGTCGAAGCCCTGCTCGTCGACCTCGAGGCCGCGCTCGGCGGCGATGATGGTGGTGAGGTCGAAGGGGAAGCCGTAGGTGTCGTGGAGCTTGAAGGCGACCTCGGCGGGGATGGTCTTGAGGTGGTGGCCGGCGGCGGTCGTCGCCGCCACCTCGAACATCCGCAGCCCCTGGTCGAGGGTGCGGGCGAAGGACTCCTCTTCCTCACGGATGGCGCCGGCCACCAGGTCGCGGCTGCGGCGCAGCTCGGGGAAGGCGTCGCCCATCTCCTCGACCACCGCGGGCACCAGCTTGTGGAGGAAGGCGCGGTGCCCGCCCAGGAACTGGTGGCCGTAGCGGTAGGCGCGGCGCAGGATGCGGCGCACCACGTAGCCGCGGCCCTCGTTGCCGGGCTGCGCTCCGTCGGTGATGGCGAAGACCAGGCAGCGCAGGTGGTCGGCGACGATGCGGTAGGCGACGTCGCGCTGCTCTTCGTCGGTGTGGGGAACCCCGGGGCCGCCGCTGGGCAGGGTGCCGCCGTAGGCCGGCGCGCCGGTCACCCGGCGGATCTCCTCGAGCAGCCCGGCGAACAGATCGGTGTCGTAGTTGCTGCGCTGGCCCTGGAGGACGGTGGTCAGCCGCTCGAGCCCCATGCCGGTGTCGACGTGGCGGGCGGGGAGCGGTGCGAGGCCTTTGGCGGTGCGGTTGAACTGGATGAAGACCAGGTTCCACAGCTCGAAGACGCGGGCGTCGTCGGCGTTGACCAGCCGGGAGCCGCTCAGGTCCGGGGTGAGGTCGACGTGGATCTCGCTGCACGGGCCGCAGGGGCCGGTGTCGGCCATCTCCCAGAAGTTGTCCTTCTTGCCGAAGGCGTGGACCTGGCCGGGGTTGATGCCGGTGACCTCGCGCCACAGGTCGCGGGCCTCGAGGTCGGGCTCCAGGCCGTCCGCCTCGTCGCCGGCGAAGTAGGTGGCGTGGAGCCGCTCGGCGGGGATGCCGTAGACCCCGGTCAGCAGCTCCCAGGCCCACTCGATCGCCTCGCGCTTGAAGTAGTCGCCGAACGACCAGTTGCCGAGCATCTCGAAGAAGGTGTGGTGATAGCCGTCGTGGCCGACGTCGTCGAGGTCGTTGTGCTTGCCGCCGGCGCGGATGCACTTCTGGGTGTCGGCCGCCCGCTTGAAGTCGCGGCTGCCGGTGGCCAGAAAAACGTCCTTGAACTGGTTCATCCCCGCGTTGGTGAACATCAGCGTCGGGTCGTCGAGCGGCACCACCGGCGACGAGGGCACGATGGCGTGGCCGCGCTCTTCGAAGAAGCGCAGAAAGCTCTGTCGGATCTGCCGGGACTTCATGGCGAGGGTGCGGGGACTTCGTGCAGGGGGAGGAATCGGAGAGCGCGCGGGGGCCGGGCGGATGGCGAGTCTAGCAGGCCGCGGAGGTCACAACTCGCCTCGGCCGGACCGCCCGCGGTCCGGAGCGCGGCCCTCACCAGTTCCCGAACGGGTTGGCCGGGCGAGGCGGGCGCCGCTCGGCGGCGGCTGACGGGTCAGCGGCCGCCGAAGGCGCCTCGAACTCCTTCTGCTTACCTACTTGCAGGCCTTGCCGACCACGATGTCGGGGGTCTGCGTGCACACCATGTTGCCGGCCCGCAGCTCGCCCGAGAGCGAGCCGTCCGCGGCGACCGTGATGGTGTAGTTGCAGCCCATGGGCACCGACCCGGCCGCCGACGACCGTAGCGCGCACTTCCGGCCCGCGACCACGACGATGATGTCGATCTTCTCCGGGCGGAAGGCGTACTCGGCCGTCGAGGTCTTGGACTCTGCGGCGGGCGGCGAACTGCCGGCGTCGATCGACGACTCGGTGACCACCCAGACGGTGTCGGCCGCGGCGACGCACGGCAGGACGATGGCGAGGGCGACGGCGACAAACAGGACCTTCTTCATTTCCTTTACTCCTCTCGAGTAGATGTCCGAGCGCTTTCCGGGACTGCTCGGGCCATAGACGGATCGGCAGACCCCGTCGGGCCCTGCCGCACGGCGCGGGTTCTACCCGCCGACGGTCCCGCAGATCCCCTCGGCTGGCGGGGGAAGTCGGCGAATGGCCTGCTTTGATGGTTGAACTGTATTCCTAATGAAGTTCAGAGTCAAAGGCGCCGGGCCCTCGACCGCCGGTCGTCGACCGGATGCAGGCTGCGGCCCTCGCTGGTTGGCCACGAAGGAGGTGCAGGAGGTTCCGCGCAACCCACGCCGGGGTTCGCCGGCGCCGCCCGACTCCGCAGAACTTGCTCAGTCCACGTAGCCGAGCGCCCGCAGCTCCTCGAGCCGCTCCTCGCGCTGCTCGTCGGAGATCTCGAAGCCATGGCCCAGCTCGGCGTAGCGCGCCACGGTGCGCTCGATCTCCTGGCGCATCCGCGCCGCCACCTCGGGGTTCTCGGCCAGCACGTCGCGGGTCTCGTGGGGGTCGCTGTCGAGGTCGTAGAGCTGGTGGTCACCCTCGGTGAGGTAGTGGTACTTCCAGTCGCGGGCGGTGAGCGCGTACTTGAGGCCCGGCTCCCAGGCGGCGCCCGGCCGGTGGGCGCGCTCGGAGAAGACGGACTGGCGGCCGCCGCCCGGGGCCAGCAGGTCGACGCCCTCGAAGCGGGCGCGGTCGGCCTCGGCGAGCGGCAGCTCGAGGGCGGCGGCCAGGGTGGGGAGCACGTCGATGACCGCCGCCAGCCCCGCGTGGCGGCGGCCGTTGAGCCCCAGGCGGCCGGGGAAGCGCACGATCAGCGGCACCAGGAGCTGCTCGTTGTAGAGCTTGCCGTGGAGCTGCCAGTGGTGCTGCCCGAGGCCCTCGCCGTGATCGCCCACCGCGACGATCGCCACCCGCTCGTAGAGACCGCCGGCGCGGAGCGCCGCGAGCAGCGTCCCGACCGCCGCGTCGGTGGCGTGGACCTCGGCGTCGTAGGCGTTGTTCATCTCCAGCACCCGCGGGCTGTCGGGCTCGGGGAAGCCGCGGTCGCGAAGATGGGCGGCGAGCCGCGGGTCGTCGGCCTCGAAGAGGCGGGCCGACTCGATCGGCGGCTGGTAGGGCGAGTGCGGGTCCCAGAGGTGGACCCAGAGCAGGAACGGTCCGGGGGGGCGCGACTCGAGCCAGGCGACCGCCCGCTCGACCGTCAGCCGGGCGCGCCGCTCGGCCTTCTCGGGCTGATCGAAGGTCTCGAACCCGGCGCCGATCCCGGTGTCCGCCTTGAGCGGCGTGGCGCTGACGAAGGCGGCGGTGGCGTAGCCGGCCCGGGCCAGCATCTGGGCCAGCGTCGGCAGCCCCTCGGAGGCCACCAGCGGCTGCTTGAAGTGCTTGAGGTTGCCCAGCACCCCGTGCCGCCCGGGGTTGGTCGAGGTGAAGAGCGAGACGTGGGTCGGCAGCGTCGTCGACATCGGCGCCACCGCCCGTTCGAACAGCACCGCGTCCGCCGCCAGCCGGTCCAGCTCGGGCGAGGTCGGCCGCTCGTACCCGTAGCAACCCAGCCGGTCCGCCCGCAGCGTGTCCAGCGTCACGACCACCAGCGACACGGGCTCCGACTCGCCCCCGCCGCAGGCGGCCAGCGCCAAGATTCCAAGAAGAGCGGAAGATAACGAACTCCCACGGAATGAGCGGCTCAAGACCCCTTGACCTGCTCCAAGGGCACGCCGCGACCGGCCTGGAGACTGGCCCTGGCTCGCTCGACACGTCTGAGGAACCGCGGGTCGTTCTCAAACCGGTAGTCGAACCAGTCGTCTTCGGAACCGAATCCGACCAGCACACCCGCTGGTTTGCCGTGCCGGGTGATGACCACTTCCTCTTTCTCGGCGGCACGCAGGTACTTCGAAAGCTGATCCTTGATCTCGGACAGAGCCACGGTCTTCATGACGGCACCCCCTGCGCCTCGAGCCACTCGGCAGCGCCCGACTTCGGCACGATCGCCAGCACCTGCACCTGGTCCCCGAGGACGTCGTAGAAGATCCGGACGTCGTCGACCCGCAGGCGGTACTGCGGTTTGCTCAAGCCGCGCAGTCGCTTGATCCGGCTGCGTCTTGTCTTGGTCGCTCGGTGCCGCAGGTGTCGCTCCATCGCGTCTCGCACGTTGGCTCGGTAGCGCGCTGTGAGACGGCGGAAGTCCTGCACCGCTTCCGGGGCCAGGATGATCTCCCGCCGCATTCTGGCTAGAGTCTAGCCAGAAAGGTCCGACCCGGCAAGAGTGGGTTCGCCTGCCCTCGACGCCGCGCCGGTGGCGCTTGGCCACCACCCCCGCCGCGCAACGCCCGGCGGAGGGAGCCGCCGCCCGCGCGCCTGGGTGGGCGGGGGCGGCCGGGCCACCCCGTGGGCGGGTGCCCACGGCCTGGCGGCTCGCCCGCCGGCGGACTCAGTCCGGGAAGAGCGAGCGGTCGAGGCCGGGGAGGATCCGCAGCGCGTTGCCGTAGTAGAGCTTGCGGAGCACTTCGTCGGGCAGGTCGAGGCCGTAGATCTTCCAGAAGGCGTGGCGGCGCCGGTAGTAGTCGAAGTACTCGTCGTCGGTCTCGAGGGCGCGGAAGTAGACCTTGTACTCCTCGGGCGCCCAGGAGTCCTTGCCGAACAGCACCCGGTCCTGGTAGCGGTCCAGGAAGCGCCGGGCGGCGCGCGGCTGGCGGCCCAGCTCGGCGAGCACGGCGCCGATCTCGGTGTAGACGTTGGGCAGCTCGTCGAGCAGGGCGCCGAGCCGCCCCAGGTCGTTGCCCATCCAGGCCAGGTGGGCGGCGATGAAGGTCGTCCCCGGATGCTTGCGGAAGAGCGCGAACTGCTCGCCGACGATCTGCTCCCAGGGCGGGTAGAGGGCCGGGTCGCGATAGCGGTCGGGCCGCTCGATGAGCTCGAAGAGACGCTCGTTCGAGCGGTCGCGGGGCTGCCAGAAGGGGGCCGGGTCGGCGGAGTGGATGAGCACCGGCAGCCCCAGCTCGCCGCAGCGCCGCCACACCGGATCGAGCCGCGGGTCGTCGACGGGGACGCGCTCGCCGCGGTCGTCGACGGTGGTCATCCCCAGGCTCTTGTAGATCTTGAGACCGCGGGCGCCGGCGGCGGCGTCGGCCTCCAGCCGGGCGACCGCCGCCGCGGTCCAGCCGGGGACGCCGAAGCCCTCGAAGTCCAGGTTGGTGAACACCGCGAAGCGTCCCGGCGCGGTGCGCTCGGCGTTCTCCACCGCCCGCCGCAGGTAGTCGCCCTCCTGGAGGGTGAAGCGCACGCTGCCGTCGGGCTCCTCGATGCGGCGAAAGCCGCGGCCGCTGAGGTTGACCATCACCGCCATGTTGAGGGCGTCCATCTCCCGCACCAGCTCGGACAGGTCCTGCTCGGCCATCCGCGGCTGGTGGCTGTGGACGTCGACGAAGGGGTACCGCGCACGCGCCACCGGGTGCTCGGGGACCACCAGGGTCGAGGGCGGGTCGTAGTCGTGGAACACCGGCAGCTCGGGTGCGTCGTTGCCCGGCGCGGCTTCCCGGGGCGCGGCCTCGCGGGCCGCGAAGCCGGCCAGCAGCAGCCCGGCGATCAGCAAGGCGAAGGCGGTTCTCGGCATGCGCGCATCGTACCGCCGGCCGGGCCCTCGCCCACCAGCTTCCCGGCCCGTCCCGGCCCGGCCAGGAATCGTCCCGGTGCGGCAGACCTCCGGGATAGGCTTGGTGGCCGGCGCCCTGCCGCGGCGCCGGCCTGCCCGCCATGATCACCGCCGTCCGCCGACTCCGCTTCTGCGCCGGGCACCGGATCCTCGGCCACCGGGGGCCGTGCCGGCACGTCCACGGGCACAACTACATAGCCTTCGCGCACGCCGCGGCGGCGGAGCTGGACGAGCTGGGGATGGTGGTGGACTTCGAGGTGCTGGACCGGCGGCTGGGCGGCTGGATCCGCGAGCACTGGGACCACGCCTTCCTGCTCCATCGCGAGGACGCCGAGCTGCGCGAGCTGCTGGGCCGGGTCCCCGGACAGAAGCTGTACCTGCTCGACGGCAACCCGACGGCCGAGAACATGGCGGCGCACCTGCTCCACCGGGCGGGCCCGGAGGCGCTGGCCGGCACCGGCGTCGAGCTGGTGCGGGTGGTGCTCTGGGAGACCGACAGCTCCTACGCCGAGGCGGCCCTCGACCGCGGCTGAGGTCGCGATTCCTCGGGCCGGGCCGCGGCCGCCGACGCCGGGCACGGCCCGATGCCGTGGCCCGGCGCCGGCGATGCCGACCCGGCCTCGCGGATCGGGCGGAGCGCTACTCCGGCCGCCAGTTGGGCAACCGCCCCGGCGTCCAGGGGGCGCCGGCGGCGTCCATCTCGGCCTCGAGCGCCGCCAGCTCTTCGTCGACCAGCCGCCGCAGCTCGGCCAGCACCGGGGCGAAGGCGTCGGCGGCGATCTGGTAGGCGCGGCGGTGGGTGGCGGTGGGCGCCGAGCTGGAGGTCCAGTGGCCGCCGATCACCCGCCCCAGCCGGTCGACGATCGAGGGCGGCGTCGGCTCGCTCCGCGAGGCGATGGTGGAGTCGCCTTCGAGCTCGTTGCGCAGGTCCTCGAAGCGGCCCTCGAGGGTCTCGATCCGGGCCAGCCAGTCGACCTCGCCCGGCGCCGTGTCGAGGGCGGCGCGCCGCAGGTGGTCGATCCGCACCTGGACCTCGCCCAGCGCCTCGACGCTCCCCATCACCGCCCGCTGCAGGGCGGCGGTCTGCCGCTGGAAGGCGAGCAGCGCCTGGCGATCGTCGGTGGCCAGCCCGACGGTGCCGATCGGCACCGTCTCGAAGGCCACCGGCCCGGCCAGCTCGGTCAACCGGTTGTCCTGCCACCTGGCGAGCGACACGGTGTACTCGCCCGGCACCACCATCGGACCGATCGGGTCGGAGGTGAAGGCGTTGCGCGGCGGCGGCTCGAGCTCGACCGGCGAGGAGGGCGGGTAGCGGAGGTCCCAGGTCACCCGGTGGAGCCCCTCCTCGACCGGCCCGGTGAGGCGGCGGACCACCTGCCCGGCCGCGTCGCGCACCGTGAGCACGACCACCGGGTCCTCGGCGCGGTCCTCGGCCCGCAGCTCCTCCCAGCTGGGGATGCGGATCCGCTCGCCGGCCTCCTCGGCCGCCTTCTCGGCCGCGCGGCGTTGCTTCTTGGGGCTCTCGAGCACGGCCCCCAGCCGGTAGGTGATGAGCGCCCCGGGCGCCGGGTTGGGGGCGCTGTAGAAGGCGTCGCCCTGGAAGGCCTTGCCGTTGTAGCCGAGCTCGTAGCTCTTCATGTACATCCAGGTGCGCCGCGGCGGGAAGAGCAGCGCCGGCTGCTCGAGGGCCGCCGGATCGAGGGCGCGCAGCGGCGAGTAGTCGTCGAGCACGTAGATGCCGCGCCCGAAGGTGCCGGCCACCAGGTCGTCCTCGCGGCGCTGGATGACCAGGTCACGGACCGCGATCACCGGCAGGCCGCCCCCCAGCGGCAGCCAGGCGCCGCCGCCGTCGAGCGTGGCGAAGACCCCGAACTCGGTGCCCGCGAACAGTAGCTGCGGCTTGACGTGGTCCTCGACCACGGTGAGCACGCTGCCGCGCTCCGGCAGATCGCCGGCGATCGAGGCCCAGCTCCGCCCGCGGTCGCGGCTGACCAGCAGGTAGGGCTTGAAGTCGCCGCTCTTGTGGTTGTCGAAGGCGGCGTAGACGGTGTCGGGGTCGTGGAGCGAGGCCTCGAGGTCGGCCACGTAGGACATCTCGGGCACCCCCGGGAAGCGCTCGACCCGCCGCCAGCTGGCGCCGCCGTCCTCGCTGACCTGGATCAGCCCGTCGTCGCTGCCGGCGTAGAGCAGCCCCTCGACCAGCGGCGACTCGGCGAGCGACACCAGGTTGCCGTAGAACGAGGTCGACCTGTTCTTGGCCACCGCGTCGATGCTCCACAGCTTGCCCATCACCTCGAGCTGGTTGCGGTCGAGCTGGCGGGTGAGGTCGGGGCTCACCGGGCGCCAGCTGTCGCCGCGGTCGTCGCTGCGGTAGATCCGCTGGGCGGCGAAGTAGAGCCGGGTCGGCGAGTGCGGGCTGAGGATGAAGGCCGAGTCCCAGTTGAAGCGCGGCGGGTCGTCGCCGGGCTCGGGCTGCGGCTGGATGTCGATCAGCTCGCCGCTCTTGCGGTCGTAGCGCACCAGGTTGCCGTACTGCCACTGCGCATAGACGACGTCGGGGTTGCCGGGCTCGACCGCCGGCTTGAAGCCGTCGCCGCCGACGGTGACGTACCAGTCGCGGTTGGTGATGCCGTGCTCGGAGGTGGTGCGGCTGGGGCCGCCAAGGGTGGAGTTGTCCTGGGTGCCGCCGTAGACGTTGTAGAAGGGCTCGTCGTCGTCGACCGCGATCTTGTAGAACTGGGTGACCGGCAGGTTGGCCTTGAACTGCCAGGTGGCGCCGCGGTCCCAGGTCTCGTAGACGCCGCCGTCGCAGCCCGCGACCAGGTGGTCGGTGTTGGCGGGGTCGATCCACAGCGCGTGGTTGTCGACGTGCTTGGAGGTCTCGGGCACCTTGACGAAGGTCTTGCCGCCGTCCTCGCTGACGTGCAGCCAGGTGTCCATCGAGTAGACGCGGTCGGGGTCGTGCGGGTCGGGGACCAGCTCGTTGTAGTACTGGGGGCTGTCGCTGACGTAATCGCTCCGCTTCTCCCAGTTGGCGCCGGCGTCGGTCGAGCGGAAGACGCCGCCGGCGTCGTCGATCGACTCGACGATGGCGTAGACCACGTCGGGCGCGGCCGGCGACACCGCCAGGCCGATCTTGCCCATCTCCTCGGTGGGCAGCCCGGCGGTGAGCTTCTGCCAGTTGGCGCCGGCGTCGGTCGACTTGTAGATCGCCGACTCGGGGCCGCCGTCGATCAGCGTCCAGGTGCGCCGTGCCCGCTGGTAGGCCGAGGCGTAGAGCACGTCGGGGTCGCGGGGGTCGATCCACACCTCGTTGACGCCGGTGTGCTGGCTGATCTCGAGCACGTTCTTCCAGGTGCCGCCGCCGTCGGTGGTCTTGAAGAGGCCGCGGTCGCCGCCCGCACGCCACAGCGGACCCTGGGCGGCGACGTAGACCACCCGCGAATCGCGCGGGTCGACGACGATCCGCCCGATGTGCTCCGACTCCTTCAGGCCGACGTTGGTCCAGCCGGCGCCGCCGTCGGTCGACTTGTAGACGCCGTCGCCGTAGGAGACGCTGCGCTGCGAGTTGTTCTCGCCGGTCCCCACCCAGACCACCAGCGGGTCGTTGGGGTCGAGGGTGATCGAGCCGATCGAGTAGGAGCCCTGGTCGTCGAACAGCGGCCGCCAGGTGGTGCCGGCGTTGTCGGTCCGCCACACCCCGCCCGAGGCGATCGCCGCGTACCAGGTGCTGGTACGTCCGGGGTGGACCGCCAGGTCGGCGACCCGGCCCGAGGCCAGGGCCGGCCCCAGCTCTCGGAAGGCGAGCCCGGCCAGCAGCTCGGGGGCCTCGTCGGTGTTGCCTGCGCCGCCCTCGGCCGGCGGCGCCTTCTTGCCCGCCGCCGGCGCCACGGTGAGGACCGCGAGCAGCGTCAGACGGAATAGCAGCGTCGATGGGCGTCTCATCGTCGTCTCCTCGAAAACTGGATAGTGGCTGGAAACCGGAGGCCGGGGCCGGACGGCCGCGGCTGCCGGGGAGCCTAGTGTCCCGTGCGGTAAGTTCCTTTACATTCGAGCGGCGCTGCATCCCGCTGGGCGGCGTTGCTCCTCGGTCACGTATAGCCCGATACGCTCGCTCGTCGCGCCTTGCCCAGCGGGCGCTTCGCCGCTCTCGGTGTG
>JBFGCA010000094.1:0-19318 GCA_041567315.1 Thermoanaerobaculia bacterium | reverse complement strand
TGGGGCGGCATTTGCAGGCCACCGCCCCGACCTTGCGCGACGGCGTGCTCAGGGCGGTGGGGATCGGCGCCGGGCTGCAGCGCACCCTGGTCGGCGGACCGCTCACCGTGCCGGTCCGCGACCCGGCCGAGTTCGGGCTCGAGGGGCGCTCCAGGCGCGCCCGTGAGGCGGCGCTCGAGGTGATGTACGCGGTGGCCGGCGAGCCGCTCCAGACCACCGCCGTCAACACCTTCCGCACCATCGACCTGCTGGACGACATCGACTTCAGGGGCTACCAGCCGGCCGGCGGCGCGGCTTATCCCGACGACGAGTTCGGCTACGCGCTGCGCTCGACGGCGGCGCTGATCAAGGCCGAGGTCGGGGTCGAGGCGGTGGCCATCGACCTCGGCGGCTGGGACACCCACGACTTCCAGGGGCCGGTCGAGGGCCACATGGCGGGCCTGATGGGCAGCCTGGCGGCCGGTCTCGGGGCCTTCCACCAGGACCTGTTCGCCGGCGGAGTCGAGAACGTGGTGGTGGTCGCCATGTCCGAGTTCGGGCGCCACGCCTTCGAGAACGCCAGCGGCGGCACCGACCACGGCCACGGCGGGCTGATGCTGGTGCTGGGCGGGGCGGTGGCCGGCGGCCGGGTGCTGACCGATTGGCCGGGTCTGGGCGATGGTCAGCTCTACGAGGGCCAGGACCTCGAGATCACCATCGACTACCGCGACGTGCTGACCGAGATCCTGACCCGCCGGCTCGGCAACCCCGACTACCGAACGGTGTTCGACGACCCCGGCTACACGCCGCGGACCCACGGCGTGACCGTCTGAGCGCCGGGCCGCCGGCTCAGCTCAGCAGCATCTTGAGGTCGTCGGCGGTCAGCTCGCTGAGCGGGCCGCCTTCGCCCTCGAGGATGGCGTCGGCGAGCTGGCGCTTGGAGCGCTGGAGCTGGAGGATCTTGTCCTCGACGGTGTCCTGGGCGATCAGCCGGTAGGCGAAGACCGGCTGGGTCTGGCCGATCCGGTGGGTACGGTCGATGGCCTGCGCCTCGACCGCCGGGTTCCACCACGGGTCGAGCAGGAAGACGTAGCCGGCGGCGGTCAGGTTGAGGCCGACGCCGCCCGCCTTGAGGCTGATCAGGAACAGGTTGCAGCTCGGGTCGGTCTGGAAGCGATCGACCACCTCGCCGCGCTTGCGGGTCTGGCCGTCGAGATAGGCGTAGTCGATCTCGCGCTCGTCGAGCCGCTTGCGGACCAGCCCCAGCAGCTTGGTGAACTGCGAGAAGACCAGCACCTTGTGCCCCTCGTCGAGGACCTCGTCGACCAGCTCGAAGAGGGTGTCGAGCTTGGCGCTGCCGGCCTCCTCCCACTCCTCGTTGACCAGCCCCGGGTGGCAGGCGACCTGGCGCAGCCGCAGCAGCGCCTCGAGCACCTGGATCGAGGTGCCCGACATGCCCTCGCTCTCGGCCTGCTGGAGCAGGCTCGCCTGGTAGCCGGCGCGGAGCTGGTCGTAGAGCTCGCGCTGGCGCTCGTTGAGCGTGCAGTAGAGCGCCTGCTCGGTCTTGGGGGGCAGGTCGGGCAGCACCTGGGCCTTGGTGCGCCGCAGGATGAACGGCCGGATGCCCTCGGCCACCCGCGCCAGCTCCTCCTTGCCGGCCTGGCGGCCGCTGGCCAGCACCTCGAGCATCGGCAGCCGGCCGAGCAGCCCGGGGTTCAGGAACTCGAAGATCGAGCCCAGCTCGCCGAGGTGGTTCTCGATCGGCGTGCCGGTGAGTGCCAGCCGGTGGCGGGCCTGTAGCAGCCGGCTGGCCTTGGCCCCCAGCGAGTCGCGGTTCTTGATCGCCTGCGCCTCGTCGAGGATGACGGTGTCGAACTCGACCGTCGCCAGGAAGCCGACGTCGCGGCGCAGGGTGCCGTAGGTGGTGACCACCAGGTCGTACCCGTCCAGCTCGCCCTGCAGCGCCTCGCGGCCGGGGCCGCCGTACTCGACCACCTTGAGGCTGGGGGTGAAGCGGGCGGTCTCCTCGATCCAGTTGTAGAGCAGGCTGCGCGGCACCACCACCAGCGACGGCAGCCCGCTCGACTTGGACGGCGTGCGGTTGGCGCGCAGCAGGGCGAGCACCTGGACGGTCTTGCCCAGCCCCATGTCGTCGGCCAGCACGCCGCCGAGACCGAACTCGCGCAGGAACTCGAGCCAGCCGAGCCCGGCGCGCTGGTAGCCGCGCAGCGTGCCGGCGAAGCCCCGCGGCTCCTTCTTGGGCTTGATGCGCTCGAAGGAGCGCAGCTTCTCGCGCAGGTCGGCAAAGGCCTTGTCGACCGCCGCCGGCGGCATCTCGATCAGCAGCGCGTCGACCAGCAGCGCCTGCGAGGGCAGGAAGCGCAGCCCCTCGTCGGTCGAGTCGTGGGCCAGCTTGGCGAGCGAGTCGTAGGTCTCGCTCCAGGCCGCGGGCAGCAGCCCCTGCGAGCCGTCCGCCAGCTTGACGAACCGCTGGCCCTTGGAGACCGCCTCGAGCACCGCCTTGAACTCGACCTCGTCGCCGGCAAACTCGACGCCGCCCTTGAGCTCGAACCAGTCGATCCCGCTCTTGATGCGCAGCGACGGCGGGCTGGGGGCGCGCAGCAGGGTGCCGTCGACGTCGACCGCCCAGCCGGCGAGCAACAGCGGCTCGGCGACGGCCGGTACCTCCTGGGGGCGCAGCTCCAGCTCGTGCCCGGTGCCGTTCTGCACCGGCCGCACCCCGGCCTCCAGCAGCCGCACCAGCTCGCGGCGCTCGCCCTCCTGGTCGCGCCGCAGGACGAGGCGCTGCGGCCAGTCGACGACGGTCGAGCGGGCGTCGCCGGCGTCGACCTCGAGTTCGCCGTAGAGGAAGGACAGCTTGGCCAGCAACGGCGCGTTGGGCAGCACCGAGGCGGCGTCGCGGCTCAAGACCAGGCGGGGCTGCAGGGGGGTGCTCTCCTCGGTGAGCCGCAGCTCGTCGGGGAACTCGAGCCGCGGCAGGTCGGGCAGCTCGAGCAGCTCGCTCAGCGCCTCCTCGAGGTCGCGGTCGGGGATGACGATCTCGCGGCTGTCGCGCAGCAGCGCGATCCAGCGCAGATCGCTGCCATGCCCGGCCTCCAACCGGCCGATCGACTCGGCAAAGAGCACCAGCGGCTCGCCGCCGTCCTCGGTCGGCAGGATCAGCCGCGGGTCGGTGAGCGGTACGCGGTCGCCGTTGCGCTCCAAACAGCCGTAGAGCCGCATGGCGCTGCCGGCGGTGGGCTCCAGGCGCAGCGCCAGGTGCCAGGGCGGGCTGGGCTCCCAGGAGAGGGTCTGCAGCCGGCTCGGCCGCCGGCCGTCCCACCATCCCAGGGCGTCGGCGGCGCTCAGGTGCGCCAGCACCGGCTGGTAGAGCCGGCGCGGCAGCCGGAACCGCTGGACCCGACTCGGATCGCGGCCCTTGCGCCGGGGCCCGCGGCTGGGCCTCAGCGGGGCGCCGGAGGAGAAGGCGGCGACCACCGCCAGTCCGTCCCCGGCGTCGCCGGGCTCCCGCGCCGGCAGCAGGATTCCCGCCAGCTCGTCGGGGTCGAGGCTTGCCCGCTTGAGCTTGCCCGGCTTACCGCCGGGACCGGGCCGGCGGCTGAAGACGTCGAGGATCAGTCCGCCGCTGTTGCGGCTCGCCGTGGTGTTGACCAGGAACCGCAGACCGAGGGCCGGGTCGAGCGGCGCCCGCGTGCCGGGGCCGGGGTCGGACCGCCCCGGCTGCTGGCCGATCTCCGCCTGCAGCGAGGCGAGCTGCGATCGCCAGGAGGTGACGTTGGGGTGACGGGCGCTCGCCACGCCGCCGGCGCGCGTCGAGACCGACCGCGCCGGGAGGTCGCGTCGCGGCGGCGGCTGGGGGCCGGGTGCCGGGGCCGACGCCGGGGCGCCGGGATCGACGCCGAGGTCCGCCCAGGCGGCGGCCTGGTCCTTGCGCAGCGACACCCGGTCGCGTCCCTGGAGCAGGCTGTCCCGGCCGCTTTCGGCCAGCTCCAGGAGCACCGCCCAGACGTGCTCGCAGGGCTTGCCGGCCGCGAACCGCTGACAGTCGCAGAAGGCGTGGAGCGCGCGCTTGGCCTCGACGCGAGACCAGTCGACGCCGACCAGACAGGGCGGCGGGTCGGCGGCCTCGACCCGGGCCCGGGCGCGGGAGCCGTCGACCTCCACTTGCAGGCGGCCGGTCTCGAAGAGCTGGGCGCCGCGCTCGCGGATCGAGGGGTGGAAGTGCGAGCTGCTGCGTTTGTGCAACGGGACGGGCGGCGGCGGCGCGGCGTCGCCGCCACTCGTGCGGGAGGGGCGGCGCCGGGCCGGCCGCTTGCGTTGGTTGGGTGCCACCACGTTGCGAACGCCTTGGAGAGGTCTCGGCGATGCGGCTGCCGGCCTGTCGGGGGCCGTCGCGCTGCCCCCGTTGCGCCGCGACTGACGGTCGATCGAAGGCCCCTGGAGGGAGCTACTGCCGCGGGTCGTGGGCCGCCGTTCGAGGGGCTCGCCGTAGGGCCGCCCGTCGTTGACCGGCTTGATCGCGATCGCGCGCTCCCGAGGGACCGGTCTCGCCCAGCCTCTCGAGGTCGTTGCCGGGGCCGGGGCCCCGGGCAGCGACTGGGGCGAACATAGCACGCCTGGCCTGGATTGTCTTGTCAAGCGGCGGGACGCGGCTTGTCGGCGGCCCCGGGCGGTGCCTATCATCGCGGGCCGCGGCCGGCGGTCCCCGGCCACCGGTGGAGCGGCCGGGCAGGAGGAGAAGACCATGAGCGAGCGCCCCTGGGAGACGATCGCCGAGCTGGCCCGCCGGGGCTCCGCCCTCGAGCTGGAGCGCTACATCGACTCGCTCACCCCGGCCGACACCGCCTGGGCGGTGGCCCGGCTGGACGAGGAGGAGCGCCGCCGGGTGCTGGCGGTGATGAGCCCCGCCGCCGCGGCCGACCTCATCGAGGAGATCCCCGACAGCCAGTCGGCCGAGCTGATCGAGAGTCTGCCGGCCGCCGAGGCGGCGGCGATCCTCAACGTGATGCCCAGCGACGATCAGGCCGACCTGATCGCCGAGCTGCCGCCGGACGAGGCCGAGGCGGTGCTCGCCGCCATGGACCCAGAGGAGGCGCGCGACGCCCGGCTGCTGGCCCAGTACCCGCCCGACGTGGCCGGCGGCATCATGGTCACCGAGTTCCTCGCCTTTGCCGAAGACCGCACCATCCAGGACGTGCTCGACGACCTGCGCCGGCACGCCGAGCGCTATTCGGACTACGAGGTGCAGTACGCCTACATCACCACGGCCAGGGGCCGGTTGGTCGGCGTGCTGCGGCTGCGCGACCTGGTGCTGGCGCACGGCCACCGGGGGGTCCGCGAGCTGATGCTGCCCGAACCGCTGTCGGTGGGGGTCGACGAGCCGCTCGACCGTCTGGTCGACTTCTTCCGCGAGCACGCCTTCTTCGGCGTCCCGGTGGTGCTGCCCGACGGCCGGCTGGTCGGGGTGGTCAAGCGCTCGGCCGTCCGCGAGGCGCTCGGCGAGCGGGCGGTCGAGGACCACCTCAAGGCGGTCGGCATCGTCGGCGGCGAGGAGCTGCGCTCGATGCCGACCCTGGAGCGCTCGCGGCGCCGGCTGTCCTGGCTAAGCGTCAACATCCTGCTCAACATCGTGGCCGCCAGCGTCATCGCGCTGTACCAGGACACCCTGGCCCAGATCATCGCACTGGCGGTGTTCCTGCCGATCATCTCGGACATGAGCGGCTGCTCGGGCAACCAGGCGGTGGCGGTCAGCCTTCGCGAGCTGTCGCTCGGCGTGGTCAAGCCTTTCGAGATCCTCCACGTCGCCCTCAAAGAAGCCCGCGTGGGGCTGATCAACGGTGGCGTCCTCGGGCTGCTGATCGCTCTCGCCGCCGGGCTCTACGCCGGCAACTGGTATCTCGGCGTGGTGGTGGGGGCGGCGCTGGCGGTCAACACCGTGGTGGCGGTGCTGATCGGCGGCACCGTGCCGCTGGTCCTGCGCCGCTGGGGCAAGGACCCGGCGCTGGCCTCGGGCCCGATCCTCACCACCATCACCGACATGTGCGGCTTCTTCTTCGCCCTGAGCCTGGCCTCGCTGCTCCTGGCGCGGCTGGCCTGACCCCCCCTGACTCCGCCGGGCCGTCGGTAACAACCGGCGCGGCCGGGCGCCTACAGAGGCAGGACCGGAGGGGCGTGCGGCCCCCTGGGGCCTGCATGAAGCTGCTCATCGCCGATCACGACGACCCGCTGGCCGGCCTGCCGGCCGAGCGGCGGTCGCCCGCGAGGCGCGCCTCGACCCGCGGCCGGGCGCCACGGTCGCGGCCGGCCCTGCTGTGGGCCGCCGGGTTGCTGCTGGCGGCCGCCGCCGCGCCGGCGCCGACCAACTGGGCCGACCGGCTGGGCTACGGGGCCGGCAACAAGGTCTTGATCCTCCACGCCGACGACGCCGGGATGTTCCCGGGCACCAACTCGGGCATCGGCGACCTGCTGGCGAGCGGCGAGATCCAGTCGGCCTCGGCGATGCCGCCGGTGCCCTTCTTCGGCGACCTCGTCGCCTGGTACAACGCCCAGCCCGCCGCCCCCGACGTCGGCCTGCACCTGACCCTCAACGCCGAGTGGGACACCTACCGCTGGGGGCCGTCGTTCGATCCGCCACCCGGAGTCAAGCGCATCCTCAAGCACAAGTTCCTGTTCTGGGGCTGGCGGCCGGTCTTTCCCGGCAGCTCTTTCTACACCTTCCTCTACCGCGGGCCGCTCACCATGCAGCGCGAGCTCAGGGCGCAGCTCGAGGCGGCGGTCAGCGGACTGCCGGCGCGGGGCGGGCGCCCGGCGGTGCCGCCGATGAGCCCGCCCCCGAGCCATCTCGACAGCCACGTGGGCTCGGTCTTCATCCGTCGCAGCCACTTCAAGAAGTACCTCGAGCTGGCCCGCGAGTACCACGACGACCCGGCCAAGCCGTCGATCCCGGCACTCACCTTCGAAAACTTCGAGGTCACCAAGCGCTGCTTTCTGGAAGCGCCCGGCGACGAGGTCACCCGGCGGTTGGCCAACTGGCTGACCGGCCGGCTGGAGCGCGCGCAGCGCGCCGTCCAGCCCTGGCCCTTCCCGCGGCTCGACCAGTACTGCCCGGTGCCCTACGGCGACGATCTCGCCCGGACCCGCCTCAGGCTGCGCGACCTGATCCGCGACGAGCTGCCGCCGGGCATCACCCAGATCCTCTTCCACCCCTCCGACGAGGATCCCCTGCTGCGCAGCTCGATGTCGCCGGCCCGCGCCGACCGCCGGGTGCTGATCGACCGCCGGCTCTTCGACCCCACCGACCCCGCCAACGTGCTGCTGCCGGTCCTCTCCGCCCCCGACGTCCACTTCACCACCTGGCGCAACATGGCGGCCCGCTTCGCCACCCCCGACCTCTGCGTCGACCCCGCCGACGGCTACCCCTGGGAGCGCCCCTCGACCTGTCCCTGAGAGCCCGTGGTGAAGGTTTCGCCCGCTCGCCTGGCGACGGGGCGAGGCCATCGGCGGCGCTATCGCTCCAGCCTCGAGCCCGAGAACCTCGGCTCGGCGCGACAGTTTCCGGTCCGAGATTCCGTCTTCTCTTCGGGGAAGCGGAGGGATGTCGACCATCCTCAGAGAGGGGCCGTACCGCCTATACTTCGTGAGTCACGACCTCGGGGAGCCACCTCACGTTCATGTCGATCGGGACGATCTCTCAGTCAAGTTCTGGCTCGGCCCGGTGTCGCTGGCGCGCAACGTGGGATTTCGCGCTCCAGAGCTTCGCAGGATAGAGAGACGGGTTCGTAGGCATCGCAACGAGCTGAGGAAAGCCTGGGATGACTATTTCGACCGATGAGTCCGGGATGCGGATCGAAAGCGACGGCTTTACGGCGGATTCGCTCGTCGTCAGGCTGGCCGACGGCCGATCCGTCTCGGTGCCACTGGCCTGGTATCCGCGGCTCTTGCGCGCCTCTTCGGCGCAGCTCGCCAACTGGCGCCTGAGCGGTGGGGGCTACGGGATCCACTGGCCCGATCTCGATGAAGATCTGAGCGCCGAGGGCATTCTGCGGGGTGCCGCGGCGCCGCCCCGTTCGGTGCGGGGCCGGGCCTGACAGGGCTGGTCAGTCAGCGCGGCGGGGCGGGGCGGCGGAGGCTTTCGAGGTTGCGGCGGAAGAGGGCGTTGCCGGGCTCGAGCTCGAGGGCGCGCTCGAGGGCGGCGATGGCGGCGTCGCGGTCGCCCGTCAGGTAGGCGACGTTGGCACGGTACTGGTAGAGCAGCGGGTAGTCGGGGGCCAGGCTCTCGGCCTGCTCGAGCAGGACGAGGGCGGCGGCGTAGTCGCCGCGGCGGGCGGCCTGGCTGGCCTGTTCGGCGAGGGTGGCGGCCTGGCGCTCTGCCGGGGTGCGCGGGGCGCTGACGGCGGCCGAGCCGGTGAGGCGCTCTAGCGCGTGGCGCGAGGGCTCGTAGTCGGGAGCGTAGCGCACCGCGGTGCGGTAGTCGGCGACCGCCGCCTCGAGGCGGCCCTGGCGCTCGAGGATCACCGCCCGGTTGTGGTAGGCCTCGACGCTCAGCGGCTCGAGCTCGAGGGCGCGCTCGAGGTGCTCCAGGGCTTCGGGATAGCGGCCCAGCACCCCCAGGCTGCCGGCCAGGCTGGTGTGGAGCGAGGGGTCCTCGGGGTCCTCGTCGAGAAGCTGGCGATAGAGGGCCGCGGCCGCCTCGTAGCGGCCGGCGCCGAACTCGATCGCCGCCAGGTTGCGCCGGCCCTCCGGGGCGGCGGCCGTGGCCGGGACCTCGGCGGTGACGCCGCTCGGTGCCGTGGCCGGGTCGGCCGCCGGCCCGGCGCCGCCGCCCAGGTAGCCGAGGCTCCGCAGGTGCTCGAGCCGCGCCTGCTCGATGGTGGTGTCGGTAGCGGCGACATCGGGAGCGCCGCCCGAGGCAGCCGGCGAGTCCGGCCCGCCCTCGTAGCTGGCGAACCGCGGCGGCGGCTCGTTGAGCTTGAGCGCCTCCGCGAGCACCCGGCCCGGCATGTCGGCGGCCGCCGGCAGGCCGAGCAGGGCGAGCGCCGTCGGCGTCACGTCGAGCAGGCCGGGCCGGTCGATGCGGGCGCGCGGCTTCACGCCGTGGCCGTAGAGGTAGAGGATCCCCTCCTTGCGATGGAAGCGCTCGCTCACCCGGCGCAGGTCGCGGGTGTGGCTGGGATCGTCGTGGAGGGCGCCGAGCCGGAAGCCGTGGTCGGAGAGCACGATCAACGTCGTCCGCCGGTCCATGGCCTCGAGGTACGCGCCCACCAGCCGGTCGGCGAACAGATACATCTCCTCGACCGCGCGGCCGTAGCGCCGCTGCTGCTCGGCCAGCTCGCCGGCCAGGTCCGCCGCCCGGAACAGGTGGCCGAAGAGATGCGAAGTGGAGTCGACGCCCTCGACGTAGACCAGGGCGAGGTCGGGCCGCTCCCGACGCCACAGCTCGAGCCCGATCTGCTGGTGGCTGCGGGCGGCGGCCAGCGCCCAGCGGAAGTGGGCCAGGTCGTCGGCGAAATCGAACGGCCGCGCCAGCTCCCCGGGATCTACGTCCACGTACGGCGCGAGATCGGCGGCGGTCAGCTCCTCCGGCCGCACCAGCAGCGGCGCGATCTCGGCCGCCAGCCCGGGCGGATGGGTCTTGGCCTCGTCCGGGGCGCTGTCGGCGAAGCCGTCCTCGAACAGGAAGTGGTAGGCGGCGTGGTCGCTGACCACCGCGCCGTCGACCGCCTCGGGCGGCCAGGTCGCCCACCAGCCGACCACCGCCACCCGCCGGCCGGCCTCGGAGGCGATGTTCCACAGCGCCTTGACCCGGCGCAGCCGGCTGGTCACCGGCAGCCGCTGGCCGGCCGCGTCCTGGGCCACGAAGTGGGTGATGCCGTGCTCGTGTGGCGGCCGCCCGGTGGCGATGGTGGTCCACAGGATGGGGGAGAGCAGCGGCTCGTCGCTCTTGAGCCGCCCGTAGGCGCCCTCGCGGCGCAGCCGCGCGAAGTTGGGCAGCCGCCCCTCCGACATCAGCAGGTCCACCACCTGCGGGTCGAGCCCGTCGAGACCCAGCACCAGGACGCGTGAGGGTTGTTCACCCGCACAGGCGACGAGCGCGAGCAGCAGCGGGAGCAGCCTGCGGACGGTCACGGCCCAACCGTAGGCCGCAGTTCAGAGGGCGGTCAATAGGCCGGCGTCGGCAGCTTGGGTCTTGCGAGATCACACTCTTCCGTGCCGTCTTGCCTCATGAGGACGGTGACATCTTGACATCATGACATCAATAACGCTAAATTTACATCATGATTCGAACCCAGATCCAGCTCACGGAGTCACAGGCGGAGCGCCTCAAGCGGCTCGCAGCCCGGGAGGGCGTCTCGATGGCGGAGCTGATCCGCAACGGGGTCGAAGACCTGCTGACGGCCCGCCTTCCCGTCGAGCGCGAGGCGCTCAGGCAGCGTGCGCTGGCGGCGATCGGTCGCTTCCGCTCGGGGGCTGAAGACCTCGGGAGCGCACACGACCGCTACTTCGAAGAGGCCGCCGGCGAGTGACGACCTTCGTGGACACCTCGGCGCTGCTCGCCGTCCTCGACGCTGACGAGGCTCGGCACGAGGCAGCGGCGGCGGCGTGGACCGAGCTCGTCGAAAGCGAGGAGCGGATGGTGACCACCAGCTATGTCCTGGTCGAGACCTTCGCGATTGTCCAGCGGCGCCTCGGCATGCAGGCGGTCCGCGCCCTCGACGACGCCCTGCTACCGTGGATCGCGGTTCGCTGGATCGACGCTGACGGCCACCGGGAGGCGGTCGCAGCACTGCTCACCGCCTCGCGGCGAGGGCTCAGTCTGGTGGACTGCGCGAGCTTCGCGGCGATGCGCGCTCTCGGCGTGCGCCGCGCCTTCACCCTCGATCGCGACTTCTCCGATCAGGGCTTCGAGCGCCTGCCGGCCTGAGCGCCGGAGTCGACGCGCCGCGCGGGCGCTCACTCCTCGAAGGCCAGGACCTCGGCGAAGGCGGCCCGCGCGCGGATCGCGCCGAAGCCCACGGTGCCGTTGGGGTCGGAGCCGCCGAGGGCCGGCAGGGTCAGGATCTCCTGGCTGTCGACGCGCGAGACCCGCTGGCGGATGCGGTGGACCTCCTCGGAGATTCCCATCAGGTTCTGGACGTGATGGCCCACCTCGTGGGGGGCTATGACGTAGGCCTGCGCGAAGTCGCCGGGCGCCCCGAAGCGCTGCCTCAGGTCGCGGTAGAAGCCGAGGTCGATGTAGACCCTATGGTCGGCCGGACAGTAGAAGGGCCCCGCCGCCGCCGAAGTGAAGCCGCAGGCGGACTGCACCGCGTCGGTGAAGAGCACCAGCACCGGCGGTTGGTAGCGGCTGCCCATCTGGGCGAAGAGCTGGTCCCAGGTGTCCTCGGTGTCGGCCAGCACCACCGAGACGAAGTCGGCCAGCTCGTCCTCGGGTCCGAAGCTGGCGCCCGGCGAGCTGGGCAGCGAAGCGCCGGCGCCCGCCGGCTGGTTCATCATCTCGACCAGCGGGCCGGGGTCCTGACCGGTCAGCAGGTAGATCACCGCCACGATCAGCAGCGCCCCGCCGCCCAGCCCGGCGCCGGCGGCGCGGCCCACCCGCCGCCCGCGGCGGTCCTCGACGTTTCGGCTCCTCCTGCCTCGCTGCCAGCGCATTCGCCCCTCCTCTTCGGACCTCCAGGATCTCTGGGCCGCGGAACTCTACGACAGGGGTTCGGGCGCCGGGCTGGCAGTAGGATGCCGCCGGAGCGATGCGTGCCCTAGCAGTCCGTGGTGGGAGTCGGTCGGGTCGGCTGGCGAGCGCGGCGGAGCCGGATGCCAGGCGCCGTGACGCAGGCAATGCCGAGCCATTGTCGAGGAGCGGCAACGCCGCAGACGGCTCCGCCCCGCCGCCAGACGGCCGGACGGACTTCCACCACGGGCTGCTAGGGGAGAGGCCGGGGGCTCTGGGCCTGGTGCTGTCGCTGTCGCTCGCCGCGGGCCTCGACGCTCAGGCGCGGCCGGTGGGCGAGGAGGTGCAGCTCAACGCCTGGACTCCGCTGGCGCAGTTCGACCCCGGCGTGGCACTCCAGCCCGACGGCGGTTTTGTCGCGGTGTGGACCAGCGTCGGCTCGTTCGGGTCGGACAACGACAACCGCAGCGTCCAGGCGCGGGCCCTGGGTCCCGACGATGGCACGGTCGGGACGGTCGGCGGCGAGCAGCAGGTCAACCAGTTCACCTCTTTCGTCCAGCACACGGTGGGCAGCGCGGCGCCGATCGCGCGGCTGGCCGATGGCAGCTTCGTGGTCGTCTGGGAGAGCTACGGTGCGCACGGCGACGCCGACGGTTTCAGCGTGCAGGCCCGGCGGCTCGAACCCGGCGGCCGGCCGGTGGGCGCCGAGTTCCAGATCAACCAGCTGACCGCCGGCTACCAGGAGGACCCGGCGGTGGCGGCGGCCGAAGACGGCGGCTTCCTGGTGGTGTGGGAGAACGGCGGGCCGTCGCCGGAGGACGCCGCGCCGCCCGGACTGCGGCTACGGCGCTACGGGCCGGGCGGCGTGCCGCAGGGCGACGAGCTGCCGGTCAACGCCTGGACGGCCGGCGCCCAGCGGCGGGCGGCGGTGGCCCGCCTGCCTGGCGGCGAGTGGATGGTGGTGTGGCAGAGCGAAGGTCCGGCCAGCGGCGACGACGAGCTCGAGAGCATCCAGGGGCGGCGCTTCGCGGACGCCGGTGCGCCGCTGGGCGGGCAGTTCCAGGTCAACCAGCTGACCGCCGGCGCCCAGACCGGACCGCGTCTGGCGGTGGCCGAAGACGGCGAGCTGGTGGTCGTCTGGCGCAGCCGGGAAGGGGTCGCGGAGTCGGTCCGGGCCCGGCGTCTGGCGGCCGACGGCAGCCCCCTCGGAGAAGAGATCGAGATCGCCCCGCCGGCCGCGCTGTTCCAGGGCCGGCCGGCGGTGGCGGCGGCCGCGGGCCGGGGCTTCGTCGTGACCTGGGCGGCCGGCTTCGACTCCGGGGCCCTCGGGACCCGTATCCTGGGACGCCAGTTCGGCCCCGGCGGCGCGCCGCTGGGCGAGGGCTTCCAGGTGAGCACCGCCACCGGGGCCAGCGAGCAGCGCCCGGCGGTGGCGATGGACGGCGCCGGGCGCTTTGTCGTGGTCTGGGACCGCGACCTGCTCGATGGGCCCGAGTCCAACCCCGAGATCCGCGCCCGCCGCTTTACGCCGGTGGTCTTCGGGGACGGGTTCGAGTCTGGCGACGCCCGGCGCTGGGGCAGGGTTCCGGACGAGCGTTGAGACCACAAAGCAACTTTGTGTTACGATGCACACATGGACACGACAATACGAAACCTCGACGAGGCCTCCTACCGGGAGCTCAAGGCGCGGGCGGCGATCGAAGGCCGCACCATCGGCGACGTCGTCAACGAGGCGATCGGCTGCTATCTCGCCCGGCTCGATCGCTTCCCCAAGCGGACCAGCCTCGCAGCGCTGGAGCCCGAGGACTACCCCGCGGGATGCGAGCGGCTGAGCGAGGAGATCGACGAGATCGTCTATGGGGCGTGATCTCGCCCCTCGCGGGGCGCTCCTCGATTCCAGCTTCCTGATCGCCGCGCACAACCGCGGTGACGTGCATCACCCGGTGGCCGCCGAAACGATGCGGCGTCTGCGGGAGGGGGAATGGGGTCGAGCCCTGCTGCTGGAGTACGTCTTCCTGGAGGTGGTCACCGTGCTGCTGGCCAGGCGGAACCTGAAGGTGGCCTGTACCGTCGGTGACACGCTTCTGGAGTCGCGGGAGATCGAGTTCGTGCCGTGCTCGGAGATCTTCACGGCCGCGGTCGAGACCTTCCGCGGTCAGGGCCGGAGAGGTCTGAGTTTCACCGACGCGGCCATCGTGGCGGTGGCCCGCCGGCGGAACGTCGACGCAGTCCTCAGCTTCGATCGCGGCTTCCGTGGCCTTGCGGGTCTGAAGGTCGTCCCCGGCTAGCCGGCCGCGGCCGCCGACCAGTCGCAGCCGCCTCGAGCGCGCGCAGCCGGTGGCCGCGCGCGGCGGTGGCTTCGCCCCGCTCGTCGAGCAGCCGAGCCAGGGCCAGGTGATACGCAGCGGTGCCGGGCTCAAGGCCGCGCAGCGTTGCGCCGGCGGTCAGCGTCTCCTCGACGGCGGCCAGCCGCGCCCGGTCGCGCTCGACCTCGGCGCGGCGGTCGGCGGCGCGGGCCCGGGACGGCGAGGCGATGTGACGCGGGTTGATGGCCCGCGAGCGCTCGAAGGCGGCGAGCGAGCGCTCCCAGAGACCGTTGCGCCGGTAGATCAGCCCCAGGTTGTAGAACAGCACGTCGTTGTCGGGAGCGGCGGCGGCGGCGCGCGCGAACTCGGCCGTCGCCCGCGGCCAGTCGCGCTCTTCGAAGGTCACCCCCAGCATGTAGTGGAAGTGGCCGATCAGGTTGCGGGTCAGGTAGTCCTTGGGCACCCGCGGGTCGTCCTCGCCGGCCAGCCGGCGTTTGGGGATCGCCGGCTCGGGCCACGGCCGGCCGGCGTGCAGGGTGCGGAAGACCAGCCCCACCGGCACCACCTCGAGCCCCGCGAAGCTCCAGTTGGGGTGGTGGGTGAAGTACAGCGGATCGGCGTCGGGGTCGAAGCGCAGCGGCGGGAGCTCGGCGCCGCCGATGCCCTGCAGGATGAGGTCGAGGTCGGGGCGGAGCCCTTCGACGAGCTGCAGATAGATCAGCACGAACAGCACGTTGTCGTCGCTCGCCGCCAGGTGCGCCCCCGGCGGCAAGGTCGAGAGCAGCGTCCGGCTGAAGTCCTCGGCTACCCGGTAGCGGCTGCGGTCGAACGGCCGCCAGCCGAGCGCCAGCAGCGCCAGCGGCAGCAGCAGCGCCAGGGCCGGCAGCCGCCGCGGCAGGTGCTGGCGCAGGGCCTCGAGCCCGAGGCCCGCCAGCAGCGCCGCCGCCGCCCACGAAGGGATGTAGTAGCGGTGCCAGATGAAGAGGTCGCTTCGCGAGCCATGCAGCGCCAGCGCCGCGAGGTTGCCGAGCATGGCGAGCACCAGCAGCCGTCGCGGCCAGCCCCGGCGGCCGGCGACCAGCAGCCCCAGCAGCGCCAGCGCCGCGCCGCCCCACAGCAGCTCCTCGCCCAAGCCGCGCAGCCAGTCGGCGGCGATGACCGCCAGATCGCCGGGCCCCTCGAGCCAGGCCCGTTCCCAGGCCTCGCGGCGCAGCACCGTCGCCAGCAGGGCGCCGGCGCTCTCCGGGTCGCCCCAGTCGAGGGCCGGATCGGCGCGCGACCGCAGCGGCAGGTAGAGATAGGGCAGCAGCCCGGCGGCGCTCACCGCCGCCGCCCGCATCAGGGTCCGCGGCCGGCGCAGCAGCCCCGGCTCCAGCGACGCGGCGCTCAGCGCCAGCGCCAGCCAGAAGACCGCCATGTAGGTGTGGTTGGCGGCCCCCAGCGCGGCGACGAAGAGCGCCGCCAGCAGCCGTCCTTCGCGCCGCTCGCGGTGCCACTCGAAGGCCAGGCCGAGCGCCGCGACGAAGAACAGCGCGTTGAGGGCGTAGACCCGCTGGACGTTGGCCTGCGACCAGAAGCTGGGCCCGGCGGCCAGCAGCCCGGCCGCGAGCAGGGCCGCCACCACCGCGAGGCCGGCGCGCCGCCCCAACCGGT
The DNA here is from genome assembly GCA_041567315.1 of Thermoanaerobaculia bacterium. Taxonomy (GTDB): domain Bacteria; phylum Acidobacteriota; class Thermoanaerobaculia; order Multivoradales; family JAHEKO01. The sequence continues at coordinate 3,694 of JBFGCA010000094.1, read as the reverse complement.
AGAGCAGCGCCACCGCGGCGGCGGCGCAGGCGGCGCTGAACAGGCTCATCCGCCAGGCGATCCAGCCCACCGGCAGCGCCAGCGTCCAGAGCTTGCCCAGCAGCACGTAGAGGGGGTAGCCGCTGGGGTGTGGGATGCCCAGGGTGTGGACCGCCGCCACCAGCTCGCCGCTGTCGCCGACGTAGATCGTCGGGCAGGCGCCGGCCGCGTAGAGCAGGAAGCAGGCGCCGCCCAGGACCGCGGACTGCGCTGCGGTCCTCAAAGCGGGCGGCCCACCTCGGCTCGCTTCAGAAGAGCTCCAGCTGATCGCCCGGCGCCGCCTCGCCCGGCCCGGGCGCCGAGGGTGGTGGGGACGGGGGTGGCACGGCGGCGCCCGGCTCCGGGGTGCCGACCGCGACCACGAGAGCGCTCACCGGCAGGTGGATGAAGCTGCCGCGATGGCGCTTGCCGGTGGCGGCGGCGAAGGCGGCGGCGTAGGCGGCGAGCTGGCCGGCAAAGCCGCCGGCGCGCTCGACCGCCTGCTCGGTCGAGCCCGGGAAGGCCTTGTGGTCGACGAGCACGAAGCCGTCCGGCAGCTCGAGCACCAGGTCGGCCGCGCCGCGCACCACCGAGCCGTCGGGCAGCCGGTGGGCGAGCGGCCACTCGCGGCGCCAGACGGCGCCGGGCAACCGTCGCTCGACCCAGGCGCCGAGGGCGTCGGCGGCGGCCACCAGACGCTCGGCCGAGACCGCCCCGGCGAGGCCCCAGGTGGCGGCCAGCGCGGCGGCCAGCTGCCGCCGATCCGCGGCGGCGAGGCCGGCCCGGTCGGCGGCGAAGAAGCGGTGGATCACCTCGCCGACGATCAGCATGTCGGGAGCGCCGCGCAGCTCGACTCTCTCGCCGAGGCTCTCCGCGGGCCCGGTGGCGGCGGTGGCGACCAGCGCGGAGGGGCGGACGAAGGCGGGTGGCCGCGGGCGCGGCCCCGGCGCCGGATAGACCTCCCCCGCCTCCGGGGCGAGCGGCGGCGGCTCCGCGGGGGCCGGCTGGCGCTGCCGCACCGCGAGCCGCAGGCCCGCCCACACCGCGGTCTCGCCCCGGGGCTCGGCGACCGGCGCCCGGCCGCCGTCCCGGAGCGGCTCGAGCAGCCTCTCCAGACGGCTGCGCTCGCGCGAGGCCAGCACCACCCGGTCGCGGGCCCGAGTCCAGCCGACGTAGAGCAGCCGCAGGCGCTCGCGCTCCTGGCGCTCGGCGAGCGCCCGGGTCAGCCGGTGGCCGTCCAGCCGGTCGTGCAGGAAGGTGTGACGGCGGGCCGGCTCGAAGGGCGAGGGCCAGAAGCGGATCCAGCGCCCGGCGAGCGGACTTTCGTAGTCGAAGCCGTCCTCGCGCTCCTCCACGTGGACGCCGAGGGCACCCTCCGGGCGCCGGCCCTCGAGATCGAAGAGCACGGTGATCGGCCACTCGAGCCCCTTGGCGCGGTGCCAGGTGCTGACCACCACCGCCTCGCCGGCGGTGAGCACCGCCTGCGGATCGGCCAGGGCCTCGACCCGGTGGGGGGCGCGCTGGCCGATCTCCTGGCGCTCGAGCAGCCAGGCCACCAGCCCGGCGGCGCTGGCGGCGCCCTCCTCGACCTCGCGGGCCGCCGCGTAGCGCGCGGCGAGCGCCCGCAGGGCGTCGAGGTTGGCCAGACGCTGCCCGGCGTCGCCCCAGGCGGCCACCCGGCGGCGGGCGTCGACCGCCTCGAGCACCCGGTCGAAGGCCTCGAACACCCCGGCGGTGGGCCGGCCCCGGCGGGCACCGTCCAGCCGCTCGACGGCCTCGGCGGCGCGGAAGCCCTCGCCGTGCGGCCCGCGGAGCGCCGCCTCCAGCCAACCGTCCTCGCTCCCCGGCCGGCCGCCGAGCCGCGCCAGGACGGCGGCGGCCAGCGGGTCGCGCGGGTCGGCCCAGCGGGCCAGGCCGGCGAGCACCAGCTGACCCTCGTGGGTGGCCAGCAGTCCGGCCCGCGGCAGCACGCTGGCGACCCCCAGGCGGCGCAGGTGGGCGGCCACCCGGTAGCAGGTCAGGTTGCTGAAGCACAGCACCGCCACGTCGCCGGGACGGACCGGGCGCGATCCCCGCCCCGCCCGCTCGCGCACCCGTGCCCCGGGGTCGGCCAGCAGCTCGACGACCCCGGCCGCCAGCGCCGCCGCGTCGTCGCCCGCCCGCCGGCTGTCGAGCCGCCAGCGCTCGACCACCGGTCCCAGCTCCGGCGCCTCGGCTCCCTCGACCGGCTGCAGCCGGGTACGCGACGGCGGGATCCCCAGCCGTGCGAAGGCCGGCGCGAACAGCTCCGAGGTGAGATGGACCAGCGCCGGCCGCGAGCGCCAGGAGCGCGACAGGGTCTCGGGCTCGTCGCCGGCGAGGATGGCCTCGAGCACCGCGTCCATCAGCGCCGGGTCGGCGCCCAGGAAACCGTAGATCGCCTGCTTCTGGTCGCCGACCCAGACGCTGCGCCGCGCCAGTGCCGCCAGCTCGACGAAGATCGCCAGCTGGATGGGGCTGGTGTCCTGGAACTCGTCGACCAGGACCAGGTCGATCTCGCGCCGCAGCTGGCGGCGCACCCGGGTGCGGCGCAGCAGGTCGAGGGCCAGCGCGAGCTGGTCGGGGAAGTCCACCGCCCCGCGCTCGCGCTTGTAGCCGTCGTAGGCGGCGAGAGCGTCGGCACTCAAGTCGAAGACCAGCCGCACCGCCTGTTCGAGGTCGTCGCGCAGCCGCGGGTGGCGCGCGTAGCCGGCGGCGGCCGCCGCCAGCGGCGCGGCGGCCCGGCGCGAGCCGGCCCCCACCTCGGAGTCGAAGCGAGCCAGCCGCGCCCACTCGTCCCACTCCAGGGGCTCGCCGCCGCGCAGCTTGGAGAGGGCGTGGCGGGCCCGCCGCCGGGCCTTCTCGGTGGCACGGGTGCGGTCGCTCTCCGGCGAGGCGGCGAGGAAGCCCTCGAGGGCCGCGGCCAGCCCGCGCTCGAGCTCGTCGGCCCCGTCCAGCGGCGGCTCGAGCAGCTCCAGGTAGCCGGCCAGGCTGCGATCGCGGCAGCCGGCGAGCGCCGCGGCGTCGAGACCGTTCTCGCGCGCCGCGTCGACGATCCGCCGGCGCGCCTCGCGCCAGTCGAGCCGCGGCAGGCGGCTGGCGAGGTCGGTCAGCCGCTCGTAGCGGGCCAGGGTCTCAACGCCGGTGCGGGCGCGCTCCAGCGCGGTCGCCGCCGCCACGTCCTCCAGCACCCGCTGATCGGGGGACAGTCCTAGGTCGAAGGCGAACTCCTGGAGCAGCCCGGCGCAGACCGCGTGCACGCTGCCGATGCGGGCGGCACCCAGCCGGTGCGCCTCGTCGGCGCGGCCGCGCTCGACCAGGAAGCGGCGCGCCCGCTCGGCCAGCTCGGCCGCCGCCTTGAGGGTGAAGGTGACCGCCACCACCCCCTCCGGCCGCACCCGGCCGGCGGCCAGCTCGCGCTCGAGGATCTCGGCCAGCCGGTGGGTCTTGCCGCTGCCGGCGCTGGCGGCGATGATCTCGATGGCCGGTCTCACGGCGCCTCCGCGGCGAAGGCGCGCCCGCACAGCGCCCCGAAATCGCAGAACCGGCAGGGTGGCTCGAGGGTCAACAACCCGCCGGCGAGCCGCGACGCTTCGGGCGGCGCCTCCTGCTCGTCGGGGTTGCCGGTGGCCGCCAGCCGTCCCCCGGCGAGCGCCGC
>JBFGCA010000093.1:0-19641 GCA_041567315.1 Thermoanaerobaculia bacterium | reverse complement strand
GGTAGCCGGTGAAGGACAGCAGCAGGGTCAGCACCAGCAGGATGACGCCGACGTTCCAGTTGAACTCGCGCGGCGGCTTGTAGGAGCCGGTCATGAACACCCGGAACATGTGTAGCCAGACGGTGATCACCATGGCGTGCGCACCCCAGCGGTGCAGCTCGCGCATGATGCCGAAGGCGGCCGCCTCGCGCAGGTCCACCATGTCGAAATAGGCGTACTCGACCGTCGGCCGGTAGTAGAACATCAGCAGCAGACCGGTGATGGTCTCGACCAGGAAGAGGAAGAACGAGGTGCCGCCCATGCACCAGGTGTAGCTCATCCTGAGGCCCGACTTCTTGACCTTGATCGGGTGCAGGTGGAGCACCACGTTCCCCAGCATCGCCAGCGCCCGCTTGCGGTTGTCGGTGGGGATGCCGACCCGGAAGATGGACTTCCAGATCTGGCTCTTGACGATGCTCTTTTGCAGCTTCTGCAGCATCAGCCTCTCGCTCGGCGGCGGCTCAGGCGAGCCGGATGAAAGAGTCGGGGTCGTCCCACTGCCCCATCTCCCACTGGTAGCGCTGGGCCTTGTCGACGACAACCTGACCGTCGTCGGGGTCGATGAAGATCCTGGCGCGCTCCAGCGGGCGCGGCGTCGGGCCTTCGAAGTTGATGCCGTTCTTGTAGTAGCCGCTGCCGTGGCACGGGCACTTGAACTTGTTCTGCGCCTCCAGCCAGTTGGGCGGGCAGCCGAGGTGGGTGCAGATGGCGATCAGGGCGTAGAGCCGGCCCTCGTTGTTGACCACCCAGACGCCGTTGGTCTCCTTGAAGCGCTCGTCGACGATGCCCGGCGAGAAGTCCTCCGGGCGGCCCACCTTGAAGCTGGTGGGCGGCTCGTAGAGCACGTTGGGGAACATGAAGCGGGTGAAGGCGGTCACGCAGCCGCCGATGGCCGCGGTGAACCCCACCCAGGCGACCGCCGCCCACGAGAAAAAGCCGCGCCGGCTCACCTCGGCGTCGGTCTTGGTCTCCTCGGCCATCCTCGTCTCAGGGCGGCTCCGCGGGGTCCGCGGAGCCCGATCCCGGCACGCCCTCCTCGGCGGGTGCCCTTTTCTAGACGAAGGGCCGGAGCCCTGTCAAGCGCGCAAAGGCGCCCGGAAGCTAGGAGATCGACTGCATGTAGCGGACGATGAGGCGCATCTCGTCTTCGGTGAGCGCCGGGTTGCCGCCCTTGGGGGGCATGTCGACCCCGCGGGTGTTGTCGGGATGGGTAGCGGGCCGCCCCAGCTTGAGGAACTCGACCAGCTCCTCCTCGCTCTGCGCCGCCACGAAGGCGTTGTCGTGGAGGTTCTTGCCCAGCCGCGGCATCCCTTCGGCGTCCTGTCCATGGCAGGTGGCGCAGGTCTTGCGGAACAGCTCGTGGCCCCGTTCCACGTCGGCGGTCGACGCCGCGGGCGCACCGCCGCCTCCGCAGCCCACCGTCACCAGAGTCAACGCCGCGGCGGCGAGCGCCCCGGCCAGCGTCCACATCCTCACACTGGTCATTCCAACCCTCCTTGGCCAGTCGTTGGTTGCTCGTTCATCAGCTGGTCGTCCGCGAGCGCGGCCGGCGACGACCCGCGCACGATGGCCGCGGCGGCGGCGGCCTCCCGGCCGGCGGCGAACTCCAGCGCCCGTCCCTGGTCGCCAAAGGCCACCAGACCCGAGCCCATCGGCGTCGCCAGCTCGGGCGCGCGCACGCGCCACGCCGCCGCCGCCGGCAGCCAGGCCTCGGTCTCGAAGTCGTGGAGCCACGCCTGCCACCGCCCGGCCTCGGCCCGCTCTTCCAGAAAGCCGTCGAGGCACCCCTGATCGTCGAAGCGCGCCTCCTCGCCGGCGGGCCCACGGGCCACTGCGGCAAAGCGGGGCTCGGTGACGATCATCCGGCAGCGGCTGCACTCGTCGACGCCCCAGCTGACCTCGGGTGCACCCGAGGGCGGCGCGCCGCAGCCGATGGCCAGCGCCGGCAGGACCGCGAGCAGCGCCACCGCCATCGCCATCGCCACGGCCCGCGGCCGCTCCATCATCCTACCGCCCCCCGCCGCCGCAGGACGACGAGGGCGGCGGCGAGCGGCACCACCGTCCAGGCGGCGAGCAGCGCCGCCATCAGCGGTCCCAGCGCCAGACCGAAGGTGCGCTCGGCGTACAGGCCCGCCGGGCCCAGCACCTCGAGCCCGCCGCGCAGCTGGTGGAGCGCCGCCACCTTGAAGACCTGCAGCGGGTTGCCGAGGGCGGCGAACAGCAGCTCGCGCGGTCCCAGCTCGAGCGCCAGGGCGGTGCCCAGCAGACCGAGGTCGCCCACGAAGACGAACAGCACCCAGAAGAAGAGCGCCGTTCCCAGCGCCACCGAGGTGCGGCGGGCGAGCACCGAGACCAGCAGACCCAGCCCGACCGCGGCCCCGGCGAGCAGCCCCGCCAGCGCCAGGAAGGCCAGGAAGCCGGCCGGGCTACCGGCGGCCCCGCGGACCGCCAGCACCAGGGCGGCGCCCCCGAAGCCAGCCAGCAGCGCCGCGCCGACCGCAGCCGACAGACCCAGGAACTTGCCGAGCACCACCTCCTCGGGCTCGAGCGGCTGGCTCAGCAGATAGAGCAGCGACCCCCGCTCGCGCTCGCCGGCCACCGCACCGGCCGCCAGCAGCAGCCCCATCAGCGGCACCACCAGCAGCACCAGGTTGACCAGGCTGGCGGCGGTGCGGCCGAAGCCGGCGAAGCCCGAGCCGGCCATGCTCAGCCAGGACAGCCCCAGCGCGCCGGCGGCGAACACCGCGCTGAACAGCAGGAACCAGCGGTTGCGCCGCACCTCGCGGAGCTCGCGCCAGGCCACCAGGGCCACCGCCCGCGCCTCCGGCATCACCCCGCCTCCGGCGCCGGCGGCTCGGCCGTGTCGCCCACCGGCCCGCCCGCCATCGGCTCACCCGGCACTTCGTTGCCCGCAGCTATGTCGCCGCCAACCGGGGTCGCGGCGCTGATCGACAGGTCTTCGACCTCCACCCCCCGGCGCAGCAGCAGGGCCAGCGGCTCCACCTTGCGCCGGGCGTCGATCTCCACCGTCACGAGGTCGCCCAGCTCGCCGGGCCCGTAGCCCGCCGCCGCCAGCAGGGCGAGCGCGTCGGCGCGCTGGGCCGGCGCCACCAGCAGCTGCAGCTCGGCGCGGCCGGCGCTGTCGAGGGCCGCCGCCGTGGCCGGGCCCGCGGCCTCCAGCCGGCCCTCGCGCAGCCGCAGGACGCGGTCGGCCAGCAGCAGGACCTCCTCGAGCCGGTGTGAGGTGAAGACCAGCGTCTTGCCCAGCTTCCGCAGCCGCAGCAGCAGCTCGTGGATCGAGCGCTGGGCGGCGGCGTCGAGGTTGGCGGTCGGCTCGTCGAGCAGCAGCAACGGCGGATCGGCGAGCAGCGCCACGCCGAGCGCCAGCCGCTGCTTGAGGCCGCCGGACAGCTCGCCGACCCGGTCGCCGGCGTGGCCGGCCAGACCCAGCCAGCCGAGCAGCCCGGCCACCCGCTCGCCGCCGACGCCGCGCACCGCGGCGAAGAACTCCAGGGTCTCGAGCACCCCGGCCTCTTCCTGGAAGGCCGACTCCTGGGGCACGAAACCGATCCTCTGGCGCACCGCCTTGCCCTGCCGCCGCGGGTCCAGCCCGCTGATCCGCACCTCCCCCTCGAACGGCATGACCCCGAGGAGCGCCCTCAGGGCGGTGGTCTTGCCGGCCCCGTTGGGCCCCCAGAAGGCCACCGCCTCGCCCCTGCCGATGGCGAACGAGACGCCGTCGAGCGCCCGGCGGTCGCCAAAACTCTTGCCCAGGTCGCGCACGGTGACCAGTGCCTCGACCTTGGGCACGTCGACCCTGGGCGCCTCGACGCCGACCGGACCCGCCACCGGCGCTCCTTCGTCCGCGGCCACCGGGCGGGCCTGAGGCGGCGACTCGGTTCGCGCGGCCGCAGCCGCCGCCCCGGCGGGCACCACCAGCAGCAGCAGACCCGCCGCCAGCAGTGCGCCGCCGAGCGGCCCCCAACCACGCCGCGGGGTGCCCGGCAGCGGCGGCAGCCCGGCCAGCGTCGGTGGCCTCATCCGCGGCGTGGGATCGGTCAGCTTGGGCTGCGGCCGCACCAGCGGAAAGGCGCGGGCGGCCAGCTCGAGGGCGCCGGCGGCGGGCGCGTCGGCCAGATAGCGCAGCGGCGGATGGCGATCGGCCAATCCCTCGAACAGCCGCTCGGAGCGATAGGGCGTCTCACCGAAGCCGTCGGCGTCGGCGTCGAACCCGGGATAGTCGCTCCAGTAGTTGGCCCACCAGCGGTTGGCGGCCGGATCGCCGCCGCCGCCGGCCACCGACACCTGCTCGCGGTTCTCGCGAAAACCGTTGTCGCTGACCGCGACACGCCGGACGTTGGGCATCAGCAGCACGCCGACGTCGTTGCCGGTCACCAGATTGCCGCTGAGCGTGGTGGTGCTGCCCGCCTCGCGCGGCGAGTTGTCGAGGTAGGCGCCCACCCGGTTGCCGGCCAGCAGGTTGCCGCGCACCACCGCGTCGTCCATGTCCTTGAGACCGACCCCGTAGCCGCTGGGGCCGTGGTTGCCGGCCACGGTGTTGCCCTCGAGCCGCAGCCGGCGCGAGTACATCAGGAAGGCGCCGACCGAGTTCTCGAGCAGCAGGTTGCCGGCGATGGTGGCGTCGTCGCAGTACATGAAGTGCAGGCCGTAGCGGCCCCCGGACACCCGGTTGCCGCGCACGGTGAGCGCCATCGAGTACCAGAGAACGACGTCGCGGCCGGCGGTCACCGTGTTCTCCTCGAGCGTCACCCGGTCGCTGTACCAGACCCGGATGGCGTCGCCGCGGCGCGCCAGCGGCAGCTCCTTGCCCTCGATCCGGTTGCCGGCCACCCGGCTGCCGGGGGAGCGGCGCAGGTAGATGCCGAACAGCACGTCCGATAGCCGGTTGCCGGCGATCACCGCCCCCGGGGCGCCGTCGACGGCGATCCCCGAGTTCTCCTCGTCGAGCGAGGAGCCGCTGCCGCGCAGCTCGAAGCCCTCGATGGAGACGCCGGGAGCGCGGATCGCCACCACCGTGCCGCGGCCGCCCCCGTCGAGTACCGGCCAGCCCTCGCCAACCAGCGTCAGCGGCCGCTCGATCACCCGCGGGCCGTGGTGGACGCCGCCGCGCACCCTGAGGGTGTCGCCCGGCGCCGCCGCGGCCACCGCCGCGGCCAGCGACTCGCCCGGCGCCACCAGTCGCGCCGCCGGCTCTCCGGTGGCGCCGGCCCAGGCCGGGGCGGCCGCCAGCGCCAGCGCCGCCAGCACGGCGCCCGCCGCCTTCATGCCCTTTTCGCTCCCCGGGCGCCGGCCTGGCGGCGTGCCTCGACCAGCGGCTTGTAGGCCCGCCGGTGGAGGACCAGGCCGGCGAGGATCAGACCCGAGGCCAGGAAGGCCAGCACCAGACCCGGCGCCGGGGTGGCGACGGTGGCGAACTGGGCGACGTAGCCCTTGCCCAGGACCGGTGGCACGAACGGCTTGATCGACGAGCTGAGCGCCGCCGTGGGGTCGAGGTTGGTGCCGAAGGTCCGCAGCCAGTAGTAGAGGTCGGCGAGGAAGATGACCGGGAACAGCAGCGCCGGCAGGGCGAGCAGCGCGGCGTTGCGGTTGTGGATGTAGATCGCCCCCAGCACCAGCAGCGCGATGGCGGCCACCGCGGCGATGCTCAGGCTGCGCTCGAGCTGCGCCGCCTCGCCGAGCGGCCGCATCCCGATGTAGTGGTTGAGGCCGTCGATCTCCCGCACGTCCCCCTCCAGGCGGTCGAGATGGGCGCGCACCACCAGACCGCCGGGGTACTGGGGGGCGAGCAGCCGCATCTGCCAGTAGGGCAGGAAGATGGAGGCGATGAGCAGCAGCGCGGCGCCCGCCAGCAAGGCGGTGGGGGCGACGAAGCGGCCGCCCCGCCGCGCCAGCTCCTCGGCCGGGATGCGCGGCCCGATCAGACGCTCGACCTGTTGGGTGGCCATAAGTGCACCTCTCCCGTGCGGCATGGTTCGACGGGTGGGCGGGCTGGGGTCCGGGGTCCGTGCCCCCGGACCCGCCCGGGGTCATCTTAGGCCGGCCGGGCCAGGAAGTAGCCGACCATCTCGAGATGCAGCGCCGAGCAGAACTCCGAGCAGTAGTAGGTGTAGACCCCCGGCCGTTCGACGTCGAACTCGAAGGTCGTCGACTCGCCGGGCTCGAGGCTCAGGTTGATGTTGAGCTCGGGGATCGCGAAGCCGTGGGTGGCGTCCTTGGCGCTTTCGATGTTGGTGATGTGCCAGATGACGTGGTCGCCCTGCTGCACCTCGACGTGCTCCGGCGTGAAGTGGCTGCGCACCGCGGACATCCAGATCTCGACCGTCTTGCCGCGGCGCTCGATCCGCTCTTCGCCGGCCGTCACCGCGTGCTCGTCGCGGGCCTGACGCAGCGGGTTCCAGCCCACCTCCGGGTAGATCTCCCAGGCCGCCAGCTTGTCGGCCTTGATCATCTGCACGTAGTGGGGCTCGCCGAGCCCGATCGGCATGTCGTAGAGCAGCTGCATCGACTCGCCCTTGCCGGAGATGTCGATGAGCTGGAAGTTCTGGGGATGGAGCGGCCCGACGGTCAGGAAGCGGTCCACCGACCACTTGTTGAGCGCCACCAGGTAGCCGCCGTCGGGGCTCACCGTGTCGCCCTCGGCGGCGACGATGTGACCCACGTTGTAGTGCACCGGGATCTTCTGGACCGGCGTCCACGGCGTCTCGCCGTGGCGCTCGGCGTAGGGGCCGCCCAGCGTCCAGCGCGACACCGCGCTGTCCAGGAACAGGCTGGTGTAGGCGTAGCCCTGGTCGTCGAACTGGGTGTGGAGCGGCCCCAGCCCGAGCTCGATCTGGGTCTCGAGGGCGGCGTCGAAGTCGATCACCTTGACGCCGTAGTCGTCCTCGCCCGAGAAGCTGCCGGCGGCGATGGCGTCGCGGATCTTGGTGAAGCTGTAGACCGTGACGTGGGGGTCGAGCTTGCCCGAAACCACCAGATAGTCGCCACCGGGGGCGACGTCGACCCCGTGCGGGCTCTTGGGCTCGGGCAGGAAGTAGAGCACCCCTTCGCTGGTCAACACGTCGAGCGTCAGCACCGGAAAGCCGTCGACGTCGGTCGCCCGCCCGGCCTCGAACAGCGCCGCCGCCTTGCGCCAGTCGACGACGTGCAGGTAGTCCATGTCGCGCTGCGAGGCGCCGGCCTCGAAGGGCGGATTGCCCTTCTCGATGCCGCCGGTCGCCATCTCGGTGTTGAACGAGTTGCAGAACAGCCAGCCGTCGCTAGCCGCCTTGCCGACGTCGCAGATGTCCTGCCAGTAGGGCGGCATCTCGAGGGCGAACGAGGCGGCGGTGTCGATGCGCCCCGCCTGGCGGTCGAACTTCCACATGGTGATCATGCCGCGGTAGTCGGCAGCATAGCTTTCCAGCGAGGCGTAGCGGCTGCCCAGCGGGGCCGCGTACTGCCCGCCCTCGATCACGTAGTCGGTGTCGGGAGTAGAGAAGGTGCCGCCGTGGTCGCTGAGGCTGATCGGGTTGTTGACGATCTGCTTGGTCTCGAAGTCCCTGAGGTCGATCACCGCCACCCGCGCGTGGGCCTTGTCGTTGATGAACACGAACTGGCCGTCGTAGTCACCGCCGGTCTCGCTCAGCGCGGGATGATGGGTGTCGGCCCACGTGATCGGCGCCCCCGCCGGGTTGCCGGCCGTCAGCACCGCCCGGGTCTCGTCCGAGTAGCCCCAGCCCTGCCACGGCTCGGGGGTGAACACCCCCACCACCTTGAGCAGCCGCATCGAGGGCACCCCGATGACCAGCAGCTGGCCGGAGTGGCCGCCGGATGAGAACAGCACGTAGTCGTCGTGCTTGCCGGTCGGCACGTAGGTCTTGATGGCACCGTAGACGTCGTCCGGGGTCAGGCCGCGGGCGGCGATCACGGCGTCGGCCTCGGCGCTGCCCACCCGCGCGGTCGGCGCCGTCGAGGTCCGGCAGCCCCCCAGCCAGGCGGCCAGCCCGAGGGCGGCGGCGAGGGCTGCCAGCATCAGGGTCCGAGAGGGCGAACGGCGGCGCTTGCTGTTCGTTCTCATGGGTTCGAGTCCTCCTTCCGAAGGGTTGACCGGCAACCGGCGGGTAAGGGACCTCCCCGGCCGTGACGCCTCGGGCGACGACCTGTCACCGCGATTGCCGGGCGCATTGTGGCGGCCGGCCCCGGCTCGGCCTACACCTCGGCGGGTGGGCGGCGCGAATCCGGCCGGAGGGCCGCACGCCCACCCTGGTGGGTGGGCCCTTCTCGCGCTACCGCCCACCCAGGGCTTCGAGCGCGGCCTGCCGCACCTTGAGGCTCGGGTCCTCGGCCGCCAGGCGCTCGAGCAGCCGGCGAGCCTCGGCGTCGGGCTCCGGTGCCACCGTCCCCAGCGCCCGCACCGCCCCCACCATCACCTCCTCGGTCTGCGCGGCGGTGATCCCGGGCACCTGCGAGGTGAAGCCGCGATCCAGCATCTGGAGGAGCACCGGCCGGCCGGCCGGGCTGCCGAGCCGGGCCAGCGCCAGCGCCGCGTTCCAGCGCACGTCGGCCACCGGATCGGCCAGCAGCGGCTCGAGAGCCCCGACCGCCCCAGGATCGCCCAGCTCACCGAGCGCGAAGGCGGCGGTCTTGCGTAGGCCGGCGTCGGCCTCGCTCAAGGCGGCGACCAGCGGCGGCCCGGCGCGCGGGTCGCCCACCGCCCCCAGCGCCCAGAGGACGTAGACCCGCAGCTCAGGGCCGGCCTCCGCGAGCGCCCCGGTCAGCAGCGGCACCGCCTCGGGATCCCGGGTGTAGCCCAGCACCAGCGCCAGGTAGCGGCGCATCTCCTCGTCCTCGGCCTCGGCGAACAGGCGCCGCACCTCCTCCTTGACCCCGGGCGCGTCGTCGAGCGCGCCGGGATCGGCGAGCAGGATCTTGGACAGCTCGTAGGCCGCCTGGGCGCGCCTTGGCCGCCACGAGGAGCGCAGGTCGTTGAGGTAGTCGCGGGTCGACTGCCGCTCGTAGGCGATCCAGCCGAAGCCGATGAAGACGGCGACGCAGACCAGCACCACCAGCAACGGCACCACGAAGAGTCCGACGAACGACCGCAGGGCGGTGGGGCCCGTCCCGGCGGCTGCCGGCTGGGACCCCTCGCGGCCGGAACCGTCCGGAGAAGGACCATCCGGGCGGACGGCCGCCGGCCGCGGCTCCTGGGAGGATTCCGAGCTCACCGGTGGAGCCTACCTCGAAGCGGCGGAGTTCCGTGCTTTGACGTCCGGGGTGCGAATTGCTGTCACTGGGGTAGGCTAAACAGCCGACAACGAGCGTTCTTCAACTGGCACGGGATGTGCTCGACGGGTCACGGGACCGTGCGTTCTCGACATCCAGGGGTCATCGGAGCGGGGTTCCGTCCGCGGCGACGGAGTCGGGGGTTCACCCTCGTCGAGCTGCTGGTGACGGTGGCGATCCTGGGCATCATCGCCGTCCTGGTCCTCCCCAACCTGCTCGACAGCATGCAGAAGGTCAAGCAGAAGCGCACGGTGGCCGACATCCGCGACGTCGGGACCTCCTGGTATTCGTGGCTCACCGACCAGATCTCGGCGGCCTCGACCGGCTCGACCAACACCTACGACTTCTCCCAGCTGGACGTGCCGCTGACCGCCGACGAGCTGCTGGCGACGTTGTACGTCAGCCCGGATTTTTTCTACATCCAGAAGATCGGACCCACGGACGGCTGGGGGCACGATTTCGACTTCGCCTGGTCGGGGAGCGTGCTCTCCGCCCAGGTCCTGGGGATCCGCAGCTTCGGGCGCGACGACGCCGAGGGGCCCGACGCCACCAACCCGTATGCCGTCGGTCCGTTCGATGTCACTGCCTACGACGAGGACATCGTGTGGGCGGACGGGCTGTTCATCCGCTACCCGGCCGGCGCCTCCGTCCAATAGCACCCGTCCAGTAGCAGCCGTCCAGTGGGCCCCGTCCAGTGGGCCCCGTCCAGCACGGCCACCGCCGCACGGCCCGGCCGGCGCGATCCGGGCGCCACCGCCCGGGCTTGACGCCGGACGCTCCTCGGGTATCCTTGGCGCCCTTGTGAAAATTTTCACAAGGACCGGGGGCGGGCGCCTCCCGAACAACCTGGGGTATCTTTGCGCGGCCGGCTCGCCGCCGGATACCCAGTTCACTGCCCCTCTTCCGGAGCCGGACGGCTTCGGGCCCGGGCAACGCTTCGTATGCCCCAGATCTTCCGCCCCAGCACCAACACCCTGTCCCGGGTGAGCATCTTCGGAGCGGTGTTCTTCCTGGGGGTGCTGGTCTGGGTCTTTGCGACTCTCAACCGCTCGGCCTACGCCACCCGGCAGGGGGTGGTGCGAGAGCAGCCGGTGCCCTTCAGCCACGACCATCACGTGGTGGGTCTGGGCATCCACTGCCTCTACTGTCACACCTCGGTGGAGGAGTCGGCCTTCGCCGGCATGCCGCCCACCGCCACCTGCATCAACTGCCACAAGTTGATCTGGAACGACAGCCCGATGCTGGAGCCGGTGCGCGCCAGCTTCCAGAACGGCCAGCCCCTGGCCTGGACCCGGGTGAACGACCTGCCCGACTACGTCTACTTCAACCACTCGATCCACCTGGCCAAGGGGGTCGGCTGCGCGAGCTGCCACGGGCGGGTCGACCAGATGCCGCTGATGTACCAGGCCGAGTCGCTGCTCATGGAGTGGTGCCTGGACTGCCACCGGAATCCGGAGCGCTACGTGCGCCCCAAGGACGAGCTCTACAACCTGGAATGGAAGGCCGACGACCAGCGGGCGCTGGGCGAGCAGCTGGTCGCCGAGTACGGCATCCAGAGCCTGCTGTCCTGCTCCACCTGTCACCGTTGAGCCCGCCGCGCCGATGCCCGTGAACCACGACCCGAGAGACGCACCGAGACCGCCGGCGGCGGCCACCGGCCCCCGGTTAGAGCAGCCGTCGGGGCGGCCGCTCGACCTCGCGGCGGTGCGGCGGCGGCTGCGGGCGGCGCGCGGTCCGCGCTTCTGGCGCAGCCTCGAGGAGCTGGCCGGCACGCCGGAGTTCGAGGAGCTGGTGGAGCGCGAGTTCGGTCACCGGCTGCCCGGCGAGCCCGGCGGCGTCGACCGGCGGCGCTTCGTCCAGCTGATGGGCGCCTCGCTGGCGCTGGGCGGGCTGACCGCCTGCACCCGGCAGCCGCTCGAGCGCATCGTCCCCTACGTCGAGCAGCCCGAGAACCTGGTGCCCGGCAAGCCGCTGTTCTACGCCACCGCCGCGGTGCTCGGCGGCTACGCCACCGGCCTGCTGGCGGAGAGCCACATGGGCCGCCCGACCAAGCTCGAGGGCAACCCCGAGCACCCCGCCAGCCTCGGCGCCACTGACCTGCTGACCCAGGCCGAGATGCTCGGGCTCTACGACCCCGACCGCTCGCAGGTGGTCCGCAACCTGGGCCGCATCCGCAACTGGACCGCCTTCGCCGACGAGACCCGGGCCGCGCTGCAGGCGCTCGACGCCCTGGGCGGCGCCCGGCTGCGGATCCTCACCGGCACCGTCACCTCGCCGTCGCTGGCTGCGCTGCTCGACCGGCTTCGCGCCGAGCGCCCGCGCGCCCGCTGGCACCAGTTCGAGCCGGTGTCGCGCGACCACGCGCGGGCCGGCCTCGAGCGGGCGTTTGGCGAGCCGCTGGCGCCGCGCTACGACCTCTCCCGGGCCGCCGTCGTGCTGGCCCTCGACGCCGACTTGCTGACCGCCGGTCCGGGCAGCGTGCGCTACGCCCGCGACTTCATGGCGCGGCGGCGGCTGCGCGACGGCGGGACGGCGATGAACCGGCTGTGGGCGGTGGAGAGCAGCCCGACCCTGACCGCCACCGTGGCCGACCACCGGCTGGCCCTGGCGCCGAGCGAGGTGGCCCGCTTCGCCGCCGCCCTGGCCGCCGAGCTGGGGGTGCCCGGGGTCGAGGCCGCCGCCGTGAATGCCGCCGGCGCCGCCTGGCGCCCGTGGCTGAGTGCGGTGGCCCGCGACCTCGACGCCCACCGCGGGGCGGCGGTGGTGGTCCCCGGCGACTACGCGCCCCCCGAGGTCCAGGTGCTGGCCCACGCCCTCAACGACCACCTCGGCGCCGCCGGCGCGACGGTGCTCTACGCCGACCCGGTTGAGGCCGAGCCGATGGACCAGGGGGCCTCGCTCGCCGAGCTGGTCGGGGCGATGCGGGCGGGCGAGGTCGACGTGCTGCTGGTGGCCGGCTGCAACCCGGTCTACGACGCCCCCGCCGACCTCGACTTCACCGGCGCGCTCCAGCAGGTGCCGCGGCGCATCCGCCTGGGGCTCTACGAGGACGAGACCTCCGAGTACTGCCAGTGGCACCTGCCCGAGGCGCACTTCCTGGAGAGCTGGGGTGACGCCCGCGCCTTCGACGGCACGGCGTCCGTGGTCCAGCCGCTGATCGAGCCGCTCTACGGCGGCCGCTCGCTCCTCGAGGTGCTGTCGGTCTTCACCGCCGACGGCGCCGCCGCCGGCTACGACCTGGTCCGCGACCACTGGCGGCGGGAGTGGGGCGACGACGGCTTCGAGCCGCGCTGGCGGCGGGCGCTCCACGACGGCCTGGTGGCGGACTCGGCGCCGCCCTCCCGCCGGCCGGCCCTGCTTGCCGGCGCCGCCGCCGACGCCGCCGCGGCGATCGCCGGCACGCCGCCCAGCGCCGGGCTCGAGCTGATCTTCCGCCCCGACCCCACCGTCTGGGACGGCCGCTTCGCCAACAACGCCTGGCTCCAGGAGTGCCCCAAGCCGCTGACCAAGCTGACCTGGGATAACGCGGTGCTCGTCGGCCCCGCCCTCGCCCAGCGCCTGGGGATCGAGAGCGAGCAGGTGGTCGAGCTGCGCCGCGGCGAGCGCACCCTGGAGGTGCCGGCCTGGGTGCTGCCCGGCCACCCTGACGGCTGCGTCACGCTGCACCTGGGCTACGGGCGGCGGCGCGCCGGCCGGGTCGGCACCGGCACCGGCTTCGACGCCTACCGGCTGCGGACCTCCGAGGCGCCCTGGACCGCCGGCGACCTCGAGCTGACGCCGGCCCGCCGCCGGCATCCGCTGGCCAGCACCCAGCTCCACCACAACATCGCGCTCGAGGGGCGCGAGGCCACCAAGCGCCACCTGGTGCGCACCGCCAGCCTCGACCGCTACCGGCGGGAGCCCGAGTTCGCGCAGCACATCGGTCACGCCCCGGATCCCGGCCTGACCCTCTACCCGCCGGTCGCCTACGAAGGCCACGCCTGGGGCCTGGCGGTCGATCTCGGCGCCTGCACCGGCTGCAACGCCTGCGTGGTGGCCTGCCAGTCGGAGAACAACGTGCCGGTGGTCGGCAAGCAGCAGGTGGCCCTGGGCCGCGAGATGCACTGGATCCGCATCGACCGCTACTTCGAGGGCTCGCTCGACGAGCCCCACGTCCACCACCAGCCGGTGATGTGCATGCACTGCGAGCAGGCGCCCTGCGAGGTGGTCTGCCCCGTCGCCGCCACGGTGCACAGCGACGAGGGGCTCAACGACATGGTCTACAACCGCTGCGTGGGCACCCGCTACTGCTCCAACAACTGCCCCTACAAGGTGCGGCGCTTCAATTTCCTGAAGTACAACGACCTCGAGACCCCGGTCCTCAAGCTGCTCCGCAACCCCGACGTCACCGTGCGCACCCGCGGGGTCATGGAGAAGTGCACCTACTGCGTGCAGCGGATCAACGGAGCTCGGATCGAGGCCAAGCGCGAGGGGCGCGCGATCCGCGACGGCGAGATCCAGACCGCCTGCCAGCAGGTCTGCCCCACCCGGGCGATCGCCTTCGGCGACCTCAACGACCCCGACTCCGAGGTCGCCAGTTGGAAGGCGGCGCCGCTCAACTACGACCTGCTGGCCGAGCTCGGCACCCGGCCGCGGACCAGCTACCTGGCCCGGGTGACCAACCCCAGCCCGCAGCTCGAGGGCGGCGGCGCCGACGCCGGCCACGGCCACGGCGGGGAGGCCTGAGATGGCGACCCCCCGCACCACCGAGGTCGTCGCCCCGGGCTACACGCCGGCCACGGTCACCGACAAGATCAGCTCGATCGTCCTCACCCGGATGCCGCGCTGGTGGTGGGTGGCCTTCGGCCTCTCCTTCCTGCTGGTCCTGGTGCTGCTCCAGGCGCTCACCAAGCTGCTGCTCGAGGGCACCGGCATCTGGGGCCTCAACATCCCGGTGGCCTGGGGCTTCGCGATCATCAACTTCGTGTGGTGGATCGGCATCGGCCACGCCGGCACCCTGATCTCGGCCATCCTGCTGCTGCTGCGCCAGGAGTGGCGGACCTCGATCAACCGCTTCGCCGAGGCGATGACGCTGTTCGCGGTGGCCTGCGCCGGGCTGTTCCCGCTGATCCACGTCGGCCGGCCGTGGCTCGCCTACTGGCTGCTCCCCTACCCCAACACCATGGATCTGTGGCCACAGTTCCGCAGCCCGCTGGTGTGGGACGTGTTCGCGGTCTCGACCTACGCCACCGTATCGCTGCTGTTCTGGTACGTGGGACTGATCCCCGATCTCGCCACACTGCGCGACCGCGCCGGGGGGCGGCTGGCGCGGATCGTCTACGGGGTGCTGGCGATGGGCTGGCGCGGCTCGGCCACCCACTGGCACAACTACGAGACCGCCTACCTGCTGCTCGCCGGGCTGGCCACCCCGCTGGTGGTCTCGGTGCACACGGTGGTGAGCTTCGACTTCGCGGTCGGCCAGCTCCCCGGCTGGCACGCCACCATCTTCCCGCCCTACTTCGTGGCCGGCGCCATCTTCGCCGGCTTCGCGATGGTCATCACCCTGGCGGTGCCGCTGCGCGCCGCCTTCGGGCTCAAGGACTTCATCACCACCCGGCACCTCCAGAACATGGGCAAGGTGCTGCTGGCCACCGGCCTGATCGTCGGCTACGGCTACCTGATGGAGATCTTCATGGCCTGGTACAGCGGCAACTGGTTCGAGGAGTTCATGATCCTCAACCGCATCACCGGGCCCTACCGCTACCACTGGTGGGCGCTGCTGCTGTGCAACATCCTGGCGCCGCAGCTGATGTGGCTCAAGAGCTGGCGCACCTCGCCGGTGCGGCTGTGGATCGTCGCCATGTTCGTAAACGTCGGCATGTGGCTGGAGCGCTTCGTGATCGTGGTCACCAGCCTGCACCGCGACTTCCTGCCCTCCTCGTGGGGCATGTACCACGGCACCCTGTGGGACTGGGCCACCCTGATCGGCTCGATCGGGCTGTTCCTGGCGCTGCTCTTCCTGTTCCTGCGCTTCCTGCCGATGATCTCGATCTTCGAGATGCGGACCATCGTGCCCAAGCCGGCGCCCAAGACGGCGACCGGCGGCGAGGAGGCGGCGTGAGCCAGGTCCCGGCCACCAAGCCGCCCTTCGCCCTGATGGCCGAGTTCGGCAGCTCGGCCGAGCTGCTGAAAGCGATCGAGGCCGCCCAGCGGGAGGGCTACACCCAGCTCGAGGCCTACACCCCCTACCCCATCGAGGCGGTGTGGGAGGCGCTCGGCCACCACCGCTCGCGGCTGCCGCTGCTGGTGGCGATCGGCGGCGTGGTGGGGGCGATCGCCGGCTACTGCCTCCAGTACTGGACCTCGGTCGTCAACTACCCGCTCAACGTCGGCGGCCGGCCGCTCAACAGCTGGGTGTCGTTCATTCCGGTCACCTTCGAGACCACGGTGCTGTTCGCCGCCCTGGCCGCGGTGCTCGGGATGTTCGCGCTCAACAAGCTGCCCATGCCCTACCACCCGGTGTTCAACGTCGAGCGCTTCGCGCTGGCCTCGCGCGACCGCTATTTCCTGGCCATCGGCGCCTGGGACCCGCGCTGGGACCGCCACCAGACCGAGGCCTTCCTGCGCTCGCTCGACCCCTACGAGGTCTCCGAAGTTGCCGCCTAGCAGCCCGTGGTGGAAGTCCGCCCTCCTGGTGGCCGGGCTCGCGGCGCTCGCCGCCGGGGCCTGCCGGCAGGACATGCACGACCAGGCCAAGTACGAGCCGTTCGAGGCCAGCGAGCTGTTCCCCGAGGGCACCTCGTCGCGGCTGCCGGTGGCCGGCACCGTGGCCCGCGGCGATCTGCGCGAGGGAGCGCTCTACCGCGCCACCGACGCCGCCGGCCAGCCGGTCGGGACGCTGCCGGTGCCGCTGACCCGCGAGCTGCTGGAGCGCGGCCGCGGGCGCTACGAGGCCTTCTGCTCCCCCTGTCACGGGCGGGCCGGCGACGGCCAGGGGATGGTGGTGCAGCGCGGCTTCAAGCGGCCCGCCAGCTTCCACGAGCCGCGGCTGCGGGCCGCCGCGGTGGGCTACTTCTACGACGTCGTCAGCAACGGCTTTGGCCAGATGTCGAGCTACGCCGCGCAGATCGCGCCGGCCGACCGCTGGGCGATCGTCGCCTACGTCCGCGCGCTGCAGCTCAGCCGGCAGGCGCCCGCCGAACTGCTGAGCGCGGCCGAGCGCCAGCGGCTGGCGGCGGCCGCGGCCGGTGAGGCCGGCGGCGGCAGCGGCGGAACACCGCCCGGCGAGACCGCCGGACAGGAGCACGCGCAGTGAGCGCCGTGACCCCGCCCCCAGTGACCCCGCCCCCGGTGACCCCGGTCGCCGGCGACTGGACGGCCCCGCCCGAGCTCGGCCGGCTGGAGCGCCGGGCCTGGATGGTGGGCCTGGTGGCGGCGGCGCTGGCCGCGGCCGGCTTCTTGCTGGACTCCGGGCAGTTCTACCGCTCCTATCTGGTGGCCTGGCTGCTGTGGGCCGGCGTGGCGCTGGGCTGCCTGGCCGTGATGCTGCTGCATCACCTGACCCGCGGCGCCTGGGGGCTGGTGGTGCGGCGGGTGCTGGAGGCGGCGGCGGGCACCATGCCGGTCCTCGCCCTGCTCTTCGTGCCGCTGCTGCTGGGGCTGGGCGAGCTGTATCTCTGGGCGCGCCCCGAGCAGGTGGCCACCGACGAGCTGCTGCGACAGAAGGCGGCCTATCTCAACCCGGCGGGCTTTATCGGCCGCGCCGTCGTCTATCTCGGGATCTGGAGCTTCTTCGCCCTGGCCCTGGCCCGGCTGTCGAGGCGTCAGGACGAGACCGGTGAGCGCGGTCTCTTCCGCCGCATGCGGGTGCTGGCGGCGGTGGGGCTGCCGGTCTACTGCCTGCTCGCCACCTTCGCCAGCGTCGACTGGCTGATGTCGCTCGACCCGCACTGGTACTCGAGCATCTTCGGCGTCTACTTCGTGGGCGGCCACGGCGTCTCGGCCTTCGCCTTCCTGATCCCGGTGGCGCTCCTGCTGTCGCGGCGCGAGCCGATGAGCGGGGTCTTCCAGCCGCGCCACTTCCACGACTACGGCAAGCTGCTGCTGGCCTTCGTGATGCTGTGGACCTACTTCGCGCTGTCGCAGCTGCTGATCATCTGGTCGGGCCATCTGCCGGAGGAGATCCCCTGGTACCTGGCGCGGCTGCGGGGCGGCTGGCAGTGGGTGGCCCTGGCGCTGGCCGGCTTCCACTTCGCCCTGCCCTTCGTACTGCTGCTGTCGCGCGACCTCAAGCGCGACGCGCGGCGGCTGGCGGCGGTGGCGGTGCTGCTGCTGGCGATGCGCTGGGTGGACCTCTACTGGCTGGCAGCGCCCAGCTTCGGGCACGGCGAGCACGGCGCACACGGGCCGCTGCCCCACTGGCTGGACCCGGTGACCGCCGTCGCCGTCGGCGGCGTCTGGCTGGCGGTCTTCGCGGGCCGGCTGCGGCGGAGCCCGCTGCTGCCGGTCAACGCCCCGGGGCTGGCCGAGGCCGTGGCCGGGAAGTGAGCGCGAGAGCCCTGCGATGAGCGAGTCGAGACACCACGACGCGGGTCCCCACGGTGCGGGCGGCGAGCAGCCCCTGGACCGGGACCTGCGGTTCCGCGGCATCGCCTGGTTCACCGCCGGGCTGGTGGCGCTGGTGGCGGTGACCGGGGTGCTGATGTACCTGCTGGTCGGCTGGCTGGAAGGCCGCGAGATCTCCAAGGACCCGCCGCCACCGGTGCTGCCCGAGGCGCGCGCGCCGCACCTGCCCCCCGCCCCCCGGCTGCAGGCCGATCCGCTCACCGAGCTCCGTGACCTGCGGGCGGCCGAGGAGGGCGAGCTGGCGAGCTGGGGCTGGGTCGACGAAGCGGCCGGGATCGCCCGCATACCGGTGGAGCGGGCCATGGAGCTGCTGGTCGAGCACGGGCTGCCGGCCCCCGAGGTAGTCGCCTCCGAAGGCGCGGCCGAGGGCGCGGTCGGCGAGGCCGACCTCAGCCCGAGCGCGAGCCCAGACGTTGGACCCGGCCCCAGCCAGAGCGCCGGTGCCGGTGAGCCGCCCGCGGAGGGGCCCCGACGATGAGCGACAGGCCTTGTATCTTCAGGCGCTTACCGCCTCCGAGCCGGCAGCTCCACGACGGCTGCCGTGGGGTTCTGGTGGCGCTGGCCCTGGCGGCCGCGGCCGTGGCGCCGGATCCGGTGCTTGGCCAGCTCCGGGGACCCCTGAAGGGCGCGGCCCCCGGCCGGCCCGCCGCCGAGATGCCGGGACCGCTGGCCGAGGTGGGCTTCGACCAGCGGCTCGGCGAGGCGGTGCCGGCCGAGCTGGCCTTCACCGACTTCGCGGGCCGCCCGGTGGCGCTGGGCGACTATTTCGGCGAGCGTCCCCTGGTCGCGGCGCTGGTCTACTACGAGTGCCCGATGCTGTGCGGCATGGTGCTCGACGGGCTCACCCGGGCGCTGAGGACGCTCGACTTCAAGCCGGGACGCGACTTCGACGTCCTGGTGACGAGCTTCGATCCGCGCGAGACGCCCGCCCAGGCGGCCGCCGCCCGGCGGCGGACCCTCGAGCGCTACGGCCGCGAGCCGCCGCCCGGCGACGACGACGGCGGCTGGCACTTCCTGACCGGCGACCGCCAGGCGATCGACCGGCTGGCATCCACGCTCGGCTTCCGCTACGCCGAGGTCGAGGGCTCCGAGCAGTTCGCCCACGCCGCCGGCATCGTGCTGCTCACCCCCGAAGGGCGGATCTCGCGCTATCTCTACGGCCTCGAATACGCCCCCCGCGACCTCCGGCTCGGCCTGGTCGAAGCGGCCGGCGGCTCGATCGGCGGGGTGGTCGAGAAGGTGCTCCTCTACTGCTTTCACTACGACCCGGTGACCGGCCGCTACAGCGCCGCCGCCATGAACCTGCTGCGAGCGGCGGCGGCCGCGACGGTCGCCGTCCTCGCCGGCTTCCTGCTGCTGCAGTGGCGCCGCGAGCGCCGCCGGCAGCCGGCCGGGGCCTGACCTCCGCCATGTGGAAAGAGATCCCGCTTCACCCGGTCCGCGCCTCTCCGTTCGCCGGCGAGGTGGACGCGCTGTACTTCTTCGCGCTGGCGATCGCCGCCTTCTTCTCGCTGCTGGTGGCGGCGCTGATCGTCTATCTGGGGGTGCGCTACCGGCGGCGCGCCCCGCACGACATCGGCCAGCCCGAGAAGGCCGGCATCTGGCTGGAGGTCGCCTGGTCGGTGATCCCGCTGGGCATCCTGCTGGTGATGTTCGCCTGGGGCGCCAAGGTGTTCGTCACCGCCTTCCGGCCGCCGGCCGACGCCACCGAGTACT
>JBFGCA010000092.1:0-19772 GCA_041567315.1 Thermoanaerobaculia bacterium | reverse complement strand
GGCGCGCGCCGGCACCCGGATCAGCACCGAGCGCTCGGTGGCGTCGCCAAAGCTCTGCAGGTTGGCGGCCAGACCCTCGGCCTTGAGGTCGGCGCGCAGCCGCTCGACGTCGGGAGCGGCCGCGAAGCGCACCCGGGTCTGGGTGCCGCCGGTGAACTCGACCCCCAGGTTGAGCCGGCCGTGGAAGAAGATGCCCAGCACGCCGAGCGTCATCACCACGCACGAAAAACCGATCCACCAGCGCCGGTAGCGCAGGAAGTCGATGCGAGTGTCCTTGAGGATCTCCATGTCCAGTCCTTTCTAGGACTCTGTAGGGGTCCCGGTGACCACCAGCAGCTGCAATCCGGGTCGAAAAAGATGATGGATGCGGCGGGCGTCCTCCGGAGAAAGCGCCAGTGCCAGCACGTCGGGCGGCTCGAAGACGGTCCCGGCCAGGCCCGCCCGCAGCCGCGCCCAGGCCAGACCCACTCCGCCGGTCCGGCCCGCGCGCGGCACCGAGCGGCCGACCCGAAGCTGCCAGCCGTCGGTGAGCTGCACCCGGTAGCTGGCCGGAGGGTCGGGAGGAAGGGAGTCGGCGGCGGGCGCCGGCTGCGTCGCCCCCGCCGCGGCGTCCTCCTCCCCCTCCTCGGCCGCGAGCCGCCGCAGCCGCCCGGCCTCGACGACCAGGCGCTCCTCGCGGTCGGAGACGCTCGTCGCGGTCCACACCGCCGGCAGCTTAGGCTCCGCGACCGCGGCCCCGCGCTGCCGGTGGAGCAGCAGCGCCGCGCCGCCGAGGTCCACCGCGTCGAGGGTCAGGCCGCGGACCTTGATCTCGAGCCGGCCGGCCGCCGGATCCACCCGCAGGTAGAGCCCCGGCTTGCGGGCCAGCTCGAGCTCCAGCTCGAGCGAGCGCTCGGCCGGCGAGGGCTCGGCCCGGCTCGCGGCCGGCCGCAACGGCGCGGCCAGCGCCAGCCAGCTAGTACAGCAGCACGCGATCGCCCACGCGGAGCGCGCGGTAGAGATACTCAAGGTCGTCTTCCCCCAGCCGGATGCAGCCGTGGGTGATCTTCTGGCCGAGCAGCGACTTGAACAGCGTGCCGTGGATCAGGTAACCGTCGCCCAGGTAGATGCCGTAGTCGCCGAGCGAGACATCGTCCATCCGCTCGCCGAGGTCTGCCGGCGGCTCGAACCCCTCTTCGATGAAGGCCCAGTCCGGCTTGATCCACACCGGGTCGCGGGCCTTGCGCTCCACCCGGCGCTCCCCGAGCGGGGTGTCGAAGACCCACTCCTGACCGCTGTCGCGGTGGCGCAGCACCACGCCGCTGCCGGTCGAGCAGACCGCCTCGCGGAGCAGCTCGCCGCCGCGGCGCACGTAGAGCCGGTTGTGGAAGGTGTCGATCAGGGCGTAGGTGCCGGCCGGGACCTGCGCCGCCAGCCGCCGGCGGAGGGCGGCGGCCCGATCGCGGCTCGGCTCGGCGCTCCCCGCGCCGGTGGTCGGCGCCGCCGCGGCGAGCCGGTCGAGGGCCACCACCTCGTAGCGCCCTCCCCAGAAGCCCAGCGGCCAGAGCACGGCGACCAGCCCGGTGACGGCGCCGGCGGCTACCCACCTTCGTTGTCGCCCCTCGGCCGCCGGCGGTGCGGGGGGCATGGAGGGCGTGCTCATCCCGGCGGCGCTCCCGGGCCGTAGCTGCCGACGATGGTGACCGGCGAGCCGACCTCGACCAGCTCGAACAGCCGGTCCATGTCGCGGTTGGCCAGCGCCACGCAGCCGTCGGTCCAGTCGCGGCCCCGGCCGCCCTCGCCGTGGATCTCGATCAGGCCGCCCGGGCCGGAGTGGACCGGCGCGCCGCCCCCGGACCGCGCCTGCCGCCAGCGCGAGAGGTCCTCGGGGTTCGGATAGTCGAGGAGCAGCGCCTTGTAGTAGCGGGTGGCGCCGGGGCCGCGCTTCTCGACGATCCGGTAGCGGCCCTCGGGGGTGGCGCGATCGCCGGCGTGCAGCTTGCGGCGCAGACCGTTGACCCCCAGCTCGGCGACGAAGGCGGTCCGCAGGCGGCCGTCCGCGAACACCTCGAGCCGGCGGCGCAGCTTGTCGACCACGACCAGGGTCTCGCCGTCGCGCGCGGCGCGGGCCAGCGAGTCGCGCACCCAGCCGCTCCAGGTGGCCCGCAGGGCGGGATCGTCGAAGCGCTCGTGCAGCGCCGCCCAGGCCTCGCCGATGCCGTCGGTAGCGGCGATCGCGCGCTCGGCGGCTTCGACGGCGCGGGCGTGCTCGCCGGCCGCCGCCAGCCGCTGGGCCTGTCCCAGCAGGGTGCTGGCCTGCGCCAGCAGATGGCTGGTGGAGGCGGCGAGACCGGGGTCCTCGACCTGGCTCCGCGCCCTGGCCACCGCCGCTTCGGCCTCGGCGCCCAGCCGTTGCCAGTCCTCGCGGGCCCGCCGCCGCTCGGCCCGCACCTCGCCGTGCAACCGGGCGGCGCCGAGCGCCACCCGGCCCCAGGCCGCCCGCACCCGGGCGCTCTGCCGCCACGGCGCGACGATCCGGCGCTCGGCGCCGATCCGCTCGGCCTCGCCGACGAGGGCGTCGAGACCGGCGGCGCCGGCCAGGCCGTGGCGGGCCGCCAGGGCCGAGACCTTGCGCGCCGTCTCGCGCTGGCGGGCGCCGGCCGTGGGGTCCGCCGAGCAGGCGACCAGAGCCATCAGCATCGAGGTCCCCCAGAGAAGCGAACGGCGGCGGAGACCCGCCGCCGCTCGCTGGTCGGGGTCCGGGCGGCTCAGCAACCGAGCTTGACCTTGGCGTCGTTCAGCTCGGTGACCAGCCCGTTGGCCTCGGCGAGCAGCGCCTCGGCGCGCGAGCGGGCACCCAGGAAGTCCTCCTCGGTCATCAGCATCGCGACCTCGGGCAGCTGGGCGCGCAGGCCGTCGAGCATCGCCGTCAGCCTCTCGACGTCGGCCGCGAAGCCTTTGGGCTTGCGCTTGCACTGCTGCAGCGCGTCGAGCGCCGCCTGGGCGGAATCCAGGGCGGAGGTGGTGTCGGCCAGAGCCGACTGCGCGGCGTCGCGAGCCTGCTCACGACCGGCGTTGGCGGCCTCTTTGGCGGCACTGGCCGCCTGTTGGGCGTTCTCGACCAGCTGCTCGGTGTTGGAGTAGGAGCGGAACAGGGCGAACTTCTGGCTCTGGGTCTCGAGCTCGGCGTTGAGCGCCGCCATCGCCTGCTGGGCCTGCTCCCAGGCCTCCGGGGCGTAGGCGGCCGGGTCCAGGGCCTCGGCCTCGGTCAGCGCGGCCTGGGCCGCGTCGATGGACTCCTGGGGGGGCGAGCAGCTCGCCGCCAGGAGGGCGGTGACCGTGAGCAGGGTCACGGTCCAGATCTTGGAAACGGACTGGTTGGACACCTCGGTTCTCCTCTGGCCGCCACCGGGCGGTCGGCCGATGTCACGTTGCGCACGCCACCCGGGACGCCGGTAGGGCGCCGCGGGTGGCTCCGCTAACACTAGCCGAGTCAGTGCAAGCCGGGTACCACGTCCGGGAGGCCGTGGGACCGGGACCGGCCGCCAGGTTTCGGAAACGCTCTGCCGAAACTCTCGGAACGCGGCTTCCGTTCCGCCCGAGTCGCCCCCGCTCGGCACCTTCATGCTCGCCCGGGCGGTGGCGCTGCGGGTGGCGGAGCGCCAGCTGGAGGTCTGGTCCCCCGGCGCCGGCCGTCGTCGTGGCGTAAGATCACCGCAACTTCGGTCTCTCCGCATCGCTGGAGCCGGTCGCCGGGCCCGCCGGTGGCCTGGACCGAAAGGACCGCAGAGATGCCCGACCCTCCGACCGGCGCTCCCTTCGACTGCCTGGTGCTGGGCGCCGGGATCGCGGGGGTGACCGCGGCCCGCGACCTCCAGCGGGCGGGGCTGCGGGTGCTCCTCGTCGAGGGGTCGGATCGCGTCGGCGGGCGGATGTGGTCGAAGCGCGACCTGGCGGCCGATCCCGAGCGGCCGGGGGAGTTCCTACCGGTCGAGGCCGGGGCCGAGTACGTCCACGTGCGCAAGATCGGCCGCTACAAGGAGTTCTGGCGCGAGCTGGAGCGGCAGGGCTTCACCGCCGCCAGATTCCCCAAGACCTCGATCCTCGCCAAGCGCGAGCGCAAGGGCCGCAACCGCCTGTTCTTCCCGGCCTGGGGCGAGACCCGCTCGACCTCGCAGGCGCTCGAGGACCACGAGGTGCGGAGCTCCGCTCCGATGCTGTTCATGCTCGAGCTCAAGGACCTCTTCGACCCCAACAAGACCGACGACCTGCCGGCCCGGGAGTTCGCCCGCTCGATGAAGTTCGTGGGCCGGGGCATGGCGCTCGCCGAGTACACCCTGTCGGCGCACACCCCGGGCCTGCTCGCGCCGCCCCCGCCGGGCCTGGCGCCGGGCGAGCCCAACCCCAACGACACCATCAGCATCGCCGGCCTGTTGAAGGACGAGATCCCGGATCAGCTCATCGAGCCGGCCGAGTTCCGGCTCGAGCGCGAGGTGGGCGGGCGGCGCGAGATCCCCGGCTACGACAGCCTGCCGCAGGCGATCTGCCGGGAGTTCCAGGACCTCGGCGGCGAGCTGCGGCTGAGCGCCGCCGGCGAGACCGGCCGCAAGGTGGTCCGCGTCGAGCGGACGGCGGACGGGAAGGTCGCCGTCACCACCCGCTCCGGCGAGCGCTTCACCGGCCGCGCGGCGATTGCGACCTTCTCGGTCGGGATGCTCGATCCGGCGCGGGGCGAGGGCGCGGCGATCTTCGGCGACCTGCTGACCGCCGACAAGCGCCGGGCGCTCGAGGTGGTCGTCATGGGCCCGATCACCAAGTTCGGGCTCGTCTTCAAGGAGCGGCTCTGGGGTCCGCGGGCGGCCGAGATGACCGTTCTCAGCAACCCGGAGGGCGAGGCGCGGACCTTCTTCTCCAACTTCCCGGACCACGCTGGCGGGCCGCACATGCTGACCGGTCTGCTGATGAGCGGCGACCACCTCAAGATCAAGGACCTCGACGACGAGGCGGCGATCGCCCACCTGCTCGCCGAGCTGCAGAAGGTCTTCGATCCCGGCGGCGAGCCCTGGACCCCCGAGCGGGTGCTGGCGGGGACCACCGACGCCGCCGGCGTCTTCCGCCCGGCCTACTTCCGCCAGGACTGGGAGCGCGACGAGTTCGCCAGGGGCGGCAACTCCTATCTGCGCTTCCACCCCCCCTCGGCCGGCAGGCCCGGCGTCACCAAGGCCCGCGAGGCGCTCAAGGACCCGCGGCCGACGCTGCCGCTCTTCTGGGCCGGCGAGGCCACCGCCCCGGCCTACGACCGCGGCTACCAGCCGCTCGCCGTGCACGGCGCCTACATCAGCGGCGTCCGCGCCGCCGAGGACGTCCGCAAGTACCTGCAGCTCGGCGGCGACCCGGCGCGGTTCGACAATTACTACCGCAAGAAGTACCTCGAGCGGAGCTTCCTCGACAAGCTCATCGACTGGTTCCGGGACCTGTTCAGCTGAGCCCCCAGACGGTCAGGTTCGGGCTGGTAGGGTCCGAGCCAGGGGGTGGAGATGAGCAAGAGACCTGTCCTGGCCCTGACCGTCCTGACCCTGGCCGCCGCCTGCGTGACGGCCTTCGGGGGCGACGTCCAGATCGAGCCCTTCGTCCCGGTGACCCCGGAGGAGGCGGCGATCACGCTGCTGCCCGCCGGCACGCCCGGTGGCGCCGCCGAGCTCGACTGGCAGGCGCGGTGCAGCGAGACCCGCCGGCGGACGGCGATCGTGGCCCTCGGTTGGAGGCCCGCCGCCGAGGCCGCCGTGCAGCGCGTCGACGTCAGCAAGTTCCGCGACGGCTTCGAGCGCCTGCGCTACGAGGTGTCGCCGCGGTTGGCGGATGAGCGCGCGGCGGTGGCCATCGAGGGCGCCGAGCCCGGGATCAACTACTACTGGCGGGTGCTGACCGAGCGGCCCGAGGGCTGGGTGCCGAGCGCCGTCGAGCGCTTCGATGTCCCGGTCTGTCCGTGGGACGAGACCTATCCGGACGCCGAAGAGGAGCCGGCGCGGCCCGGCGCCGAGGGGGCCCGCCCCCCCGAGCCGGCGCCCGAGGGAGACGGTCCGGCGACCGCCGGCGACGGTGGCCGTGGAGGTGACCGATGAGCGCCGCGGACCGCCGTAGCCCCGGCCGCCGCGCCCACCTGCTCGCCGCCGCCGCCCTGCTGGCCTGGGCCCCCGCGGTCCCCGGCCAGGCGCAGGACGTGGTCTTCGTCGACGTCAATCCCGACTTCTCCGACACCGACCCGGCCGACCCCGACGGCGCCACCGGCGGGCGGGTCAACGGCCTGGCGGTCGAGGCCGGCAACGGTCAGGTGCTCTACGCCGCCAGCGAGTGGGGCGGCCTCTTCAAGTCGACCGACGCCGGTCTCACCTGGGCGCGGCTCGACGCCCACCTGCCGGTGGTGACCTGGGACGTCGAGATCGACCCCGGCAACGTCTCGCGGATCTACGCCACCTCGTTCTTCGACGGCAAGACCGCCAGCCGCTCGGGGATCAACCGGTCGACCGACGGCGGCGCGACCTGGACCCACCCGGCGACCGCCGATCCGCCGGCCGGCTTCTGCGCCAACGCCGCCGACGCCGTCGAGCTGACCGCCTTCGGGATCGCCGTCGACCCGGCGGTCCCCGCCAACGTCTTCATCGGCACGAGCTGCGGCCTGGCCGTCTCGACCGACTCGGGCGCCACCTGGGCCTACCGCGACCCCACCGCGCCGGCC
This sequence comes from Thermoanaerobaculia bacterium, assembly GCA_041567315.1. Classification (GTDB taxonomy): domain Bacteria; phylum Acidobacteriota; class Thermoanaerobaculia; order Multivoradales; family JAHEKO01. The sequence goes on along the minus strand of JBFGCA010000092.1, from coordinate 13,057 downwards.
GGCTCGGCGACCCGCGTCTGGGACGTCCTGGCCCACGGCGGCGGCCTGCTCGACGTCTGCGGCGACGACGGCCACCTGCGCTCGACCAACGGCGGCACCACCTGGACCGCCGGCAGCGGCCTGCCCTCGGGGCGCTGCTCGCTGGCGGTCTCGCCCGACGAGGCCTACGTGCTGCTGGCGGTGGTCGGCACCACCATCTACGAGACCACCAACGCCGGCTCCCCGGCCGGCGCCACCTGGGCGCAGACCCGCTCCAACCCCAGCCCGCAGGGGCGGATCCCGTTCGTCGCCACCAACCAGCGCTCCGACGCCGGCCCCGACGACGTCTTCGACCTGTGGTTCGGCGACGTCTCGCTGTGGCGGGTCTCCTGCACAACGCCGGCCCCGCCGGCCCCGGGCGGGCCGCCCCGTTGCGGCAGCGGCAACTCGCCGCTGTGGGTGGGGCCCTTCACCCGCACGGCCGGAGGCCACGACGACATGGGGTCGATCCTCTTCGACCCCGAGGCGCTGGTCGACGCCTGCCCGATCCTGATGTCCTCCGACGGCGGCGTCTACTACAACACCGACACCGGCGCCGACTGCCACAACCCAGACTGGGAGCAGCCGAACGTCACCCCCCACGGCCTCTGGCTGTGGACCATGTCCGGCGCCGACCAGTCGGGCACCGTCTCCGAAGACCTCTACTTCGGCAACCAGGACAACGGCGTCTTCGGCACCGCCGACGCCGGCGCCGGCCCGCCGACCTGGCACAACGAGATCTGCTGCGACGGCTTCTCGACCGGCGCCGACCCCGCCGGCGTGGTCTGGGACGTCTGCTGCTTCGGCGGCGGCGGCCGCGCCACCCGCGCCTTCCGCTCGCCGCCCGGCTTCATCGCCGACGGCGCGGAGATCGACTATCCCCCCGGCGGGCTGATCCCCAGCTTCCGCTACCCCGACTCGATCGTCAACGTGGCGGGCACCTCCTACGTGGCCATCACCCGCGACTGCACCCCCGGCGTCGGCGGCTGCCCGGCGGCCGACGGCGGCGTCTTCTACACCGCCGACATCGACGCCGGTCCGGCGACCTGGACCGAGCTCGGCAACCTCAGCGAGCCGCCCACCAACGCGATCTGCGGCATCCGGGTGGCCCTCGCCGGCGGCGGCGTGCCCACCTTCTTCGTCCAGACCGGCAACTGCAACACCACCCAGACCACCGACCGGCTCTTCAAATACACCGGCACCGCCCCCTTCGGCCAGTGGACCGAGCTGTTCCTGCCCAGCGGCGGCTTCGGGGTCTTCGCGGTCCACCCCGCCGATCCGCTGCGGCTCCTGGCCTCGGGCCAGACCACCAACGGCGGCAACATCTTCCGCTCGACCGACGGCGGCGCCACCTGGACGAGCGTGCCCCAGCTCGTCACGCTGATGAGCGCCGGCGGCGCCATCCCCTTCAAGAACGACCGCGGCCCCACCGACTTCACCGGCTTCAACGGCTACTGGCAGCCCAGCCTCCTGGCCTTCGGCCCCGGCGACACCGGTCTGGCCGTCGCCGGCGGCAAAGACTCCGGCATCTTCCTGAGCCGCGACGGCGGCGCCAACTGGACCCTGGTGAGCGACCCCTTCACCTCCGACGTCTCCGGCACCCCCCACCTGCCGCGCCCCTGGTACGCCTACTTCGACGTCGAAAACGGCGGCGCCAAGAGCCTCTACGTCGGCACCCAGGGCCGCGGCGTCTGGCGCCTCGAGCTCCTCGAGATCTTCACCGACGGCTTCGAGTCAGGGGATACCTCGGCCTGGTCGGGGGCGGTGCCGTAGACCGAGGTCACTCCTCGGAATGGGGAGTTGCACCCCTCGAAACCGACCTGTCCGTTCCCGGCCGGGGGCGAGGTGCCAACTTGGGCAGCCTCGCCCCCTGGGTCCGGGTTCCTTCAGTCGCAGACAGTGGGATCGAACAGCTGCCCCGAGTCGATCGGATCGCCTCCCGGACCCCGGTTGTGCGGGACCCCGACGGAGGCGTCGCACGTCGCGACGTTGCCGCAGGAATCGGTCGCCATCGTCGTGATGACATAGACGCGACCGTCGCCCGAACCGGAGCGCTCCGCACGGAGCTGGACCGAGCCGTCATCGCCCACGATGGCGTCCGGGCAGTGCTGGGGGCCACCCGCCCCCTTCTCCGTAGCCGGGTGCTCGTCACTGGTGACCGTGATCTCGATCGCCGGCGCCATGCCGTCGCAGGTATCCATCGCGTCCGCCGACAGACCCACGTCGACGAAGCTGTGGTTGGGCGGCCACAGCTCGCTCGTTGCAACGGCGCACGAGATCTCCGGCGGTGTGGTGTCCTGCACCGTCAGATCGGATTGTGCCGATCCGGTGTTGCCGCTCGAGTCGGTGGCCGAGAAGGTCACCGTCGTCGGCTGTCCAGGCGGGCAGCCCGACGGGAAGAGCGGAGGTGCATCGTTGGTCACGGGGAGCGCTCCGTCGCAGTTGTCGATCGCCGTCGCGAGCGCCAGCCAATCCTGGACGTCGGAGTCGCCAACCGGAACCCCGCCCGTGGAATTGCACTCCAACGTGATGGGTGCGGGAGGCGTCACCACGGGATCGGTCACGTCCACGACGGTGACGGTCGCATCGCAGGTATCCGTCTGACCCTGATCGTCGGTGACGGTGAGAGTGACCATCGTGTCCCCCAGGGGGAACGGTCCCGCCGGGCTGAGGCTCAGCGTCACCGGGAACCCTTCGGGATCGAACGATCCGTCGTCCACCTCTTCCGGTGTCACTTCGGCCTCGCAGTTGGCGTCTGCCTCCTTCTCGACATCCTGGCAGATGGCGACCGGCGGTAGGTTCACCGAGAGCTGGTCATAGTAGACGTCGGGGTTGGGCCCGGTGCCCGTGATGCGCCGGTCATCCGACCAGACGACGTGTGCGGTCGAAACGCCGACAGCCACCTGATCGTAGTCTCCGTGATAGCAGTTTGCGAGGCCGTCGAAGTGCGGCAGGTTCTGGGATACGGGCGAGGAAACATCGCTGACTCGGATGTTCGGCTCCCAGGTGAGTCCGCCGTCGGTGGAGCGCGCCGCGTAGCGATCGAACATCAGGTTGCCGCCCGGGTCGAGGCGGCGGTCGTACCAACTGGCGACCAGCGTACCGATCGCGTTGGCCCCGATGGCCGGGAACCACTGGTCGGTGGTGCCCCCGTCATCGTTGAGGAGGACTTCGGCCGACCAGGTCACCGCACCATCGTCCGACCGGCGGTAGAAGACGTTGGACTCGTCAGGCCCGGCACCGTCCGAATCGTACGGATACACCGCGTGGATCACGTAGCCGGCGGGGGCGGCGGCGTCCTGATGAATCACGATCTGCGGCGACGACAGGTTTCGAATGTCGGGGTTCAAGGCCTGGCGAAAGCAAGCGGTCGAGGCGGCCACGTTCTCCGGGCGCAGCTGGTTCGTCGCGATGTCGGTCATCTGCGTCCAGGTGTTGCCCCCGTCCACCGACTGATAGATGAGTTGGGACTGCAGTCCGCCAATGACGAAGGACCGAGCCAGCAGGGCGAAGTAGACGTCCCCGTTGGGGGCGACCGCGGGCCACATTCCCTGGCCGGAGGTCCCGGACCCCGGTAGCGACACAGGCACCGACCAGGTGAGCCCTCCGTCGTCGGAGAATGAGGTGACGTTGCGATCCATCAGAAGACTGAAATCCGTCCAACCGACGTAGATCCGGCCATAAAAGGGGCTGGTGGGGTCGTTGTCGACCGCGATCAGCTCCTTGTCGTCTCCGGTGCCGGCATGGATCGGCCCCACGTAGTTGAAGGACTGACAGTTGTCGACGGAGCTCCACATGGAGAGGCCCACGGTGCTCAGTGCCGCGTAGTACAACGTGTTGTCGCGTACGCTGAAGGCCAGGCTGGGATCGCCGAAGTTCGTGTCGCCGGGGCCATTGGGGAAGGGCCCGCCGTCGGTGAAGGTCGAACCGCCGTCGAGAGAGAAGCCGAATCCGCTGAATCCGTTGGCGCCAAGGCCCTCTCCGGCATCGTTCCAGGCGGCGCACACGGTGTTTCCCACCGCCACCACGGAGGTCTCGCTCTGAGTGGTTCCGCCGACGTCCAGAGTCGGGTCGTTGACCAGGATGTCCGCGCCCAGAAGGGCCTCGAATCCGTCATCCCAAACGGTCTCTCGGCGCTGCTGCAAGGCGTAGGGCGGGATCTCCCCACATTGGATCATGAGCTTGGTCTCGAACGCACCGCTGAGCATCATTCGCATCGCGGGTGACTGGAGGAGGCTGCACGGATCGCGAACCGGTCGATCCGCCGGCAACTTCTGGACGGACACCGGCTGCTCGACAGGCGGTGCCGCGGGAGCCTGTGCAGAGGCCGAACCGACCACTGGCACGAGGCAGGCGATCACGGCCAGCGGAGTTCTCATCGTCCTTTTCATCGGGAAGACTCCTTTCTGCGTGGAGCCACGCATTGGGCCTGGAAACGGGTGTTAGGAGCGATCCACTTGTCGCTCACTGGGTGATCACGTCATCGCTCCAGCATTGACCCGGCCTCTCGGGGGAACCGGGAATGCCGGCCAACGGGCCGCGAGGGAGCTGATGCCAGCACGAGAAGCCCTGCGGGCAGTCCTCGTCCCCGGTGCAAGCCTGCCCGACCGCCGTGGGTTCGCGTGCGGACGAGGTGCAGGCCAGTAGCGCAACCAGGATCAAGGCGCTCGCGAAGCGGCTCCGACGCCGCTCGTGGAAACGGGTCCTGCACCTGGAGCGGCGGAGGGTCGGCCCGGTCAGCTCCGCTTGCGCTAGCCGACCGCGCTCGGGATCGAGATTGGCAAGATCCCTACTCGCCGTCGGCCCTGTACCCACAGGAAGCATCACTGGTGCCGACCTCACCTCCTTAAAGGGGTAACCGCGCCTGTCCATTCGGCAGGTAGGCACCCGGCGATATCGGAAGCAGATCAGTATAACGCTAGTTGCGAAAGCTAGCCTCGCCCCAATGAGTAGTTCGCAGCCCACCCGAACGCGTAGGCTGGCTCCCGGATGCGCTCCCACGGCCGAGTGCGAAGCTCGAGGATCTCGCCCACCCGGCAGCCGGTAAGGACCAGGAGCCGCACGGCCGCGAGGACCGCCGGCGGCTCGGTCTGCTCCCGCTCGCCCTGGCGAAGGGCCGTCGAGAGCCGGCCCAGCTCCTCCTCCGAGAGGAACCGCTCCGAGCGCAGAAGTCCAGGTGTGACCCCGCTTCACACTGCAGGGGGGTTGGGGCGATTCCTGGAAGCCCTCTAACTCGTTTGTCTACAAACAGTTACGCTGTACCGGCTGAGGGCTCCTGCGAGTGCCAGAATGGCGCGAGCAAACAGAGAGCAAACAAGCGGACGCGGGGAATATCGTCGTCCAGCGCGCTTGAGCGCCACTACCTGGCTGCGGACGGGCAAAAGCCCATGCCCGGGGGCACTACCGGCGCAGCAGGCGGGTGAGCTGGCGGCGGTGCGGCCGCGAGGGAGGACAGGGCCATTGAGCCAGGAGATCTACCAGGTCGATGCCTTCACCGGCGAGCCCTTCGCCGGCAACCCGGCGGCCGTGTGCCCGATGACCGGATCGGCCGCCGCCGACTGGATGCAGGCCGTGGCGGGCGAGATGAACTTGTCGGAGACCGCCTTCCTGTGGCCGGAAGAGGGCGGATACCGGCTCCGCTGGTTCACCCCTGCCACCGAGGTGGACCTGTGTGGGCATGCCACCCTGGCCAGCGCCCACGTGCTGTGGGAGACGGGGCGCCTGCCGGCGGCGCAACCGGCGACCTTCCACACCCGGAGCGGGCGGCTGCGCGCCGAGCGCTCAGGTGACGAGATCCTGATGGACCTGCCGGCGCTGCCGGCCGAGCCGGTAGCCGAGCCGGCCGGGCTCAGTCAGGCGTTGGGGACCCCGATCGTGTGGCTCGGGTACAACCGATCCCACTACCTGGTGGAGCTGGAGAGCGAGGAGCGGCTGCGGGGTCTGAGGCCGGACTTCAGGGCCCTCGCCGAGCTGGACGGTGGCGTGATCGTCACCGCCGCGCCACGGCTACAACGAGCTCTACAGCTACGACCCCTACGGCAACCTCTTCCAGGTCCAGACGCGGGCACCATGGTGAAGTCGCCGCTGACGGTGTCGGTTGTGAGGTCGATGATGTAGGTCCCGGTCTTGGGGTTGTAGCCGGTGAAGCTCGAGCGCTCGTTCTGGCCGTCGAAGTCGCCGCCGGTCGTCACTTGCCGGTAGCGGCCCATGCCGTCGAAGTTGTCGTAGTCGGTGTCGGCGTGGCGATTGCTGTCCTGGTGGTAGACGGTGCGGCTGCGCTTGAGGCGGCGGTTGGAGTTCTGCTGGTGGCGTCCGTCCTCCTCGGTGTCTGGGGAACGGAGGTCGCGCTCGTAGTTGACGTAGCTCGATCGATAGTGCGTTCCCGTACAGTCGAGGTTGAGGATCCACGGGAGGGCGCCCGGGATCTCGGCGAAACCCCCTCGGGTCTCGCTGGACAGGAACCGGCCGTCGGCGTCGGCGACCTCCTTTGTGTAGGAGAGCCCGTAGGCCCAGTTGTCGTTGCCGAGGGCGTTGGCCGCCAGCGGGTAGGCCTGGAAGTAGTGCTTGGAGCAGTGACCGCTCGGGGTGACGACCACGGTCCGGGTTTCGATCGGGTGCAGGTCACAGAGGCCTGTGTCTGGGTCGCAGGGGAAGTAGGGGCCCGCAGGAAAGATGGCATTGGTGTACTGCCAGGTGCCGATGGCGCTGCCGGCGAGGTCGAGGAGAGTCCGCGTCATCACGCCGGTGGCGTATCTCCACGGCAGGCGCATCGGCTCGTTCAGGGCCGAGAAGGCCCACTGTCCGTAGGTCCACTCGACCCGGCCGCCGGTCGGCAGGCGCATGCCGCGGATCCGCCCGGTGGCCTGGCCCGTGCCGTCGCAGACGCCGTGATAGTAGGCGCCGTTAGTGTCGGGGTCGATCATCTCGTAGCTCTCGCCGTGCGGCAGGCGGACGGCCTGGAGGAGGGGGACCTCCAGGGTCTCGGGATAGCCGGGGACGTCGAGGCCGATCACCTCGTCCTGGCAGCCGCGTTCGATGAACCGCTCCTCGTACTCGAAGAGATAGGTGGCGGTCGCACCGTTGAACGCCGTGAGCTCGATGCGGTCGATCTGGGGGCGGGGGAGGGCGCCGTCGAGGAAATCGCTCCGGAACTTGATGTGCTGCGCCGGGAGGTGGGGATCGCTGATCACCCAGTCGACCGGGTCGCTGCGGTCGATCGTGACCTCGTTGGGGGGGACGAACCTGTCGCAGATTCTGACCACCTCCCAGCGGCCGGGCTCGAACTCGGCGAAGGTGTGCAGGGTACCGTCCGGGAACTCGATGTCGTACTGGACGGGTGAGCCGCCCAGGCGTTTCATCCGCAGGTAGGAGCTGTCGCGGGTGTACCAGACGTTGGCGTTGTTGACATCGCCCTCGTGGAGGGTGTCGTAGAAGACGTGGCGGGCACCGTCGGCGCCGACGTAGAGCCAGCGCGTATCGTCGTCATTGATGGGCTCGGTGTTTGGCGGGACCAGCTCGCCAAAGGTCACGGTCCAGCCGAGGCCGGCGTTGGAGAGGGCGTTCGGGACGGCGCTCTGGTAGATCTGATTGTCGGTGTGGTGGTAGTCCTCGTAGTCCCAGAGGTAGGAGTTATAGACCAGGGCGAGGCCGTAGGAGATCCCGCCGCCGACGGGGTAGGTGCCGCCGATCGGGATGCGGATGGTGAGCGAGCCGTTGAACAAGCTCACGGTGTCGACGTCTCCAACGTCGTAGACGTCCTCGGGCTTGAACCCGCGGCCGCGCATCTGGTGCTGATTCTGGGCGAAGGCGGTGGTCGCCTGAAGCAGTGTCAGGCAGACGAGGGCGAGGAGCGCGCGGTGTGTTCCCATCGTGGGCCTCCGAGGTCGCGGCCTCGGGCCTCCATGAAGTGGGGCCAGGGGCCGGCTGCCTTGTCTTCGGCAACCGACAACGGGTCGCGCCGCCATGCGCCGAAGCGGCAACTGCTCACGCCACCGCCGGAAGCTACCGACGATAGCGGACTCCTCTCCCAAGGGAAAACCTGACTCGAAATATGTTTAACATAACCTAGGACTGTTGTCAATATTGCGTGAGAGGTCTCTTGGTGCCTGAAAGGAACAGCTCAAGGCGCGAGTAGAGGTAGAGTGAGGCGGCTGCGCGACGCCCCGACGGGTGCTGGAGGTTTGGGCGGGAGGGCGGCGGAGGATCGATGGCGGGCTCTGGGCTGCTAGATTGGCGCGGTGCCTGAGGGCGCTGGGCCAGGGTCAACGCGGCGATTGCCCGGGCGCGGCTCGAGAGGGTTCGAGGCCAAGGGGCGGATCCTGGGACGGCGTAGGCCGGATGGAGAAGTGGGTGGAAAAGGTGGCGGAGACGCTGTCTGCGGAGGGCTCGAGGGACGGGCGGGTGCGGCGCTGGCCGGGGCGGCGCGCGGTGGGGTGGGTGCTGGTGACGGTGGGGCTGGCGCTGGTGATGGGGCGGGTGCAGCCGATGCGGGGGTGGGACCAGACGTTTTATCTGGGGCAGACGTCGTCGCTGGTCGAGGACGGCGATCTGGATCTGAGGAACGACGCGCTGTTCAGCACGGCGGACCCGACGATCCTGCTGCGGCTGTTGAGCGAGGTCGAGCCGCACGGGGCGCTCCGCAACGCGTTCAGCATCGGGCCGTCGCTGGTGTGGGCGACGGCGTATCTGGTGGCGCTGCCGCTTCGGGCGCTGGGCTGGGAGCGGCCGGCGGTGCGCTGGGGGTGGGCCGAGCGGGTGGCGCTGCATCTCTTGTCGCTCGGGCTGGCGCTGGCGTTGATCTGGGGGCTCGACCGGTGGCTGGGGAGGCTGGGGGCGGGGCCGGGGCTGGCGTTTGCCGGCGCTCTGGCGCTGGTCATGGGAACGCCGCTTCTGGTCTATGCCTTCCGGCAGTACGCGACCTCGCACCTCCCGAGCACGCTGGCGGTGACCGGTCTGATCGGGGCGGCGCTGCTGGTGGGGCGGCGGCCGACGGCGCTCTCGGCGTTCGCGTGCGGGGTGGCGCTGGGGCTGGTGTTCCTGTGCCGGTGGCAGGACGTGCTCAAGGGGGCGGTGCTGCTGGTGCCGGCGTGGACTCTGTGGCGCGAGGGGCATTCGGCGAGGCGGCTCGCGGCGCTCGGGGCGGTCGCCGGCGGCGCCGCGCTGGCGGTGGCTTCGCTCCAGCTCCACGTCTGGGGTCTCGAGCGCCAGGCGTTGTTCAGCCTGCCGCAGGGGACGGGGTTCATGCGGTGGACGGAGCCGGAGTTCGGGCGGTTCCTGTTTTCGGGGTTTTCGGGGCTGCTGCCGTGGTCGCCGGTGTTCGCGGTGGGGATCGTGGGGCTGCTCTTGCCCTGGCGCTGCCGGCTGGGGCGGGGCTGGCAGGTGGCGGCGTTGGCGTTGCTGCTGGTCGACGTCTACGTCAACGCGGCGGTGAGCGACTGGTGGGCGGGCGAGGGGTACGGCGCGCGGCGGATGAGTTCGGACGTGCCGCTCGTGGCAATCGGGCTGGCGAATCTCGCGGCCTGGCGGCGGCTGCGGGGGCCGCTGGCGGCGGCGCTGGTGGCCTGCTGCGGGTGGGGGCTCTTCACCTCGAATCTCTACGTTCGCGGGGTGCGGGATTTGAACCTGGTGTTCGCGGGGCGGGCGTCGGTGGTGCCGGGCGCCGAGCGCGACCAGGACGGCCAGCCGCCGGTGGCCAAGGCGCGGGAGATCGCGCGGACGTTTCCGGTGCGGCATCGCGGCCTCAACTTCTTCCGGGGACGCGGGCTGTCGCGGGGGTGGGGGCGGACGGCGACGGGGGCGGTGCTGCTGCTTTTTCTGCTGCCGGTGGCCTGGGGGCTCGAGCGCTGGGGTGGCGCGAGGCTGGTGCAGGGGCTGCTCGTCGCGGCCTTCGGGCTGGTGCTGGCCGCGCATCTGCGGCTCGCGACCGGGCCGGAGCCGGAGGCGGCCGAGCGGCGGTTGTGGGGCTCGCTGGCGGTGGCGAGCCGCGAGGTGCCGCCGGAGCTGGGGCCGCTCGAGCCGGAGATCGAGCAGATCCTCGCCAGCGGGGAGGCGCGGCTGGCCGATCCGTATCGGTATTTGTGGGGTTTTGCGCGGTGGCGCGAGGGCCGGCGCGTCGAGGCTCGGAAGCTGGTCGAGCCGCTGGCGGAGATCTATCCGGCGGGCGGGCGATTGATGGATTTTCTCGAGGGCAGGCGACGGAAGGCAGACGGCGAAGGCCGCTGATCTCTTGCCCCATTTGTGCTATAATTAGCACGTTCACGTCGCCCTACTGAGGTTCCCCGGGTCCGGCCAGGCGCCGCTCGGGTCGGAGTCAGGAGCCCCACGCGGTGGAGGCCCACTGCCGGTGGGCGACTCACCTCTGACCTGAAAGGAGGACCGCGTGAGGGACGCGCGAGTCGCGCTGCTCGCGGCAGCGCTGTGGACGATCTGCGCCTCGGCGGCGGGTGCTGGCACTCTGCCGGGTGACGTCGGGCCGGCAGCTCTTCGGTCGAGGCGGTGGCGGTCCGGCCGACGAAAGTTGTCATGAATGAAAGAGAAGCTGTTTCTGCGCTCGTAAAGTGTTTGAAGGCACATGGATACCCGGAGGAGAGTATCTTGGTTGGCGGAAGCGTTCCTGACGCTGATGGCGCTAGATGGTTGACGCCGGACGTTCTTATTGTGGAACCCAAGGGGCAGCGGCAACTTGCTGTTTTCGAAGTGAAACGAGGCGGAAGCGACTTGGAAAATGCTGTGGCTGTAGCGCAGTTGAATCTCTACCGTCAGGCGGTTGAAAACGCACTGTTGCAGGCTTATCTCGTGGTGCCAGGCGAAGATGAGTTGACCTTTCATCGGGTTGCTTCGTCGGGCGAGTTAGTAGAGATGAGCGAAGGAGAACTGCCGAAGTTCGCAGCGCTTAGGGCCAACAAGCTCTCACTCGAAAGCCGACGAGTTGAACAAAAGAAGACGAGCGCCACGGACGTCTTCAGGTGGGCGTGTTGGCTTCTCGCCTCTCTTGGGTTGATAATTTTCATACTCGATTTTGTTTTGAGCTATTACGGCGCAAATCTCTTGACCGCAGAACGGCTAGTAGTCTTGGGCGGAGCGGCGGCGTTGTTTGTGTTGCCCCACGCTGCGAAGCTGCGGGCCCTTGGCCTCGAATGGGAGCGCCTTCCCTCAGACGGTGATGAGGGCTAGGTGAGAAGGCACAGTTCGTTGATCACGTTGGTTCAGGAGGACTTCGCGTCCGTGGGCGGTGCGCCGACTCGCGCCTGGAGGTCTGCAAGGACATCCTCAATCTGCTCCAGGGCCGAGCGCAGGTCGTCCGCGATCTCCTCGGCCAGCGCATGCGGGTCCGGCAGGCTCGCCGAGTCTTCCAGGCTCTCGTCGCGCAGCCAGAAGATGTCGAGGCTGACCTTGTCCCGGGCGATCAGCTCGTCGTAGTCGTAGGGGCGCCAACGGCCGTCGGGTTTCTTCTCCGACCAGGTCGCCTTCCTCGTGTGCCGGTCTTCGGGCCGGTAGCAGGCCACGAACTCGTCGAGATCCTGGCGGACGAGCGGCTTTGTCTTGAGCGTAAAGTGCTTGTTGGTGCGGAGGTCGTAGATCCAGAGCCTCTTCGTCCAGGGCGTCTCGCTGGCGGGCTTGCGGTCGAAGAAGAGGACGTTCGCCTTGACGCCCTGGGCGTAGAAGATCCCGGTCGGCAGGCGCAGGAGGGTGTGGACCTCGCACTCCTGCAGGAGCTTGCGGCGGACCTTCTCGCCGGCGCCGCCCTCGAAGAGGACGTTGTCGGGTACGACCACCGCGGCGCGGCCGTTGATCGCCAGCAGGCTTTTCACGTGCTGGACGAAGTTGAGCTGCTTGTTCGAAGTGGTGGTCCAGAAGTCGGGACGGTTGTAAGTCAGCGACACCCGGTCCTGCTCGCCCTCCTCGTTGACCACCGTAATGCTCGACTTCTTGCCGAACGGCGGGTTGGTCATGACCACGTTGAAGTGGCCGCTCGGCTCGTTGCGGAGGGCATCGTCGGTCTTGAGCGGCGGCGGCATCTCGTCGTCGCTCGGCCCGATACCGTGGAGGAAGAGGTTCATGGCGCACAGCCGGGTGACGCTGTCCACCAGCTCGACGCCGCGCAGGGCCTCGTACTTGAGATGCCGCTTCTGCGCCTTGTCGAGGCTGTACCGTCTCGGCTCGGCCAGGTACTCGTAGGCGGCGAGCAGGAAGCCCCCGGTGCCGCAGGCCGGGTCGCAGATGACCTCGCCGGGCTGGGGCTGGATGCAGTCGACGATCCCCTGGATGAGGGCGCGGGGCGTGAAGTACTGCCCGGCGCCGCTCTTGGTGTCCTGGGCGTTCTTCTCGAGCAGCCCCTCGTAGGCGTCGCCCTTGACGTCGGCCGACATCTTGAGCCACGACTCCTTGCCGATCAGCTCGACGATGAGCTGCCGGAGCTTGGCCGGATCCTGGATGCGGTTCTGGGCCTTGCGGAAGATGAGGCCGAGCATCCCGGTCTGCTTGGCCAGCTCCTGGAGCGTCTCCCGGTAGTGCGCCTCCAGCCGCTCGCCCTCCATCTGCGGCGCCGACAGGTCGGACCACCGGTAGCCCGCCGGGATCGGCTGCGCCTCCCCGGTGAGCTGGCTCCGCTCCTCGGCCATCTTGAGGAACAGCAGATAGGTGAGCTGCTCGATGTAGTCGAGGTAGGAGAGCCCGTCGTCCCGCAGGACGTGGCAGTAGCTCCAGAGCTTCTGGACGATGCGGCCGGCGTCGCTCATCGCCCTCAGGAGCCCTCGTTCTCTTCGGCTTCGCCGGGCAGCAGGCCCACGAAGGCGTCGGCGTCGACCTCCCACAGCTCGGCCTTCCTTTTGCGGACGCCGAGCTGGTTCTCGATGAGGAGGTCGAGCAGCCTGTCGCCATCGATCAAGGTGATTGGAGGGGCGCCCCGTTCAAAAGCGGCCTCCGTCGTCCCCTTGGTGAATCCTCCCGTCGTGATGATGGTCCCGCGGACGGCCTCGAAACGGAACAGCACCCCCCTCAACGCATCGAGGACCCGGCGCGAGACGTTGCCCTTCTGGCG
>JBFGCA010000091.1:0-19926 GCA_041567315.1 Thermoanaerobaculia bacterium | reverse complement strand
CTTCTTCTCGATGTCGGCGCTGGTGCTGCTCTCCTTCGCCGTCACCGTGCTCTACCGCGAGCGCTATCACCGCGACCCCCACACGCCGGGGTCGCCCCTCATCCATCCGAAGCTCGACGAGATCCTGGCGCTGCTCAAGCGCTCGCTCAGCGAGCGCGGCACCGTCTGGCTGCTGATCTTCATCGGCACCTACAAGCTGGGCGAGAACATGGCCGACACCATGTTCAAGCCGTTCCTGGTCGACGCCGGCTTCGTGCGCGAGCAGATCGGGCTGTGGGTGGGCACCTGGGGGATGCTGTTCTCGATCGCCGGCTCCTTCGCCGGCGGGCTGCTGGCCAGCCGCGTGCCGCTGCTGCGGGCGGTGGGGATCACCGCCGCCCTGCGGGCGGTGCCGGTAGCCGGCGAGTGGTGGCTGTCGGTGGTCGAGCCGACCGCCGGCAAGGTGGTGGCGGTGACCTGCGTCGAGCACCTCTTCGGCGGCGCCCTGACCACCGCCATGTTCGCCTACATGATGAGCCGGGTCGACAGGCGGATCGGCGCCTCGCACTACACCCTGCTGGCGGCGGTCGAAGTGTGGGGCAAGGTGCCCGCCGCCTGGGTCTCCGGCGCCATCACCGACGCCACCTCGTACCCCTTCCTGTTCGGACTGGCGACGGTGCTGTCGGTGGTCTACCTGCTGCTGCTCTCACCGCTCAGCCGTCTTCCCGCAAGACGTCCGAGGAGTGGAGAAAAGCGGTGACAGGTTTCGGGGATCAGGCTGGGTAGGCCGGAAACGAATGTCCGGTCAGTGCTGGTCGGTGGGAGAAGCGCCGGGCTGGAGGATTCTGCTCGGATCCCAGAGCGCTTCGAGGCGCTGCATGACGGCGAGTGCGGGCGGGCGGTAGCCCCAGCGGTCGACGGCATCGAGGAGCGGCGGCGCCCCGTCGAGCACCACCGCGTAGCCACCGACAGCGAGCGCCGGGCGGCGCCAGGCGTCGAGCCAGGCGCGGGCCTCGTCCGGGTCGAGCGCGGGTCCCGCGGCGTAGACCAGGCCGGCGGCGCAGTCGATCAACACCTGGTCCGCGGCCACAGCCGGCGCCGCATCGAGCAGCTTCTCGAGATCCCTGGACGGCACGCCGGCCCGGACCACCAGGTTGCGGTCGCCACCGGCGGCGAGGAAGGTCGCCCAGGTCTCACTTCCCGACTCCTCTGCCTGGAAGAGGCCCGCCACCCCGGCACCCTCCAGGGCGGAACGGACCAGCGCCAGCTCGGCGTCGACCTCGGGCTCGAGGCCCTCGGCGGTGTAGAGCAGCGCCCAGCCGCCGCCGGGGCCACCCGGAACCAGGGCGGCCGGCGCCACCACGACCGCGCTCGCGACCAGCGCCACGGGGAGCGCCAGACGGGCCAGCTCCAGCGCGCCCGCCAGATCGGCCGCTGGAACCGCCAGCGTGCGGCGCGCGCGCGGCGCCGGCGACAGCTTGAGGGTCACCTCGGTCAGCAGCCCTAGGGTGCCGCGCGAGCCGACGAAGATCCGGGGCAGGGCGTAGCCCGCGGCGTTCTTGACCAGCGGCCGGCCCACCCGCAGGAGCCGGCCGTCGGTCATCGCCACCCGCGCCGCCAGCACCTGGTCGGCGACGCCCCCGTAGCGCAGACGGAGCGGGGCGTTGAGGTTGGTCGCCACCACGCCGCCGACCGTGGCGCCGGACCACGGCGAGAGCAGCGGGGCCAGCAGTCCCTGCTCGCCGACCACGGCCCGGACTTCGGCGAGCGGCGTGCCGGCGCCCACCGAGACGTAGAGGTCCTCGGGCGCGAAGCTCCGGACGCCGCGGAGCGCGGCGGTGGAGAGCCACACGGGGCCGGCGGTCTCCCCGGCGGTGCCGGGCTGGGCGCCCCGGTCGGGGCCCGCCGTGGCGGAGCCGATCCGCACCCGCCGCCCGCTCTCGGCCAGCGCCCGCAGACCGGCCGCCGCCACTTCGTCCGAGGCGGGCGAGAAGACCGGCCCATCCGGCAGGCGCGGTTCGGCGCGCACCGCGTCGCCGAGCTCGGCGGGCAGGACCTTTCCCGGGTTGAGCAGCGCGTCGGGGTCGAAGGCCTGCTTGACCTCGCGCATGGCTCGCAGCTCGGCGGGGCCGTGCATCCGCGTCATGTAGGCCCGCTTCTCGATCCCCACGCCGTGCTCGCCGCTGAGGCTGCCGTCCTCGGCGACGCACAGCTCGATGATCTCCTCGACGGCACGGTGGACGCGGGCCATCTGCGCGGCGTCACGCGGATCGCACGGGATGAGCGGGTGGAGGTTGCCGTCGCCGGCGTGGAAGAAGCTGACGGTCTCGAGCCCGCGGCGCGCCGCGATCCGGCGGACCTCGCCGAGCACCGCCGCCAGCCGGCTGCGGCGCACCGTGATGTCGGTCAGGTAGTAGCTCGGCGCCAGCCGCGCCATCGCCCCGCCGGCGCTCTTGCGGCCGCGCCAGATGCGCTCGCGCTCCGCCTCGTCGGCGGCGACCCGCACGGCGGTCGCGCCGCAGCGCCGCAGCAGCTCGGCCAGCTCCCCGACCTGAGCCTCGACGCCCTCCGGGTAGCCGTCCACCTCGACGATCAGGGCGGCCCCGGCCTCGACCGGCAGCCCGGCCGGGCGGTGGGCCTCGATCACCCGCATGGCCGCGCGGTCGAGCGCCTCGAGGGCGGCCGGCACCAGACCGGCGGCGATCACCGCCGAGACCGCCTCGCCCGCCGCCTCCAGCGACTCGAACGAGGCCAGCAGGGTGCGGACCGCGGGCGGCGCGCGCCGCAGCCCGAGGCACGCGCCGGTGACGAGGGCCAGGGTTCCCTCGCTGCCCACCACCAGGCCCGCCAGGTCGTACTCCGGGTAGTCGCGGGCGCGGCCGCCCAGCCGCACCGCCGAGCCGTCGGCCAGCACCACCTCGAGACCGAGCACGTAGTTGGCCGTCACCCCGTACTTGAAGCAGTGCGGCCCGCCGGCGTTGGTCGCCAGGTTGCCGCCGACCAGACAGGAGCGGCCGCTCGCCGGGTCGGGCGGATAGCAGAGCCCGGCGCGGCGGGCCGCCCGGTCGAGATCGAGGTTGACCACCCCCGCCTCGACCACCGCCGTGCGGCCCGCCGCGTCGAGCTCCACCACCCGGTCCATGCGCGGGAAGGCCACCACCACGCCGCCCTGCGCCGCCACCGCCCCACCGGCGAGACCGGTCCCGGCGCCGCGGGCGACCAGCGGCACCTTCGCCTGCCGGGCCCAGGCGACCACCCGCGCCACCTCGTCGGCCGACTCGGGAAAGAGGACGGCGTCGGGGACGGCGCGGTCCAGCGCCGCGTCGCTCTCGTAGGTCAGCAGCTCGGCCGGGTCGGTCACCCACCGCCCCTCGCCGAGCAGCTCAGCCGGCGGCCGCATGGCTCCGCTCCAGCAGCTCGACCAGGTGCACCACCTCGGCCTCGAGCCCGGCCCGCCGCACCCCGTCGAGGAGCTGCAGCTGGCACCCGGGGTTGGTGGTGACGACCAGGCTGGCCCCGGTCGCCCGGACGTCCGCCAGCTTGCGATCGAGGACGGCGTCGGCGGTCTCGCCGTGGGTGAGGTTGTAGAGCCCGGCGCTGCCGCAACAGTCGTCGGGCCGCTCGAGCTCGACCAGCTCGAGACCCGGGATGCGGCGCAGCAGCGCGCGGGGCGGGTCCGCGACCCCCTGTGCGTGGCGCAGATGACAGGAGTCGACGTAGGTTGCACGGGCCTCGACCCGGCCGGCCGGCACCGGCGTCGGGCTGCCGGCCAGCAGCTGTGAAACGTCCCGCACCGTCTCGGCGAACCGCCGCGCGCACCCCGCCGCCGGGTCGCCCTCGAAGAGCGACCCGTAGCCGGCCAGCATCGCCCCGCAGCCGCCGGCGTTGCTGACCACGGCGGCATGATCCCCGGAGTCGAAGGCCGCGAGATTGCACCGCGCCGTCTCTCGCGCCAGCGCCGTCTCCCCGGCGTGATAGGCGGCCGCCCCGCAGCAGGACTGGCCGGGCGGCACCCGCACCTCGAAGCCGTGCCGCTCGAGCACCCGCACCGTGGCGGCGTTCACCTCGCCCAGCAGGGCATCCTGGACGCAGCCCCGAAACAGGGCCACGATGGCGCGGCGCTCGCCGGACGGTGCCGGCGACGGCGACTGCTGAGCCGGCAACCCGCGGGGCGGCACCGGGACCGACGGTGCCCGAACCGACGGCGACGCTGGTGGCGAGGGCGGGGGCGCCAACGACGCGGTTGTCGGGGGCGGCGGTGCCGGGGACGCGCTGGCCGGCGCGGCCGGCGGCACGCGGAACCGGCGCGGGCGGTCGGGAACCAGCGCCGCCAGCCGGCGCGGGCCGGCCGGCAGCCAGCGGGCGTGCCGCGCCAGCTCCAGCAGCCCTAGCCGCTCGCTGACCGCCAGGGCCGCCGACAGCGCCCGCAGCACCCGGCGGCGCGGCAGGACGTGGCGCAGCAGCACCCATCGCGCGAGCCGCGCCGCCACGGTTCTCGCTCGCTGCGGCTCGAGCCGCTCGCGGGTGGCGTGGAGCAGCGCCCCGTACTCGACCCCGGAGGGACAGGCGGTCTCGCAGGCCAGGCACCCCAGACAGAGGTCGAGATGCTCCTCGACCGCGCCCGCGGCGGCGGCCCGTCCCTCCCAGACGGCACGCATCAGCGCCAGCCGGCCCCGCGGCGCGTCCATCTCGGTCCGGAAGACCGCGTAGGTCGGGCAGGCCGGCAGGCAGAGCCCGCAGCGGATACAGCCGTCCAGGCGCCGCGCGACCGCCGCCGGCACCGGTCCGGTGCCGAACAGGGAACCGGAAGTGGGCGGTTCGGCGAGCCCGGGGCCGGCGGGTCCCGCACCCGCGGCAGCGAGCGAGATGCCAGCAGACTCCGGCTTTGGTACCGACTCGGCCAAGGCCAGAACAAGCTACCGCATGTGACCCAGCGTGTCCCCGACCCCACTGGGCTCCACCGACTCGCCAACTCCCGGCCAACAAGCCGACGGCCCGCTGCTCCAAGCGCGACGCCGGCCGCCCGCGGCAGATCCATCCTGCCGCGCTCGCCGTACGTCGGGTGAGATCCGGACAGGGTCACCTGGAGCCACCGGTAAGGGGCTCACCGCGGATCTCGAAGATTCCATGTAGAACCAGGAGGCGACGGCTGGCCGGCGGCGGGCGGAGCCCGCGGCTCGGCGGCTGCTAGTGTTCCGTGCGGTAAGAAACGGCGGAGCGTAGGCCGCAGGGCTACTCACCCGGACTGCCATCTGCCGGGCCAGCACTTGGAGAGAACGATGACTCGAAACGAAACAACGAGAGTCCTGACATTCAGTCGACCGGGGGCCTCATCCGGCCGGCCGGCCGCCGAGCTGGGCACCCGTCCGGCGGCGGTCCGCCACTCCCGCCTCCTCGGGGTCGCCGGCCTGGCGCTGGCCGCCGCTCTGGCGCTGCCGGCACTGGCCTGCGCCGGCAAGGCGACCGGGGAGGGGGCGACTGCGACCGCCGCGGGGAGCACGCCGAGCTCCGCGGCCGTCGCCACCTTCGCGGGTGGCTGCTTCTGGTGCATGGAGGCGCCGTTCGAGAAGCTCGACGGCGTCCTCTCGGTGGTGTCCGGCTACACCGGCGGCAGCGAGAAGGACCCCGGATACAAGGCCGTCTCGCGCGGCGCGACCGGGCACGTCGAGGCGGTGGAGGTCGCCTACGACCCGGCGCGGGTCAGCTACGACGAGCTGCTGGCGGTCTTCTGGCGGCAGATCGACCCGACCGACGACGGCGGCCAGTTCGCCGACCGCGGGCGGCAGTACCGCACCGCGGTCTTCGTCCACGACGACGAGCAGCGCCGTCTGGCCGAGGCCTCGAAGACCGAGCTGGCGGCGAGCGGCCGCTTCGACCGCCCGATCGTCACCGAGATCCGCCCCGCCGGGGAGTTCTACCCGGCCGAGGACTACCACCAGGATTTCTACCTCAAGAACCCGGTGCACTACGACCGCTACAGCCGGGGCTCGGGCCGCGTCGGCTTCCTGCAGCGCACCTGGGGCAAGGAGCCGGCCCCGACTCCGGCGACGGCGGCCCCGACCGGGCCCGCCGCCGGGAGCACCCCGAAGCCCGCAAAGGAGAGCAAGGTGTACACCAAGCCGAGCGATGAGGAGCTCAAGCAGAAGCTGACCCCGCTCCAGTACCGCGTCACCCAGCACGACGGCACCGAGCGGCCGTTCGACAACGAGTACTGGGACAACAAGCGGGAGGGTATCTACGTCGACGTGGTGAGCGGCGAGCCGCTGTTCAGCTCGCGCGACAAGTACGACAGCGGCACCGGCTGGCCGAGCTTCACCCGGCCGCTCGAGCCGGAGAACATCGTCGAGCACGAGGACCGCTCGCTGTTCATGCGCCGCACCGAGGTCCGCAGCCGCCACGGCGACAGCCACCTGGGTCACGTCTTTCCCGACGGCCCGCGGCCGACCGGGCTGCGCTACTGCATGAACAGCGCCGCCCTGCGCTTCATCCCCAGGGAGGAGCTGACCGCCGAGGGCTACGGCGAGTACCTCGACCTCTTCGGCCGGGGCGCGGACAACTCTGCCGCCGGCGCCGAGCCGCGCTGAGGGCGCGGTCGGCTCCTCCGGCATTCGGGTCGGCTCGGGGCCACCCGGCCGGCGCTCGCCTCGAGTCCGCCACCAGAGTGACCCTCCAGTTCATCCTCAAGGGCCTGCGGTCCTGGCGAACCGGCGACTTCCGGATCGTCTACCGGATCGTCGAGGCGCGGATCGAGGTCCTCGTCGTGGTGCTGGGCCATCGCCGCGAGGTCTACGACCGGCTTCGCGACCGGCTTCGCTAGCCTGGTGTGTAACGCAGCGCCGGGAGTCGACGCCTTTGGGTCGAATCCCACCCCTCCCAGGGACTGGAGGAAGAAATGCACACGAACCTCGAGCGCTACGTCTGCACCCGAGAGAGGCCCCGTCAACGCAGGGGCAAGTCCACCCGATCCGCGGGTCGCCGGCTGGGCCCGGTGGCGGTGGCGCTGGCGGCGGTGCTGTCGACCGGCTCCAACTGTGGGGGCCTGGTCCAGGCCCTGAGCTTCCTGGACTTCAACCAGCGGCTGGCCGAGCGCTGGGCGCCGGTCCACCACCAGGACGTCGACCAGACCGGGAGCGGCGGGCTCGGCGGGCGCTCGGACTTCCTGTCGGCGGTCGATTTCGACGGCGACTGGGACACGCTCGACAACTGGGAGAGCGCCCCCAACTTCCCGCTCCGCGGCACCGCCTACTACTCGGTGGTGGCGACCTCGACCCACTGGTTCATCGTCTACGCCTTCTACCACCCGCGGGACTGGAGCGATACGCCCATCTTCGGCGGCCTCGACGAGCACGAGAACGACATGGAGGGGCTGCTCGCCATCGTGCGGCGGCCGGCGGTCTTCGCCACCGACGACTTCGGCACCCTGGTGGGGATGGTCACCGTCTTCCACCTCGACTTCTTCTCCTACACCCCGGTCGGCAGCCCGCTGACCGATGGCGCCGAGGACATCGACGGCACCGTCAATACCACGATCTTCGGCGGAGGTCCGCGTCCGGTCACCGCCCAGGAGGCCAAGGGCCACGGGCTCAAGGCGCATCCCCAGGTCCAGATCCAGGGCGGCGACGGCCTGATCTACTTCCCGACCGGCACCGCCGAGGTGCCTTCCGGCCCCAACGACCGCTTCGTCGGCTACGAGCTGGTCAACATCTTCCACCCCGGTGGCCTGTGGGAGCGCCGCGACAACTCCGAGACCTTCGCCAGCTTCGGGACCTTCCGCGGCGACAACGGCAAGAACAACGCCGCCCACGCCCCCTGGGGCTGGGACGACCACGACGACGGCGGCGCGCTGACCGGCGGCGAGATGGCCCTCGACCCGGCGAAGCTGGTCCAGATCTACTTCAACGGCCTGGGCAGCTTCAGCACCACCTACACCTACAACGGCTACCAGGGCATCACCTGCAGCTGGCCGCAGGGGTGCTAGCGGGTCACCGCGCCGCCCCCTCCCCGCTGCGTGAGCCGGCCACCACCCGATGCCCGGCCTCGAGCAGGGGCGGCAGCAGCGCCCGCCCGATCACCGGGGTCCCGCCGGCGAGAAAGACCCTCATCCGCAAGATCGCTCGTCAGGACTCATGTCAAGCCGGCCAGCCGACGACGCGCTCACCGACCCCGCATCGGAGTGTCCAGGTGGACAACGACAACCCGAGCACGGTGACTGATCAGCCCGATTCATCCGTCCGTCCACTCGTTTCTCTGCGCGCCGGCCGGGCTCAGGGTCCGCACCGGCAATGCGGCTCACGAAAACGGTCGTCCGGACTCGGCACAGACCGGTCGGCCGCCCCACCTACTCGGGGCAGTCGTCGGCCGCCTCCAGAGCACCGACGTCCCAACCGGCACCCTGCGGCCGCCTGACCCCCGCCAGATCGCGCCGCACCGCGCGCAGCCGGCGGCCGGCGTCGCGGGCCGGGCTGCCGCAGCGCAGGGCGAAGTCGCCGCCCGCCGGGTCGACGAACAGCTCTCCCGGACTGGCCAGCACCGAGGCCGCGTCGTGGCCCAGCGCCCGCCATTCGGCGAGCGAGACGACGGTCTCGCCGCCGTCGACCGAGAAGCGGTCCATCACCGCGTTGTGGTCGCTGACGAAACCGGCCGGCGCCGGCTCGTAGACGTTGAGGCTGCCGCGGAAGGAATGCGCGGTCAGCAGCACGTTGTTGACCACCCGGTTGCCGATGCACCCCGGGTCGGGCATGTTGAAGGCCCAGCGGCCGTCGGCGCCCACCAGCACGGTGTTGTTCAAGACGCGGTTGCGGCGCGAGCAGACCGCGCCGTCGCCCTGGAACAGCGAGATGCCGCTGGCGTGCTCGTCGAAGAGCAGGTTGTTGGTGATCCACGCCCGCTCGACCCCGTCGAGGTTGATCCCCGAACCGCCCAGCCGGCCGTTGCCGAAGATGACGTTGCGGGTGATGCGGGCGCGGCTGATGACCCCGTCGCCCCCCTGGCTGGCGTCGCCGTTCATGTGCACGCCCGCGGCGGCGTTGCCGTAGATCAGGTTGCCGCGGACCAGCGGCCGGTCGCCGCTGTTGCTGGCGTAGACCCCGTGCTCGCCGTTGGCGAAGCTCTCGTTGCCGAGGACCCTCACCCGGTCGGCGAAGGCGGTGAAGATGCCGGTCTGGCCGCTGTCGTGGACGCGGTTGCGCTGCAGGGTGATCCTCCTGGCCACCCGCACGTCGATCCCCGAGCGCGGGGCGCCGGCGATCTCGAAGCCTTCGATCGCCCAGTCGTGGACGGTGGCCTCGAAGTTCTCGACCTCGAGGACCGAGCCGTGCCGCGCCCGCGCCCCCGGCCGGTCCAGCAGCACCGCCTCGCCGGCGGCGGCCCGCAAGGTGATCGGCCGGCGGCGGCGCCCCGAGCGCTCGATCCGCGCCCCGGCGTAGCTCCCTTCGTGGACGACGATCACGTCCCCCGGCGCGGCGGCGTCGACCGCCCGCTGCAGCGTCCTCCACGGCGCCCCCGCGGTACCCGGCCCACCGTCGTCGCCGTCGACCGCCACGTGGAAGGTCGCCGCCGTGGCCGGACCGGCCGCCGCCAGACAGACCAGGCCTCCCACCAGCCAGCCAACCTTCATAAGACCCTCGAAATACGGTGACAGGATACCTCTTGTCCGGCTCTTGCCTCGAGCGCGTCGAGCCTGGAGCGCAATCACCGTATTGCCCGAATCTCGGCCGCCCCGCCCCCGTGCAGTCCCCCTACCCCGCGAGGTAGCTCGCAGCCACGCGGCGGAGTGTTCCGACCCGCCGCCGCGCTGTGTTACCCAGGAGGCCTGCAGGGCCTCGCCTGGACGGGGCCGGCTGCGCTACTCGGAGGAGGTGACGCCATGGGCAGGGTCGGCATCGTCGGGGCGGGTATCACGCCGTGCAAGAGCCACTGGGTCGAGCGGACCTACTACGGTCTCTCACAGATGGCGGTCAAGACGTGCCTGGCGGACGCCGCGGTCGGCATCAAGGAGGTCGACGCGGTGGTCTACGGGATCTACAACGACATCTTCGAGCTGGCGGCGATCCCCGAGCACCCGCTCCAGGGGATCATCGGGATGACCAACAAGCCCGGCATCCGGGTGACCAACGGCGGCGCCACCGGCGCCTACGCCATGCTCACCGCCTGGTCGCTGATCGCCAGCGGGCTCTACGACACGGTGCTCGCCCTGGGGGTCGAGCGGGCCACCGACTGCTTCGACTTCGAGTCGATGACCGAGACCCCCGAGGTGATCAAGACCATCGGCTGGTCGGGGGACACCTTCTTCGAGCGCGAGCTGGGCTGGACCGCCTCGGACAGCTACGCCGAGGTGGTGCTGGCCTACATGGACGACCACCCCGAGGACCTCCAGCCCGAGGTCTCGGCGCGGATCAGCGAGATCCTCTGCCAGCAGGCCAAGAACAACCCCTACGCCCAGCGCCGCGACGAGGTGGTGACCGCCGAGATGGCGATGAGCTCGCGCTACGTCGTCTACCCCTTCAAGCTGCTCGAGATGTGCGTCTACACCGAGGGCGCCGGGGCGATCCTCTTCGCCAGCGAGGACAAGGCGAAGGCGATCGCCCGCAACTCCGGCAAGCCGGTGGTCTGGGTCACCGGCCTCGGGGCCAGCAACGAGCACAGCGTCGCCGGCGCCGACCGCGAGCGCTACAAGTACATGGGCCGCATCTGGTCGGACCACGTCGCGGCCCACAAGGCCTATGAGATGGCGGGGATCAAGGACCCGCTGGCCGAGATCCAGGTGGTGGAGCTGCACGACGCCTTCATCAAGCAGCTCCAGATCACCATGGGGGAGATGGACTTCGTGCCGATCGGCCGCACCGACACCCTGGTCACCGAGGAGGTGATGACGCCGGGCGGCAGGATCCTCGTCAACCCGTCGGGCGGGCTCACCTTCGGCGGGCACTTCGTCGGCGGCTCCAACATGTTCTCGTGCTGGAGCGCGCGGCGCGAGATGCTGGAGCGCGAGCTGACCCGCGGCCTGGTCCACGGCACCGGATCGACCGTCGCCCAGTACGGAGTGGCGATGGTCCTCGAGAGGAGCGAGTGAGATGGCCCTTCCCAAGACGGCAGTTCCCGAAAAGGCCCCGCAGCAGAAAGAGCGCCAGGTCACCCGGGTCATCCCCGAGCACATGAACCCGCCGGTGGCCTCGGAGATCGTCGAGCGCGACGGCGTCCCTTATCTGCAGTCCAACGAGGCCATGTTCACCTTCTACAAGCGCACCAAGGGGGAGTTCTCGAAGTACTTCCTGGGCCTGCGCGACGATCGGGTGATCTGGGGCGTCCGCTGCCCGAAGTGCGGCGCCGTGCGGGTGCCGCCATTCGCGATGCTGTGCCCGGACTGCGACTTCACCGAGTGCGAGTGGGTCCAGATGCCCGACCGCGGGGTGATGAACTCGACCCCGCCGATCACCTACTTCGCCCACTCGCTCTTCCAGTCGTGGGTCCCCTTCGGCCGCGGCCGGGTGCTGCTCGAGGGCGCCGAGACGGCGCTGCCGATCCACGTCTACACCACCCGTGGCGTGCTGACCCCCTTCATCTTCAAGAAGGGCACCCCGGTCAAGGTGGTCTTCCGCGACGAGCGGCTGGGCAAGCCCACCGACGTCTTCGCCGTCCCGATGGAGGAGCTGTCCCCCGAGCAGCAGCAGAAGACGCCGCTCATGGAGAGCGACCTCGACGTCTCGACCCCCGCCGTTCCCGAGCTGCCGGCGCCCACCGACGAGAACCGGCGGGCGCACGAGGAGGCGCTGGGCCTGCTCCGCGAGCTGGCGGTGAGCGTCGCCGCGAGCCCCCGGGCGCGACACAACCTCTCCGGCTGGCGGCGGACCGTCCAGCTCGACACCCCGGCCGGCGGCCTCACCCTGGCGATCGACGACGGCAAGCTCTCGGTCGAGGCCGGCCGCCCCAAGAACCCCGATTTCGTCATGGTCTGCCGCGACCCCCAGCTCCTGATCGACTGGATGTCGCTCCGCGAGGCGCTGACCAACGCCATCATCACCGGTCAGCTGTGGATCAGCGTCAACCGCGAGTTCACGACCATCTTCAAGCTCGACCGCCTGCCGCGCTCGATCCGCCGCGACGCCCGGTCGGGGAGCTGACGGACGGCGAGCGCAACACCCAGACGAGCGAGACGTACAGCGCGCCGGTCAGCAGCAGGGCCTCGACCACTGCGCCGAGGGGCCCGCTCCGGCCGCCGACCGAGCTGAGGATCGCGGCGCCGACCAACAGATACCAGAGCGCCAGCCGACCGGCGACCCGCGAACGGAACCTGACCAGCGCGACGATCGAGAGCAACACCGTGAGGGCCGCCAGCAGCGCCCCCGGCACCACCACCAGCGACATCACCAGCATCGCGGCGGCGCCCCACCAGGTGGCGCTCCCGAGGCCGCTGCCGACCACGATGGCCGGCACGAAGAGCGCCAGAAGGACGGCCGTCGAGAGCAGCAACGCCCAGGCGAGCGCCCTCTCCAACCGCGAAGGGAACGCGTGGCCGGGCACCCGTCAGATCGCCTCGAGGTCCGCCGCCTCGAGCGCGAACACCAGATGCCTGCGGCCCTTGAACACCGCCTCCCGCTCCAACCGCATGCCGAGCTTCCGCGCCACCCCCTGCGACGGGAGGTTCTGCGGCCGGATCAGCGAGATCACCCGGCCCACGCCCAGCCGCCCGAAGGCGTAATCCCGCGTGGCGGTCGCCGCCTCCGTGGCGACGCCCCGCCGCCAGAACGGGCGGTGGACCAGATAGACGACCTCGGGCTCGCGCACCCCTTCGACCTCCTGCATGGCCAGACCCACCTGGCCCAACGGCTCGCCCGACGACCGGCACTCGACCAGCCACAACCCATGGCCGTCCTCGCGATAGCGCCGCATCTGCCGCTCGAGCCAGACTTGGGCCTCGCTCCGCGACAGCGGCGCCGGGTAGTAGCGCATCACCTCGGGATCCGCCAGCATCTCGCTCACGAAGCCGAGGTCGGCCATCGACATCTCCCGCAGCCCCAGCCGCGGCGTCTCGATGACGAAGGGTTCCTTCATACGGCCCAAGACCGGAAGGCTGACCGGCGCGAGACCTCCGGCCCGATCAACCGCCGGGTCGAGGCACCTGGAGATCGCGGCAGATGTTACGAACGAGGAAGTCGTTGATCTCACGGTGCCTGGGCACGGTCGATGCCTTGCCTGCAGAGCGGTTGACGTAGACCGTATGCCTACCTCCTTCGCGGAGGGGCTCGCACCCGTGTTGCTTCAGGTGTCGAAGAAGATCCCGGCGTTTCAAGCCGTGACCTTCAAGGACTCCCGGATCACTTCGGCACCGGCCAGCTCCTCTTCGGCCAGAGAACGATTGGCCTCGAGAACGAGCGCCACCGCCTCCTCGAGGTTGGTGCGTGCTTCCTCGAGCGTCCGGCCCTGCGTGTTCGCGCCCGGCAGTTCCTCCACGAAGGCGACAAAGCCTTCAGGCACCTTCCGAAACACGGCAGTGAATTCAGCCTTCATGGCGCCTCCGGGAGCGATTCTAGTCGACCGCTCAACCTCTCGTGACTGGCGACCTCAAGAGTAGACCCCTCCTCGCAACTGCGGCCCGAGCGGTGTCCTGACGCGTTACGCGATCTGCCGGAGCGCTTGCCTGTCGGCTCACCCTCTGCGTCGACCGAACCGGCCCGCGCGCCGCCACTGCTCCCGCGTCGAACCGGATGGCGCTTCCCTTGACCCACAACGGAACCGCAAGCATTGGCAGGGTGCAAGCGAAGGCAGTGCCTACGCCTCGGACCAACGCATCACCAAGGCCGAGCTCGGCGATTGCCGCCCGCGGACCCATTCGATGGCTGACCCACAACCCCCCCAGGCAGAAGGCGATCCAGCTGATCTTCCAGCTCGGCTCGGCAATGTCAGCCGGCAGAAAGCGAAACAGCTCCCGGCTGGCAGGCGCCAGGAAGAAACAAATGAGCGCCGACAGCCCAACCGCCGCCCGTCTCACGGCCCAGCCCTGGCGCCGCCTGAGTTGGCAGGTCCCCGCAACTGCAGCCCGAGCACGATCCAGCCCGCGCCAAGCACCAGGGTGCCAGGCACCTGACCCCAGGGCTGCGGGAGAGCTGCGCCGAGGATCGGCACCAGGAAGAACCCTCCGATCAGCAGCATCGGACCGGTTCGAGCATAGAGGCGGCAGGCGAGCATCGACCCGGCGAACGCCAACCAGCCCAGCGCGAACCCAGAGACTGCCACCAGGGCACTGACGTCGAACAGCGTCATGCCGGGCGCATCCTCGAGCGCCTCCAGGCTGTCCGGCAATCGCAGCGCGAGGTCGCGCACGAAGAAGACCTGGTTCCACTCGTGAGCGACCAGGATGGCGCTGCCGGCAAACGCCAGAAGGAACGCGATCGCCCCTGCCTTGCCCGTGCGCTCGACCTGCCCGAGATAGAGCGGCACCGAGCCCAGGCAGAGAAGCAACGCCGCCACGACGGCGAGGCTCTGGCGCCAGGCAAAGACCCCGGAAGCGGCGAAATCGGCGAACGGCGCATCGATCGGAAGAAGCGGCGTCAGCCCGGCATTGACGACGACCATCAACACGCCGCCAGCGAGGACGACCAGTCCGCCGGCGCTGCGGAGACGCGATCGCTGCTTTGCTTCCATGCGATGCCCGACGACCGAGAGCTCAGCGCCCGGCCGACCGACCCGACGGCCCACCCCAGCTTCTACAGCTTCGAAGTACGAGCCTCCACCTCGACCAGAACGGTCACCCCGACGAGAATGTCGAGGATGGGCTTGCCTCCCAGGCCGGGAACCGCGGTGCTGCCGACGTGCTCGACTGTGGCCTCGACACCAGAAAAGACCCGGGCCAGCAGTACCCTCTCGCCTTCGAAGAGCGCCGGCCACTTCGGATCGTAGGGGACGATGACGACGGGAGCTTCTGTCTTCGTTCTGGACATACTCGGGCGGTGGCCGAGCTGCGTCACGGTCACGCTGTACTACCGCACACCGGACAGGCTGGTTGAGTGGGTTCCGCTCGACGCGACAGAACGACAAACACCACGATCCCACCCAGCAGCAAGGCCGCGCTCTGCGTCAGACAGCCCGCGAACACCGCGCTGAACCGGAGTCCGTCTTTAGATCATCCCCTTCTTCGCTACCCGAATGGGCGAGACTCCTGGCGGTCCGGGCCTCGAGGCCCGGCGACCCTGCTGCGGTTCGTTCGGTCATTTCGTGGCTTCCGGCTGCTGCATTCTACCGATCTCGGGCGGCGAGGCTCAGTAGCGGCGGCGGAGTCTTAGGGCTTGGCGGTCGCGGGTGGTGGCGAAGAGGGCGGCGAGAGGTGGGGCGTAGGGGCTGGCGGCGGCGGGGTCGCCGTTGAGGGTCTCGATGGTGAGGGCGCGGCGGGGGTGGAACTGGCGGGTGAGGAGGGTCTTGAGGACCTCGAAGTAGCTGGCGAGGTCGGGGTGGTCGGGGGCGACGCGGATCTCGAGCTCGGCGCCGTGGCGCTTGGAGACCAGGACCAGACGGGGGCCGTGGAATACGAGGTGGGTCGAGGCCAGGCGCGGTGGCAGGTCGCCTCGCAGGGCCTCGAGCCCGAGCCCGCAGGGCGAGACGGGGTCGGCGGCCGACAGCCAGTAGATCGCGTCTTCGGGGAGGCCGTCGCGGAGTGCTCGAAGGGCGGCGGGGGAGGCGAACTGGAGCCCCGGGACGCCGCTGAAGAAGCAGCCGGCCAGGAGCTCGCCCGACAGCTCCATCAAGCGGAGGGTGCGGAAGAGCCGGCCCCAGCGCAGAGCCGGCAGCTCGCGGGCCAGCAGCTCCCGGAACAGCACCCCGTAGCGGGCCAGCAGCAGGCGGACGCGCTCGCGGTTCAACTCCTCGATCTCGAGCGCGTCCAGGGGCTCGCGCTCGCCGTCCTGGTTCAGGCGGTACCAGTCGCCCGACCAGGCCCGGCCGGCGCTCCAGCGCTCGAAGGCCGGGCGCCGGGAGCGCAGGCGGGGGCGGGCCGTCCGCCGGGTGCGGGCCTCGGGGCGCGCGCCGGCGGAGGCATCGGCGGGCGGGCGGAAACGGCTGAGCACCGCCTGGCGGACGGCTGCGAAGCCGGTGTTCGAGACCGCGCCGCGCCAGGCGAGCTCCCAGAGGGTCTCGGTCAGCTCGCCGGTGGGACGGCCGGTGTGCCGCGCCAGGTCCTCCAGACTGAAACGGCCGCGCGGATCAGGAAACAGGGCCTCGGCTACCTTGCTACCTGCTGGTTCCTCGGCCGGAGCGCCGGCGATTCCGGAGCCGGACTCGCCGCGGCCTGGTGGCTTGCGGTCCGTTGCGTCTGGGCCGAGCG
Source organism: Thermoanaerobaculia bacterium (assembly GCA_041567315.1). Taxonomy (GTDB): domain Bacteria; phylum Acidobacteriota; class Thermoanaerobaculia; order Multivoradales; family JAHEKO01. Next base: position 3,635 of record JBFGCA010000091.1, on the reverse strand, counting down.
AGCCGGTCGGCTTCTCTGGATCGGCGCGATCGACGGCCGCGCCGCGCCCTTGGTCGGCAGCCAGTTCGGAATCCGCTGCCGTCGGGAGATCCGCTCCTGCAGCTCCTGGGTCGTGGCCGGCGCCGTCTTGCAGCAGCTCGAGGTCCTCGGGAAAGGCGAAGGTCAGCCGGCGGCGGCCGCAGCCGGTCCACAGCAGCTCGCTCTCCTGGAGCAGGGCGTCGAGCCAGGCGGTGTAGTAGGGCTCGAGGCGGGCCGGCAGCAGGTCGGTCTCCCACAGGCCGGCCGGGGCCGGGTAGCCGAACAGGCGCTCGAGAACCGTCTTGAGGGCCTCGGGGTCGCCGGCGCCGCCGACGCCCTGCCAGCGGGCCAGGAACAGCGGCAGATGGGTCGGCGGCAGCGGCTCGAAGGCCGGCCGCGCCTCGGCGCGGAGCAGCCGCAGCAGCCGCTCCAGGTTCTCGGCGTCGCAGACCTCGAGCCCGTCCTCTTCGTCGGCCCCTTCCCGGAAGGCGTCGATGACCACCCGCTCGTCGGCCGCCAGGGTCTCGAGGACGTCCTGCACGGTGGCGGCGTCGAGACCCAGGGCTTCGCCCAGCAGCTCCTGCCGGAACGGACCGTAGAAGCGGATCCACTCGGCGACCAGCTCGGTGAGCGGGTCGGACGACTCGTCTTCGGATGGGCCGTCATCGGCCTGCGGAGCGGTCATCGCCGTTGAGGGCGTCTCGGTAGCAGGTTCCAGGTAAGAGGCGGCCTCGGGGTCGGCCACTGCTCTGCTGCCAACCGATGGCTGCCGCGAGAGCCGCTCGAAGGCGGCGAGCGCCGCGGGCGGCGGCAACTCGTCGGCGGCCAGCAGAGAGCCGAGGCCCACGTCGTCGCGGCGCCGATCGAGCGCCGCGAGCAGACGCGGCAGGCTCTCGACGGCGCAGATCACCGTTCGTTCCCTTTCCGGACTCTTACCTGGATCGGCCGCCCCCTGACCACCAGCCCTCCAGATCACTCGCATCGCCTTGGGCGCCACTCGCTGCAGCATCGCGGCGACCGCCGAGGCACCGGCGCCGGCACCGCCCACCGCCTCGGCGCCCACCTCGCGCTCGACCGCGGCCAGCAGCTCGCCCCACTCGGTCTCGGGGATCGCGAGCCGCTCCTTGACCCACTCGAGCAGCTCGCTCGCGGTGCGGGGCGCGTAGCCCGGGAAGGTGCGGTGAAGCTTGCGCTGGAAGCGGTCGATCAGCTCGGCCGGCAGCCGCGGCCGCAGGCGGGAGGAGTAGACCAGCTCGCGGAGCAGGTCGCGGCTGAGACCCGCGGGGCGGGCGCCCTCGGGCGAGTCGTCCTCGTACATCAGCCGGTTGGTCTGCTTCCACAGCACGTTGGCGGCGAACGGCGAGGGGGCGTCGGTGGTCGCCACCGCCAGCTCGATCTCGCCGCGCTCGATCTCGGCCAGCAGCTCGGCCAGCGCGTCGAGCTCGAAGGCGTCCTGGAGACAGGTGCGCCAGGTCTCGAGCAGCACCGGAAAGTCGCCGTAGCCGGCCACTGCCTCGAGCAGCTTCTTGGCGCGCTGCCGGTTGAGCCACAGCGGCACCCGGCGGCGGAAGCTGCCGCGCGGCAGCAGCAGCGCGCGGCCCGCGCACTCGCGGAAGCGGGCCCCGAAGAAGCCGCCGCGCTCCAGCCGGCGGCGCAGCAGCGGCTCGAGGTTGTCGGGGCGCACGAGCTCGAACAACGCAGCCGGATCGGCGCCCTCGGGGAGCGCCAGCATCAGGCAGTCGTTGTCGAGCTCGATCTCGAGCGGGGCGCCGTGCGCCTCCTCCCAGGCGGCGGCCACGGCGATGGCGAACGGCCGGTTGGTCTTGCCGCCCCAGAAGGTGTGGAGGATCAGCCGCCGGTCGCGGTCGCCGCGCACCCGCTCGGCGATGAGGCGGCGGCGGTGGGGCAGCCGGCCGGTGGCGGCCCGCTGGCGCTCGAGGAGCGCTGTGAGTGCCGCGGCCGCCTCTTCCTCCATCGCGTGCCGGCCGATCAGCAGCTCGCGCAGCCGGGCGGCGCCGTTCCGCTTAGCGAGCAGCTCGTCGGCTTCGACCAGCAGCTCGCCGATCCGGGCCGAGAGATGGAAGCTCCGGTCGCGCTCCTCGGCCCGCCAGAAGGGGGCCATGGCGGCCGAGCGGCGGGCCGCCGTCACCAGCACGTCGTTGTGGGTGATCGCCTGGATGCGCCAGCTCTGGGCGCCGAGGCTGAAGGTGTCGCCCACCGAGCGCTCCCAGACGAACTCCTCGTCCAGCTCGCCGAGCTTGGCCATCGAGTCGGCCAGCCGCAGGTGGTAGTAGCCGCGGTCGGGGATGGTACCGCCCGACAGGTAGATCAGCCGGGCGGCGCCCGGGCGGGCGCGGATGGTGCCGTCGACGCGGTCGATCGCCACCCGCGGATGGAGCTCGCGCAGCCGGGCGTCGGCGTAGCGCCCGGCCAGCATCTCGACCACCAGGTCGAAGCGGGCGCGCGACAGATCGCGGTAGGACCAGCAGGTGCGCAGGAACCGGTAGAGGTCGTCGAGCCGCCAGCTCTCGGCGGCGACCATCGACAGCACCACCTGGGCGAGGACGTCGAGCGGCGCCGCGGGCGGCGTCGCCTCCTCGATGTCCCCTTCGAGCACCCCGCGGGCGACCACCGCGGCGTCCAGATAGTCGCGCTCGAAGAGCGGGTAGAGGCGGGCGCGGCTGACCTCGCCCACCTGGTGGCCGGCGCGGCCCACCCGCTGGACCGCCGAGGCGATGGTCGGCGGGGTGCGCAGCAGCAGCACCTCGTCAAGCGCCCCGACGTCGATCCCCAGCTCGAGCGAGTTGGTGGCTACGATCGCGGCGAGGCTCCCCTCCTTGAGCCGGCTCTCGACCACCGCCCGCAGCTCGCGCGACAGCGAGCCGTGGTGCGAGTAGGCGAGGTCCGCGGTCTCGCCGCCGTTGAGCAGCCGGGTGACCTTCTCGGTCACCCGGCGCGAGTTGGCGAACAGCAGCGTCGAGCGGTTGGCGCCGATGCGTTGTCTCAGCTCGCCGACCAGCGGCGGCCAGATGCTGTCGGTGCGGCGCTCGGAGGGAATGCGGGTGGGGTCGTCGGTCGGCGGCGCCAGGGCGTCGTCCTCCGCCGCCGTCACCTCGGCGGCGGCCGGCGCCACCACGCGCAGGTCGTAGCGCTTGGCCTCGGCCGAGCGCAGGATCGCCACCCGGCGCGGCCGGTAGCGGGGCTCGGCGCCTTCGGCTGCGTCGCTCATCTTCCGCCCGCCGACCAGCGCCGCGACCCGCTCGAGCGGCCGCACCGTGGCCGAGAGCGCGATGCGCTGGAACTCGCCCGAGAGCAGGGTGAGCCGCTCGACCGCGGTCATCAGGTGGGTGCCGCGCTTGGCCGAGGCGACGGCGTGGATCTCGTCGAGCACCACGCACTCGAGGGCGCCGAGGAGCGAGCGCCCGCCCTTGGAGGTGAGCAGGATGTTGAGCGACTCGGGGGTGGTGATCAGCACCTCGGGCGGGTTGCGGAGCGCCGGGGGGCGCTCCGCGGGCGGGGTGTCGCCGCTGCGGGCCAGCACCCGCACCGGCTGGGCGCTCTCGCCGGCGGCGGCGAAGGTGGCCTCGAGCTCGGCGAGCGGCGCCAGCAGGTTGCGG